>NZ_JAKSYR010000102.1:0-460547 GCF_022829705.1 Methylobacterium sp. E-025
CTCGTGACCGTCCGAGAAGATGTCGGCCTCGATCCGCAGGTTCTCGCCGACGACGCGCTTGACCGGAGAGCGGCCGCCGTCGAGTTCCGGCGTCACCGCCTCGATCACGACGCGGCCGGTGCCGTCCGGCGTTCCGCGGCTCGGCAGCTTGGTCACGGCCGCCGCGACGGCGCTGATGATGCGCAGCTCGCCCGGCGCCAGGTCGATGGCGCTGCCGGGATGGAAGGCGATCGGCTCGGCTTCCGGCGTGCGGTCGACGAACGGCCCGAGCTGGCCGCCCGTCCGGGTGATCAGCGCCCCGGCATCGACCGGCACCGGCTTGTCGGTCGGGTTGAAGAGCAGGATGACGGCGTGCCGGGCGGAGGCCGGATGGCCGGAATCGTAGCGGGCGAGCGCGACGAAATCGGCGTCCGGCGCGGAGATCCGGGCCTGCGCGCCCTCGACGTTGGCGGCCGGAAGCTCGGCGCGCAGGGCGTTGATCGCGGCGACATAGGCCGAGATGTCGATCCCGGTCTCGGATTCGCGGTCGGCCGGCGTCGTGTCGACGACGTGGACCGCGCGGCGATAACCCCACTCGTAGCCGATCGGCATCAGGACGCCGGCCGAGTAGAACGCGGCGAGGGCGTAGCGGCTGCGCAGCTGCGCGGCGACGGCCTCCGGGCCGCCCGACACCTTGGCCGCGAGCCGCGGCATGTCGTGGTTCTCGGGGAACGCGATCGAGGGGGCGATGACGCGCAGGCGCTCGTACTGCTCCAGCGCCCAGGGCTTCTTCAGGTCCCACCACGCGAACGAGTTGAAGAGGTAGTCGAACCCGGCGCCGGCGGTGGCCTTGGCCTCCTCGAAGGTGCAGCCCAGGGTCTCGGCGGCGAACAGGCAGCCGGCCTCGCGCGCCTTCGCCTGCCCGATCAGGGCGCGCCACGTCTCCGGCGGGACCTTGTAGGCCGCATCGCAGCGGAAGCCGGCGACGCCGAGGCTCTGGAGATGGGCGATGTAGGCGTCCCAGATCCGGGTCAGCTCGCTGCGCGGGCCCTCCGAATGGTAATCGAGCTCGGCGAGATCGCCCCAGACGGTGCGGATCGACGGATCGTCGGGATCGACCGCCGCCGGGCTGGCGATCGAGCCGTCGGCCTCCTTCACGAACAGGTCCGGCCTGTCGCGGGCGAGGCGGCCGTCGTTGGCGGTGTGGTTGATGACGAGGTCGGTCATCACCGAGAGGCCGATGGCCTCGGCCGCCGTGCAGAAGCACCGGATCTGATCGTCGTCGGAGGTGCCGTCCTGATCGCGGAAGCGATCGTCCAGCCGCTCGGGGTCGGCGACGGCGTAAAGGCTGCCCGAGCCGCCGGTGGCGTGGAACGGGTTCAGGTAGACCCAATCGAAGCCGAGGGCGGCGATCCGCGGCAGCTCGGCCGTCCAGTCCGAGACCCGCCCGACGAGGAGCGGGAACAGGTTGTAGATCCGCGGCCCCTGGATGCGCGCGTCCGAGGCCCGCGTCGCGAGGCCGGCCGGCGGCGCGACGGGGGCGGCCGCATCCGCTGCGGCATTCCTCGATGCGGTGGTCGGTGCGTTCATGCTGGCCTCGAGTTGTTGGATGGCGTCATCGACTAACGCCCGAATGCCGGGTGCGTGCCGTGCCCGCGGATGCGGCGCGGCACGCTCGGATCACGCCCGGCGCCGGAGGACGGCGTAGGGCAGCGCGGAGAACAACGCTCCGAGATCGGCGGAGCCGTCGTAGCCGGCCCCCGTGACGATGTCGTGCCAGGACGTGCCCGCGCCGAGATCGACCGTCGTGCCGGCGAACCCCGCCCCCGACCAGGCGGCGTCCGTGACCAGTCCGGCGACCAGTCGCGGGACCGCGACGAAGATGTCGCCGTCCGCGCTCGCGTCGGAGCGAAGGTAGGCGACGACGTTGTCCGCACGCGGCCCCGTCGCCTCGATCGCCCGGTAGTCGGCCTCGGCATAGAACGCCGGACGCGCGGCGCGGTCGGCGAGCAGACGCGTCAGGGTCGCCTGCTTCACCCGTCCGTCCGGCCAATGCGCCAGCAGTTCGGGCAGCACCCCCTGGTCCGCAAGAGCGCGTTCCATCGCCGCGTAGTTCACCGGCCGGCGGTTGTCGGGATCGACGAACGAGAAGTCCCAGAACTCGGTGCCCTGGTACACGTCCGGCAGGCCGGGCAGCGTGCATTTGAGGACCGTGCGGCCGAGGCCGGCGATCATCCCGAGATGGGCGAGGCGCCGGGCGAACGGCCGCAGCTTGGCCAGGAACTCGGACCCCGGCGCGATCAGCGCCTCGAACAGCTTGGCGACCGCACCCTCGTAGGCTTCGTCGACGTTGACCCAGCTCGACCTGCGCTTGCCCTCGCGCATCGCCTTCTCGCTGTAGGCGGTCAGGCGCTTGCGGAAATCCTCGATGGCATTCGGCTCGTCGGCATCGAGCAGCTCGAGCGGCCACGCCCCGAGGATGGCCTGGAAGAACATCCACTGGTCGTTGGCGTCCGGCGCCGGCTCGTCGTCAATGGTCGTCAGGTGCGGGACGGCAATCGTGCGCCACAGGTCCCAGGCGCGGGCCCATTCCTCCGGCAGCTCGGACAGGGCGAGCAGGCGCGAGCGCGCGTCCTCGCCGCGCTTGGTGTCGTGGGTCGCCGTCGTGATCATCGCGTTCGGCCAGTCGCGGGCACGCGCCGCCTGGAGCGCGTGGAAGTGGTCCGCGTCGAGGCCGTACTCGCCGGGATCGCCGCCGACCTCGTTGAGGCCGAGAAGCATCGCGTAGCGGTAGAACAGCGTGTCCTCCAGGCTCTTGGCCATCACCGGGCCGGTGAGCTGCTGGAAACGGCGGCGGAACCGCAGGATCACGATCGGGTCCGGCCGTCCGGGCCCGGAGGTCTCGATCCGGCCGATGAGCGCGGCGGCCGCGAAGTCGTGGACCGAGCGGTCCGGCAGCGCCGACCAGCGCTTGGCCTTGGCGACCGCGCCCTCGATCAGCCGAACGTCCTCGGCCTCGACATCGCTCTCGTCGAGATCCGGCGGCAGGTAGCTGCGATAGGTCGGGAACCGCGCGATGATCTCGATGAGCCCCCGGCGGATCGCGTTGACCGAGAAGTCGCGCGTGCGCCGGTCGGCATCGGCGATCTCCTTGAGGTCGGTGGTCAGCACCTCGAGCTCGCTGGCGAAGCTGATCTCAAGGATCTCGGCCTTCGCGGCGCGAAGCTGGAAGCCGTAGGGCTCGTCGAAGCCGGTGGCCCACTCGTAGAGCCGCTTGATCTTGCCGCGCTTGCCCTGGTCGACGAGGATGCCGTCGAGGTGGTTCAGCACGTCGTAGCCGGTGGTGCCGGCGACCGGCCATGGCCGAAGCTTCTCGCCCGGCTCCAGGATCTTCTCGACCACCACGTAGAAGCCCGGTCCGACGGCCGCCTGCAGCGCCCGCGCATAGCCCTGCGGGTCGGCCAGGCCGTCGATGTGGTCGATGCGCAGCCCGTCGATCCGCCCCTCGCGGACGTGCCGGAACACGGTCTCGTGCGAGCGGTGGAAGATGTCGTTCAGCTCGACGCGCAGGCCCGCCAGCGAGTTCACGTCGAAGAAGCGCCGGTAGTTGATGTCGCTCGACGCGACGCGCCAATGAGCGAGGCGATAGGCCTGGCTCTCCAGGAGCCGGTGCAGCGGGCCGAAGCTGTCCGGGCGGCCCTTGAAGCCGTTGAGCAGCTTGAGGCTGCGGTCGATCGCGGCTCGGATCTCAGGCGATGCGGCGCAGACGGCGGCGAGCCGCTGCTTGAGCCCTTCCGCCTCCTCCGGGAAGGCGACGCGGCGCTTCGCGTCGGTCTCGGCGCCCATGGTGCGCAGGCGCTCGGAGATGGCGAGCAGCTCGCCCTGCGCCTCCTCGTCCACGTCGCCGAGCGCCGCCAGCACCCGGTTGAGGATGGTCGGGTAGTTCAGCGGGCGGATCGGGAACTGGTGCTCGTAGTGCCAGACGCTGAAGGCCCCGGCGACCGCGTCGAACTTGAGCTCGAGGTTCCCGTTCTCCAGCGCCTCGCCGTAGCGCTCGCCGAGGAAGGGGATCACCAGGTTGCGGTTGGCGCCCAGGCGTTCCCAATCGATGTCGAAGGCATGGCCGAAGGGCGAGAGCGCGCCCCATTCGAGCACGGACAGCCACCACGGGTTGTCGGCGCCGCCGACGCCCATGTGGTTGGGGACAATGTCGAGCAGCAGCTTCAGCCCGTGCGCCCGCAGCGCGTCGGACAGGCGCACGAAGCCGGCCTCGCCGCCGAGCTCAGGGTTGATCGCGCCGTGGTCGACGATGTCGTAGCCGTGGGTCGAGCCGGGCCGGGCCTTCTGGAGCGGCGAGGCGTAGACGTGGCTGATCCCGAGCTTCGCCAGGTACGGGACGATCTTCTCCGCGTCGGCGAAGGTGAAGTCCTTGTGGAACTGCAGGCGGTAGGTCGCGCGCGGCGGGGCGGTCGCCAGGCGGGCGGCACCGGAGCGTGGGCCGCGATCCTCGGCCGACAGGGCGGCGGCGAGCTTCGCCAGCGGGCCGCCCGGCGCGGCGATGGCGGCGAGGTCGCGGTCGAGCTTGCGCCGCCAGTTCGGGTAGCCCTCGGTCGAGCCCGGCACGTTGGCCTGGCTCAGCTCGGAGACGACGTCCTCGTACTGCACCGCGGTCAGCATCGACGGAGCGCGGGCGAGGTAGCGCGCAGCCGCCTCGAACGGGGCCGCGTCCGGCGGCTCGGCGCCGACGATGAGCTGCTGCGCGGCCAGCGCCTCGGACAGGCGCCGGCGCTCGGTGACGCGCTCGTTGCGCTCCGCCTCGGCCCGCTCGGCGTCGTAGAGGCCGAGGGACTGGCGCGTGTCGGTGTCGACCCCGCGCCACCAGCCGACGAAGGTCGGCAGGTCGTGCGTGGTGATCGCGGTCAGCGCGTCGCGGGGATAGGCCTCGGGCGCCTTGAACCGCCCGTCCTGCTCACGCTCGAACGCCAGGATCCGGTAGCTGAGGATGCCGGCCTGCATCAGCGCGTCCGAGAAGCCCTCCGGCGCGGTGCCGAGATCCTCGGCGATGACGAGGCACTTGTTGCGATGACTCTCCAGGCGCAGCACCGCGATCATCGGCTCGAACGGCATCGCCACGTAGGCGCCGTCCTTCGCGCCGCCGCCGAGCGGGATCAGGAACAGGCGGGCGAGCTGGAAGGCGTGGTCGATGCGGATCGCGCCGGCATGGCGCATGTTGGCGCGCACCAGCGCCCGGAAGGCGGCGAGCCCGTCGCGCTCCATCTCGAGCGGATCGAAGGCCGGCAGTCCCCAATCCTGGCCCTTGGGCGCGAGCAGGTCCGGCGGTGCGCCGATCGAGACGCGGTCGGCGAAGCGCTCGGGATGCGACCAGATCTCCGAGCCGCCACGGTCTGCGCCGACGGCGAGGTCGCGGTAGAGGCCGATGCGCATGCCGGTCGCGAGCGCCCGCTCGGACGCGTCTGCGAGCTGCCGGTCGGCGAGGTACTGGAGCCAGGCGTGATACGACACCGCATCGCGGTGCTCGTCGGCGAAGGCTGCGACGGCGTCCGTTCCCGCGCGCCGGAATTCCTCCGGCCAGTCGCCGAGCCACTGGGCGCCCCGCCCCTTGAAGTGCTCGGACAAGGCCTCGAACGTGGCGTGCGATTGAAGATCCTCGCCGCCCTCCTCCCGGAAGGCCGTGAAGCCCGCATCCGCGCCCCGGCTCGCATCCGACTCCGCCCAGAAGTCCTGCAGCACCGGCGAGAGCACGTCCCACACGCCCTGGTGGTCGACCAGCGCGGCGACGCGCAACGCTTCGACGCGGGGCGCCATCTCGGCGAGACGCCTTTCCGCCCGCGAGCCGACGAAGCCCGGCATGCTCGTCGGTGCGATGAACAGCGTGTCGAGGAACAGGCGCGAGGACGGCGAGTAGGGCGAGATCTTGGTCCGGTCGGCGGCAAACAGGGCGTGCACCGGGCTGAGGCCGAGAAACGATGCACCGCGCAGGCCCGCATCGCGCGCCGCTTGACCCGCGTCGGCATAGGTGCCGATGCCGAGGTTGGTGTCGGAGCGCAGGCCGTAGAGCTGGGCCGCGAGACCCCAATCGCTGGCGCCCTCGTCGGCATAGGCGCGCGGACGCCAGCAGCGCTGCGGCGCCGAGATGATCCAGGCTTCCGCAGTCCGGTCGCCGAGGGTGACAGCGAGGTGATGGTAGCCCGGCGTCAGCGGCGGCAGCTCGAACCCGGCGGTATCGCTGGACAGGGTTGCTCGGCCCTCGCGGGCGTTGCCGCGCTCGTCGACGAGGCGCCAGACCGCCGTCCCCTCCCCGCGCACCGGAACGCGCACCGCGCGGCGCGCCTCGACCGGCAGCAGCGGCGGGATCAGGCCGTTGCGCAGGGCCTCGACCTCGCCGAGGCTTTGGGCGATCTCCTCGTCGGTGCCGACCGCGAAGCCGAGCGCCGCGAGCATGCTGCGGCGGACTTCGAGCGCGGTCTCGACCGGCTTGCCGAAGGCGTCGACGTAGCCGTCGGCGATGCCTGCGAGGTCGGCAAGGCGTTGCAGTGCACTGCTCATCGGGCCGCTTTCGTCAGAAATACACCCGTCCAGGCGGGCAGAGTCGCACCGGTGCCGTCCGGCGCATTGGTCCAGACCGGCGTGTCGTCGCCGGCCTCGACGGAGAACGGCGCATCGCCGACATTGGCGACGAACCGCAGGGTCCCGCCCGCGTAGGACCAGGTGCAGTCGACCACGTCGGCGCGGGGAAGGACCGCCTTCGCGTTGCGATAGCCGGACTTGGCGAGCGGCACCACCACGTCCCGGCGCAGGGCCAAGAGCCGGGTGGTCTCGGCCAGCACCTCCCGGTGCGGCGAGCGCTCGCGCTCGGACCAGTCGAGCTTCGACGCTTCGAAGGTCTCGGCCTCCGTCGGATCCGGGATCACCGACGTGTCGTCGGCGAAGGCCGCGAAGCTCTTGAACTCCTTGCGGCGCCCTTCCCGGACGGCCTTGTTCAGCTCCGCGTCCGGCGCGAAATCGACGAAGAACAGGAACGGCGTCGAGGCCGACCATTCCTCGCCCATCCACAGCATCGGAATCTGCGGGCTGAGCAGGAGCCCGGCGCGCGCCAGATCGAGCTTCTTCGGATCGGCGAGCTGGCTCAGGCGTTCGCCGAGCGCGCGGTTGCCGACTTGGTCGTGGTTCTGCAGGAACGTCACGAACGCGGTCGGCGGCAGGTGGGCCGAGGGCTCGCCGCGCGGATGGTCGCCCAGCGTCTTGAACGGCTCGCCCTGATAGGCGAACCCCTCCGACAGGCAGCGCGCCAGCCGCTCGACCGGCTTGTCGCTGAAGCTCTCGTAGTAGCCGGAATCCTCGCCCGTCAGCAGCACGTGCCAGCAATGGTGCAGGTCGTCGGCCCACTGGGCGTCGTGCTGGAGCGGCTTGCCCGAGCCGTCGCGCTCGAGCCACTTGGCCTGGTTGGCCTCGTTCTCGAGCATGAGATGGATCTGGCGATCGGGGAAGGCCGCGCGGACCGTCTCGCCGAGCTCGGCCAGGAAGTGCGTCGGCGAATCGTCGAGGATCGCGTGGACGGCGTCGAAGCGGATGCCGTCGAAATGGTATTCCTCGAGCCAGTACAGCGTGTTCTGGATGAAGAACTGCCGCACGGTGTGGCCGCTCTCCTTGCCGTCGAAGTTGATGCCCGCGCCCCACGGGGTCCGGTGCCGCTCGGTGAAGAAGGTTTTGGCGTAGGCGTGGAGATAGTTCCCGGCCGGCCCGAAGTGGTTGTAGACCGCGTCGAGGTAGACCATCAGCCCGAGCCCGTGCGCGGCGTCGATCAGGCGCTTGAGGTCGTCGGGACGGCCGTAGGCGGCGTCCGGCGCGTAGGGCAGCACCCCGTCGTAGCCCCAATTGCGGGTGCCCTTGAAGTCGGCGAGCGGCAGCAGCTCGATGGCGGTGACGCCGAGCGCCTTCAGGTCGGCCAGCCGCTTCTGCAGCCCGGCATAGGTGCCCTCCGGCGTCGCGGTGCCGACATGCGTCTCGTAGATCACCGCCTCCTCGAACGGCCGGCCCTTCCACGCGTCGTCGCTCCAGGCGAAGGCGGCCGGGTCGATCACCTCGGACAGGCCCGACACGTCGTCCGGCTGGAAGCGCGAGGCGGGATCGGGCACCACGAGGTCGCCGTCGACGCGGAAGCCGTAGCGGGCGCCGGCCGCGACCCCGGGGACGGTCGTTCGGCGCCAGCCCTCGCCGGCATCCGGAAGCGCGTGATCCGTCCCGTCGACCACCAGCACGACGTCCCGTGCCGTCGGGGCCCAGAGCGCGAAGCGGACGCCTTGGTCCGCGATCTCGGCGCCGAAGGCCATGTTGTGCGTGCGCCGCATCGGGCCACCATCCTCATCGTTCGGGGCTCACGGGTCGGTCCGGATCGCGCGGGGGCGATCCCCGGAACGGTGCCGGGCGTGAACAGCCACGTCTGTCACAGAAGCGGTCGGCCCAGCTGTTGTTCCCCGCACCGCACCCAAACCCTGCCGATCGCGCGGCGGCATTCGGGCGCGAGCTTGGCCGGAGCCGGCGCAAGGCGGGAACGCGCGGGGATCCTGCGGTTGCAGGCGTCGCTCGCGGTCGCGAAAAAGGCGGCGGACGGGCCGGGATCGGGTGCTTGCGCCGGTGCGACGGGAGGAATAATTAACCGTCTGATATCATTCGTCTTCCCCCACGTCGCGCCGCGCGCGGCGCTTCGGCGTGGGATGCACCTGACAACGGCCCCGGACGCGGGGCCTTCGCCACACGGATAAAAGCCCTTGGCCGACAACGACGAGACAGGGGCCGGCACGCCGCCGCCCGCCAGCGACATCAAGCCCGTCTCCATCACCGACGAGATGCGCCGGTCCTACCTCGACTACGCGATGAGCGTGATCGTGAGCCGGGCGCTGCCGGATGCGCGCGACGGCCTCAAGCCGGTGCACCGGCGCATCCTGTTCGCCGCCTACGAGAGCGGGCACCTGCCGGAGCGCAAGTACGTCAAGTCGGCTCGCATCGTCGGCGACGTGATCGGTCTCTACCACCCGCACGGCGACCAATCGATCTACGACGCCTTGGTCCGCATGGCGCAGGACTTCTCGATGCGGCTGATGCTCATCGACGGCCAGGGCAACTTCGGCTCGGTCGACGGCGATCCCGCAGCGGCGATGCGCTACACCGAATCGCGGCTCGCCAAGCCGGCGACCGCGCTGCTCGCCGACATCGACAAGAACACGGTCGACTTCCAGCCCAACTACGACGAGTCGCGCGAGGAGCCGTCGGTCCTGCCGGCGCGGTTCCCGAACCTGCTCGTCAACGGCGCCGGCGGCATCGCCGTCGGCATGGCGACCAACATCCCGCCGCACAATCTCGGCGAGCTGATCGACGCCTGCATCGCGCTGATCGACGATCCGGGGCTGACGATCGAGCAGCTCACCGAGATCGTGCCCGGCCCGGACTTCCCGACCGGCGGGGCGATCCTCGGCCGCGCCGGGACCCGCCAGGCCTACGCCACCGGCCGCGGCTCGATCATCATGCGGGCGAAGTCCCACGTCGAGGAGCTTCGCAAGGAGCGCGAGGCGCTGATCTTCACCGAGATCCCGTATCAGGTGAACAAGGCCACGCTGGTCGAGAAGATCGCCGAGCTGGTCAAGGAGAAGCGCGTCGAGGGCATCTCGGACCTGCGCGACGAGTCCGACCGCGACGGCATGCGCATCGTCGTCGAGATCAAGCGCGACGCGATGGCGGAGGTGGTGCTGAACCAGCTCTACCGCTTCACGCCGCTGCAATCCTCGTTTGGCTGCAACATGGTGGCGCTGAACGGCGGCCGCCCCGAGCTGATGAACCTGAAGGACCTGCTCCAGGCCTTTATCGACTTCCGCGAGGAGGTCGTCTCCCGCCGCACCAAGTTCCTGCTGAACAAGGCCCGCGAGCGCGCCCACGTGCTGTGCGGCCTCGCGATCGCGGTCGCCAACATCGACGAGGTGATCCGGCTGATCCGCACCTCGCCCGACCCGAACTCGGCGCGCGAGGCGCTGATGGCCCGCGACTGGCCGGCCCACGACATCGCCCCGCTGATCGCCCTGGTCGACGACCCGCGCCACCGGGTGGCGGACGACGGCACCTACCGCCTCTCGGAGGTGCAGGCCCGCGCGATCCTCGACCTGCGCCTGCAGCGCCTGACCGCGCTCGGCCGCGACGAGGTCGGCGACGAGCTGAAGTCGCTCGCCGACGAGATCGCCGACTACCTCGACATCCTGCGCTCGCGCCAGCGCATCCAGACCATCGTCAAGGACGAGTTCGCCGAGGTGCGGACCCAGTTCGCGACTCCGCGGCGGACGGTGATCCTCGACTACGATTCGAGCGTCGACGACGAGGACCTGATCCAGCGCGAGGACATGGTCGTCACCGTGTCCCATGCCGGCTACGTCAAGCGCGTGCCGCTCTCGACCTACCGGGCCCAGCGCCGCGGCGGCAAGGGCCGCTCCGGCATGTCCACCCGCGAGGAGGATTTCGTCACCCGCCTGTTCGTGGCGAGCACGCACACGCCGGTGCTGTTCTTCTCCAGCCAGGGCCAGGCCTACAAGGAGAAGGTCTGGCGCCTGCCGATGGCGGCGCCGAACGCCCGCGGCAAGGCGCTCGTCAACATCCTGCAGCTGCAGGATCAGGCCGAGCGCATCACCACGATCATGCCGCTGCCCGAGGACGAATCGTCCTGGGACACGCTGGACGTGATGTTCGCGACCGCGTCCGGCGGCGTCCGGCGCAACAAGCTGTCCGACTTCGTGCAGGTGAACCGCAACGGCAAGATCGCGATGAAGCTCGATCCGGGCGACCACATCGTCCACGTCGAGATCTGCCGCCCCGAGCAGAACGTGCTGCTGACCACCGCGCTCGGCCAGTGCATCCGCTTCCCCGTCGAGGACGTCCGCGTCTTCAAGGGCCGCGATTCCACCGGCGTCCGCGGCATCAGCCTCGGCAAGGGCGATCGCGTCATCTCGATGACGATCCTCAACAGCTTCGACGCGACGCCCGAGGAGCGCGTCGGCTTCCTGAAGATGCAGCGCGCCGTCATCGGCGACACCGCACCCGAGGCCGGCGACGCCGATGCCGAGGAGGCCGCCACCGATGCGCCGCTGCTGTCGCAGGAGCGCTACGCCGAGATGGGCGCCAACCAGCAGTTCGTTCTGACGCTGGCCGAGCGCGGCTACGGCAAGCGGACCTCCTCGTTCGAGTACCGGACCTCGGGACGCGGCGGAAAGGGCATCAAAGCGATGGAGGTCAACGCCCGCAACGGCAACCTCGTCGCCTCCTTCCCGGTCGAGGCGGCGGACCAGATCATGCTGGTGACCAATGCCGGCCAGCTCATCCGCGTGCCGGTGGACGACATCCGCGTCGTCGGCCGCGCCTCGCAGGGCGTGACCGTGTTCGACACCGCCAAGGACGAGCGCGTCGTCTCCGTCGAGCACATCGCTGGCGAGGACGAAGGCGGCGAGATCATCGACGAGACGGCGTGAGGCGGAGGCCCTGCAGGGCGGCGGATCCAGTCGTCCTGCAGAGTTTTGGCACCGGCTTTTTGCGCGTGCTAGAAAAAATGATGCCCGGCGTGGGATGATTTTTCCGGGATAAACGTAGCGTATACATTTGACGAAAGCATCGTCGCGACTGGACTAACGATGTTTCCGAGTGTTGCCGCGAAGTCATATTCAAGGTGAGGCGGCGGGGTTACTGGTCTGCAACGTCAGTCCCCAACCCCGGATGCCGCCCGTGCTGAAGTCCTTCGCCCTTGCCGCCGTCGCCTCGGCGACCCTCGCCGCCTCAGCCGGCGCCGCCGACCTTCCGCGCCGGGCCCCGCCGCCGGTGTTCACGCCCGTCCCGGTCTTCACCTGGACCGGATTCTACCTCGGCGCGAATGCTGGCTACGCCTTCTCCGAGCGCGACAACGTCCGCACCGCCGGCATCGGCGCGCTGCAGCTCAACGTCGACCGCGGCCTGCGCCGCTCGAGCGTGCCGCTGCCGCAGGACGGCTTCACCGGCGGCGGCCAGATCGGCTACAACTACCAGTTCACCCCGGGCTCGGGCATCGTCGTCGGCATCGAGGCCGACGCGCAGTACACCGACCTGCAGCGCCGCCGCACCGAGACGATCTTCAACCCGGCCTTCAACCCCAACGTCCTCACCAACAGCTACCGCACCGAGCTGAACTACCTCGGCACCGTGCGCGGCCGCATCGGCTACGCCTTCGACCGGGTGTTCGTGTACGGCACCGGCGGCTTCGCCTACGGCGACGTGACCCAGTCCGTCACGTTCCAGACCGGCGCTCCGGTGACCTACGCCGCCCGCCGCTCCAGCATGGAGACCGGCTACGCCTACGGCGGCGGCATCGAGTACGCGCTGCCGACCGAGTCGTTCCTGAACTTCTTCCGCGCCAGCGCGGTCACGATCAAGGGCGAGTACCTCCGCTACGACCTCGGGAGTCGCAACCTCTTCGTCGCCAATGTCGGCCCCGCCGGCACGCCGGGCATCGGCTACATCTCGCGCCTCTCGACCGAGGGCAGCCTCGCCCGCGCCGGCATCAACTACAAGTTCGGCACGTACTAGGATCTGCGCCGGGCGGCGGGTCGCCCGGATCGATCGAGATCGACCGGAAGGGTGGGAGCGGAAGCGCTTCCGCCCTTCCTCGCGTTTCCGGCCGGCGGTCCATTCGCCGGGGCCGGCGGTTCCGTTCGTCACGAAAATCCTCTAGGGCGTTGCGGGCATGAACCGCACCGCGCTCTATGCCGGCTCCTTCGATCCGGTGACCAACGGCCATCTCGACGTCGTCCGCCAAGCCTGTCGGCTGGTGCCGCGCCTCGTGATCGCGATCGGCGTCCATCCCGGCAAGGCCCCGCTCTTCTCCGCCGAGGCGCGGGCTGAGCTGCTCGCGGAGACCTGCGCGCCGCTCGCCGCCGCCGAGGGGACGGAGCTGGAGATCGCGACCTTCGACGACCTCGCCGTGACGGCGGCGCGCCGCTGCGGCGCCAGCCTGTTCATCCGCGGCCTGCGCGACGGCACCGATCTCGACTACGAGATGCAGCTTGCCGGCATGAACGGCGCGATGGCGCCCGAAGTCCAGACCGTGTTCCTGCCGGCCTCGATCCAGGTCCGCCCGATCACCGCGACGCTCGTCCGGCAGATCGCCGCGATGGGCGGCGACGTCTCGCCCTTCGTGCCGGCCCAAGTTGCCGAACGCCTCGCGGCCCGCTTCGCGAGCCGCAGCTGAGCCCCCAACGCTTCTCAAGGAGACGATCCCCATGAACCGCCGCAACGCCGTTTTCGCGCTCGCGCTCTCCCTTACGCTCGGGGCCCCCGCCGCCCGCGCCGCCGACGCCAACACCGTCTACCTCGACACCAAGGACGGCCGCGTCACGATCGAGCTGCGCCCGGACATCGCGCCCAAGCACGTCAAGCAGCTCAAGACTCTGATCGCCCAGGGCTTCTACAACGGCCTGAAGTTCCACCGGGTGATGGACGGCTTCATGGCCCAGACCGGCGACCCGAAGGGCAACGGCACCGGCGGCTCGAGCCTGCCCGACATCCCGGCCGAGTTCTCCTCGGCGCAGTTCCGCCGCGGCACCGTCGGCATGGCGCGCTCGTCGGATCCGAACTCGGCCAACTCGCAGTTCTTCATCTGTCTCGGCGATGCGTCCTTCCTGAACGGCCAGTACACCGTGGTCGGCCTCGTCTCCGACGGCATGGATGCCGTCGACAAGATCAAGAAGGCGGCGCCTGGCGCCGCCGGCGGCGCGGTCCAGAACCCGGACAAGATCGTCAAGATGCAGCTGGCCGAGAAGGCCAAGTAAGCGGCGATGCGGGGCCTGCGCCGCGCGTCGGCGACCCTCCTCGTCGCCCTCGTGCCCGCCGCCGCGGGCGCCCAGCCGTTCTACGGCTACGCGTTCGACGGCGAAGGCCCCGGCTATCCGCTGAGCCTGCCGCAGACGTTGCGGGCGACGATCGTCGTCCCGCTCGCGGTGAAGCCGGTTCCGCGCCCGAACACCCTGGCCGAGCTCTATCCCGCCCTCGTGGCGTGCTGGCGCCCGCCCGCCATCCTCGAGGATGCGTCGAACGTCGAGATCACCGCGCGGCTGTCGCTCCGGCGCGACGGAAGCTTGCTCGGGCCGCCGCGGATCACGTATGCGAGGGGCGTCGGTCCGAAGACGCGCCCGACCCTGGTGCATGCGACGATCGACGGATTGAACCGTTGCCTGCCGGCCCAGATCACGCCCGGCCTCGGCCGAGCGATCGCCGGGCGTCCCGTCGCCCTACGTTTCGTCTACCGGAAGGTCACCGCGAACCGACCCGGATGACGGCCACCGATCACCCCGCCGCGCCGCAGCCAGGCGCAGCGCCCCCGCCCTGAACAACCTGGAGACCGACATGGCCGACACCGAAAACCTCGTCCTCGAGACCACCAAGGGCCGCGTCGTCGTCGCGCTGCGCTCCGACCTCGCGCCGAACCACGTCGAGCGCATCAAGACGCTCGCCGGCCAGGGCTTCTACGACGGCGTGCCGTTCCACCGCGTCATCGACGGCTTCATGGCGCAGACCGGCGATCCCACCGGCACCGGCTCGGGCGGCTCCGACCTTCCCGACCTGAACGCCGAGTTCAACGCCGAGCCGCACACCCGCGGCACCTGCTCGATGGCGCGCACCAACTTCCCGCACTCGGCGAACTCGCAGTTCTTCATCTGCTTCGACGACGCCCGCTTCCTGGACAAGCAGTACACCGTCTGGGGCAAGGTCGTCGAAGGCATGGACGTGGTCGACACGATCAACAAGGGCGAGCCGCCGCGCTCGCCCGACAAGATCGTCAAGGCGAGCATCGCCGCCGCCTGAACCCGGACCCGCCCGTCGCCCCCGAGAACCGGGCGACGGGCGGTGCCCCACGATTCAAGTTTTCTGCACGCGATACCCGTTTCAGTCGTCGATCCCTCGCCAGCGGCGGAGGCGATGCATGCCTGCGTCGAGCAGACGTTCGTCGAGCGCGAACTGCCGACGGCAGCCGTATCGGATCGAGGATCGAAAGATCGGCAGGCGCCGGCGTCCTGAACGCAGCGCCGATCGCCGACGCCCTACCCGCACCCCCTCCGCGAATGCCGGATCATGCAATTCGGCTGAGCCATTCGCGACGGTGCTATGCCAGGATCGAGCCGTCCGCTTGCAGCGCCATGGCCCCGCCGGCGGTTGCTCGATCGGCGATCGCCCGATCCCGCTCGTCATCGGGCTCGACACGGTGGCCGGACTCGTCACGAACCCGTCTGCGCCCCGAAGGCGGTCGCATCGCTCGCCGTAGCGATGCTTGGGCGGGACCGCTCGCTCGGCGTCGTCCGGGTCGCTGGCGCGCACCCAGAACGCGCGGCGAATTTAACCCATGTTGGTGTCGGTCTTGCGCCGGCAACTTAGCGTGACGGTTGCGCTCGCCCGTCATTCGAACACGTCACGGTTGGCGCGTTGATCTCTTCCGCCGCGGAGCCATCGTGCCGAGGCCGGCGCTCGCGGGCGCGGATCGACACGATGTCGTCCATGGCCATGCGCGAGCAAGAACACACCGGATGGCCGAGAAGCGGGATACGGGCGTGAGCGAGGCGATCCAGGACGAAACCTTGCAGGCGCCGGTCGCGATCGCCCGCAGCCGCAGGGCGTCCCCCGCAGGTCCGCGCTATCACGCGGTCATCACCGCCCGCGACGGCGCGAAGAGCCTTCACCCGTTGCCGGCATTCGGCGACGACGAAGCCATCGCGCAGGCGCTCGCGCTCGCCGAAGGCCGGGTGATCGAGGTCTGGGACGGCCCGCGCCTGATCGAGCGCTTCAACGCAGTCACCTGGTAGCGCCCGAACCGTAAATGGCAGGCGTCGCGACCGTCGACATGATCTACAGAAGGGGTGGAGCGGGTACCGGGAATCGAACCCGGGTATTCAGCTTGGAAGGCTGCTGCTCTACCATTGAGCTACACCCGCGATCCGCGCCGGATAGCATGGCGCGGTGAGCTTGAGAAGGCCGGAGACGCTGCGATCCGGCCCCTCCCGGCGTGGTTCTCAGTGCGCCGCGACCTGCCGCGTCGGCACGATGTCGTTGGCCATCACCTCGCCGAACGGGCCGTCGTTGCGGGCGTTCGAGGGGCCGATGCCGGTGGTGGCGCGCAGCGGCAGCTTCGGGAAGACGAGCTCGGCGAAGCGGTAGGCCTCCTCGAGATGCGGGTAGCCGGAGAGGATGAAGCGGTCGATCCCGAGATCGATGTACTCCTTCATCCGGTCGGCGACCTGATCGGCCGAGCCGACCAGCGCCGTGCCGGCACCGCCGCGCACCAGCCCGACGCCGGCCCAGAGGTTCGGCGAGACCTGAAGCTTGTCCCGGCTTCCGCCGTGCAGCGCCATCATCCGGCTCTGCCCGACCGAATCCTGGCGCTTCAGCGTGGCCTGCGCCTTGGCGATGGTGGCGTCGTCGAGCTTCGAGATCAGGCGGTCGGCCGCCGCCCACGCCTCGCCCTCGGTCTCGCGGACGATGACGTGCAGGCGGATGCCGTAGGAGAAGGTCTTGCCGCGCGCCTCCGCGGCCGCCTTCGCGGTCGCGATCTTCTCGGCGACGCCGGCCGGCGGCTCGCCCCAGGTAAGGTAGACGTCGCAATGCTCGGCCGCCACGTCGATGCCGGCCGGCGACGAGCCGCCGAAGTAGAGCGGCGGATAGGGCTTCTGCACCGGCGGGAAGATCAGCCGGCCGTTCTCCGCCGAGAGGTGCTTGCCCGTGAACGAGACGGTCTCGCCGGCCATCAGGCCGCGCCAGATGTGGAGGAACTCGTCGGTCACCGCGTACCGCGCGTCGTGGTCGAGGAACACGCCGTCGCCGCGCAGCTCCACCGGATCGCCGCCGGTGACGACGTTGATCAGCAGGCGCCCATCGGAGATCCGGTCCAGCGTCGAGGCCATGCGGGCGGCCGCCGAGGGCTCCATCAGGCCGGGACGCACTGCGACGAGGAAGCGCAGGCGCTGCGTCAGCGGCGCAAGCGCCGAGGCGATCACCCAGGAATCCTCGCAGGAGCGGCCGGTGGGCAGCAGCACGCCGTAATAGCCGAGGGCGTCGGCGCCCTGCGCGATCTGGCGGAGATAGCTCAGCGACACGTCGCGCGCGCCCTCCGACGCGCCGAGATAGCGGCCGTCGCCGTGCGTCGGCAGGAACCAGAGGACGTCGGTCTTTCCGTCGGTCGAGGCGGTCATCGAAAGGTCTCCGTGTCGGCTCAGGCCGCCGAGGGCGTGCCGAGCAGGTGCTCGAGGATGCGGCCTTCGAGCCGCGCCAGGTCGGGATCGCCGCGGCGGCGCGGCCGGGGCACGTCGACCCGCAGATCGAGGGCGATGCGGCCTTCGTCGACGACGAGGATGCGGTCGGCCATCGCCACGGCTTCCGCGACGTCGTGGGTCACGAGGAGCGCGGTGAAGCCCTGCGCCCGCCAGATCCGCTCGATCAGGTCCTGCATGCCGATGCGGGTGAGCGCGTCGAGCGCGCCGAGCGGCTCGTCGAGCGCCAGCAGGCCGGGTCCGCTGACCAGCGCCCGGGCGAGCGCCACGCGCTGGCGCTGGCCGCCGGACAGGGTGGCGGGCCAGACGCCGGCCTTGTCGGCCAGGCCGACCTCCTCGAGGGCCGCGAGCGCACGCGCCCGACGCTCGGCCTTGGTGCCGGTGCCGGACAGTCCGACGGCGACGTTGTCGACCACGCGGGCCCAGGGCAGCAGCCGCGGCTCCTGGAACATGATGCGCCGCGGCCGCTGAGACCGGCGCGGACCGGCCTCGGCTTCGTCGAGGCCGATGCGCCCGGAGGTCGGGGTCTCGAGGCCGAGGATCAGGCGCAGCAGGGTGCTCTTGCCGCAACCGGAGCGGCCGACCACCGCCGTGAAGCCGCCGGCGGGCAGGAACAGGTCGAGCCCCGCGATCACGGCGTTGCCGTCGAAGCTCTTGTGGAGGTCGCGGACGGTGACCGCGATGCCGCGTTGCTCCCCCGCCCGGTCGGGGGAGGATCGGGGTGAAGGTTGCGCGCTGCCCGAGGGCGTCGCGACCCTCTCCCCCTGGGACAGCGCACGCGCGCCGGTGTCCGGTTCCCGCGCCGGCGGCTTGTCGCGGAGTTGGGCGTCGAGCAGCATCAGGCGCTCCTGTAGGCGGGGTTCCAGGCGAGGCAGCTGCGCTCCAGCTGCCGCGTCAGCGCGTCGGCGAGCTTGCCGAGCGCGGCGTAGATCAGGATCGCCAGCACCACGACGTCGACCAGCATGAACTCGCGTGCCTGCATCGCCATGTAGCCGAGGCCCGAGGAGGCCGAGATGGTCTCGGCGACGATGAGCGTCAGCCACATGATCCCGAGGGCGTAACGCAGGCCGACGAAGATCGACGGCAGCGCGCCCGGCAGCACCACGCGGCGGAACAGCTCGGCGTTCGACATGCCGTAGACGCGGCCCATCTCGACCAGAGCCGGATCGACCGAGCGGATGCCGTGCAGGGTGTTGGCGTAGATCGGGAAGAACACGCCGAGCGCCACCAGGAACAGCTTGGCCTCCTCGCCGATGCCGAACCACAGGATCACCAGCGGGATCAGCGACAGGTGGGGCACGTTGCGCACCATCTGAACCGAGGTGTCGGTCAGGCGCTCGGACAGGCGCGAGAGCCCGTTGGCGAGGCCGAGGCCGAAGCCGATGCCGCCGCCGACCACGAAGCCGGCGAGCGCGCGCAGCGTGCTGACGCCGAGATTGGTCCAGAGCTCGCCGGTGCGGCCGGCCTCGATCCCGGCGCGGATCACGTCGAGCGGCGCCGGCATGAAGCGGTTCGAGACCAAGCCGGCCGAGACCGCCGCCTGCCAGCCGACGAGAATCGTCACCGGCAGCAGCCAGGGTACGGCGGCGTCGCGGATGCGGGAGGGGGTGGCGCTCATCGAATCTCGGCCTTGCGTTGCGGGTGGGCCCAGACGGCGTGCGCGACCCGGATCGGTTTCGGCAGGAGGCCGAGGGCGTGGAAGGCGTCGGCCACCGCCTGCTGGTCGGCAATCGTCTGCGCGTCGAGGGCCGCGACCCCGTAGGACAGGCGATCGAGCGCCACCGTGAGCACCGGCGCCGGGATGCCGACCGAGGGCGCAAGCTCGGAGGCGACCGTGCCGCCGTTGCCGGCGGCCCAGGTGTCGACCTCGGCGATCGCCTTCAGGATCGCGGACACGATGTCCGGGCTCGCCTCGGTGAAGGCGCGGCGCGACAGGTAGAACTGGCGGTTCGGTGCGATCCCGGTGCCGTCGGCGAGGATGCGCGCACCGGTCGAGCGCTCGGCGGCGGCGAGATAGGGGTCCCAGATCGCCCAGGCGTCGACCGAGCCGCGCACGAAGGCGGCGTTCGCGTCGGCCGGCGAGAGGAAGACGAGCCTGACCGCATCGTAGGCGATGCCGGCCTTCTCCAGGGCGCGCACCACGAGGAAGTGGACGTTGGAGCCCTTGTTCAAGGCGATGGTCTTGCCGCGCAGGTCCGAGACGGCGCGAATCGGGCTGTCCTTCGGCACCAGGATCGCTTCGCCCCGCGGGGCCGGCGGCTCGGTGCCGACGTAGCGCAGGTCGGCGTTGGCGGCCTGGGCGAAGATCGGCGGCGCCTCGCCGGCGGAGCCGAGGTCGATCGCCCCGGCGTTCAGCGCCTCGAGCAGCGGCGGACCGGAGGAAAACTCCGACCACGCGACCTCGTAGCCGAGGGGCGCGAGCGCCTTTTCGAGGGTTCCGCGGCCCTTCAGCAGGACCAGCGACCCGTATTTCTGGTAGCCGATCCGGACGGCGGACGCAGCGCGGGCCGGACGTAGCGCGA
The DNA here is from genome assembly GCF_022829705.1 of Methylobacterium sp. E-025. Classification (NCBI taxonomy): domain Bacteria; kingdom Pseudomonadati; phylum Pseudomonadota; class Alphaproteobacteria; order Hyphomicrobiales; family Methylobacteriaceae; genus Methylobacterium; species Methylobacterium sp. E-025. Next base: position 19,838 of record NZ_JAKSYR010000102.1, read on the forward strand.
CCGCCGCCGCGAGGCCGAGGCCGGCCGAGAGCAGGGTGCGGCGTCGCAGCGGCACCGAGCCATCGACGGCGGCGAGACGCGCGGCACGTTGGGGATGAAGGTCGTCGGTCATCGCGGATCAGCCGTTGCGTGCGGGTGGAATCCAGACCGCGTCGGCGACGCGGATCGGCTTCGGGATCAGCTTCAGGGCGTGGAAGCGGTCGGCGATCACCTGTTGCTCGGCAGCGACGCGGTCGTTCATCGGGCCGATGAGGTAGTCGGTGCGATCGACCGCGCGACGGGTGGCGGCGAGGGGCACGCCGGTGCCCTTCGAAAGCAGATCGGCGACCTCGCCGCGATTGTCGCCGCACCAGCGCGCGACGCTGCCGAGCACGTCGATCACCTCGGCCAGCACCGCGCCGCGGCCCTCCGCGAAGGCGCGGCTCGCCAGGAAGAAGTTGTTCTGCCGCGCGATCTCCCTGGCCGTCGCCAGCACGCGGACGCCGTCGCCGCCCTCCGCGATGGCGTAGTACGGGTCCCAGATCGTCCAGGCGTCGATGCTGCCGCGCGAGAACGCCGCCGCGGCGTCGGCGGGCGCCAGCGTCACCGGCTCGATGTCGGCGTAGGTGAGGCCCGCCTTCTCCAGCGCGGCGACCGTGAGGTTGTGCGCGCTCGACGCCTTGGCGAAGGCGACGCGCTTGCCCTTCAGCTCAGCCAGCGACCGGATCGTCGAGCCCTTGGGCAGCAGGATGCCCGAGCCCGAGCCGCCGGCCTCCTGCGCCGCGGCGTAGACCAGGCTCGACTTGGCGGCCTGCGCGAAGATCGGCGGGGCGTCGCCGGTCTGGCCGAAATCGATGCCGTCGAGGGACAAGGCCTCGAGCAGCGGCGGCCCGAAGGAGAACTCGATCCAGCGCACGCTATGGCCGAGCTTGGCCAGGCGCTCCTCGATCACGCCCTGCTGCTTGGCGACCACGAGGATGCCGTTCTTCTGGTAGCCGATGCGCAGCACGCCCGGCTCGGCGGCCACCGCCGGACGGGTCAGGGGCAGCGCCGCGGCGAGGGCCGTGGCGAGGAGGCGGCGGCGGTCGATCATCGCGGGTCTCAGCGTGCGGCGGCGAGGGCCACGGGGGCGGACGATTCCGCCGCAATCCCGGCGCGCAGCAGGGCCGCGAGCTGGGCGCCGGCCTGGGCGATCCGTTCGCGCACGCCCGCATCGGTCGGGAGGCCGTCGGTGAAGTCCGGATCGGAGCCGTAGACGGTGGTCGGCACCTGGAGGGCGCCGAAGAACCCGAACAGCGGCCGGAACGAATGCTCGACGACGAGCGCGTGGCGGGCGCCGCCGCCGGTGGCGACGATCGCGACCGGCTTGTTGGCCAGGGCCGCCGGATCGATCAGGTCGAAGACGTGCTTGAACAGCCCGGTGAAGCTGCCCTTGTAGACCGGCGAGCCGACGACCAGCGCGTCGGCGCCCTCGATCGCCTCGATCACCCGGCGGGCGGGAAGCGACAGCGCATCCCGCGACCAGGCCGCGCCGAGCCCGGTGCCGGCATCGACGAGATCGAACAGCCGAAGGTCGAGGCCGCCGTCGACGGTGGCGGCCTCGGCCACGGCCTCGACCAGGGCGCGGGTCTTGGACGGGCGCTGAAGGTTGGCGCTGAAGCCCACGAGTTTCGGTCGCGTCATCGTCGGATCTCGTCTCGAAAGGAAGGTGGCGCAAGGCACGGTCCGGACGCGGGACGGCCGCGCCGCCACCCGTTCGGACCGTGCCGCGATGTCCTCCCAAAGGTGAGGCGTGCGGTGCACGCGGTCAATGAAACGTTCTTGCAAAAGAACGCTCCGGTTGAGGTGATCGTTGCCCGATGCGACCGGGAGGGGGTTTTTCGTTCTCCTTCCCCTCGTGCGCCACGAAACGCGCGACCTCTTCCACGAGCTCGGCCCACCATCGTTCTTTATGAAGAACGCCGATACGATCGTTCGCGTGGTGCGTCGGCCGTTGCGCTCGGCTCGGGGAAGCTTCGTTCCCCGGAAGGACGGGCGACGGAAATTTCTTGCTCGTTCAGGCAAAAGATTGCGCGTTGCTTCCTTTGACGGCGGCATCGACTTTGGAAATACTTGACGGACAGGCAAATCGGCACGACGGCGAGCGGCTGCTCGATGCGATCTTCGATCCGCGACCATGCGGGACGATCGCTCTTCGCCCTTGCGGGAGGCCTGACCGACGAGGAGGCGCAACCCCATGACCAACCGCAACGCGACCGAAGAGCCGATCCGCTTCGCCTACTGGGTGCCGAACGTCTCCGGGGGGCTCGTCATCAGCGCGATCCCGCAGCGCACGAGCTGGGACGGAGATTACAACCGCAAGCTCGCACGGATCGCCGAGGATGCCGGCTTCGACTACGCGCTGACGCAGATCCGCTTCACCGCCGGCTACGGCGCCGAGTACCAGCACGAATCGGTGGCCTTCAGCCACGCGCTGCTCGCCGTGACGACCAGGCTCAAGGTCATCGCCGCGCTGCTGCCCGGGCCGTGGAACCCGACCATCGCGGCCAAGCAGATCGCGACGATCAGCGAGCTGACCGACAACCGCATCGCGATCAACGTGGTCTCGGGCTGGTTCTCGGGCGAGTTCCGCGCCATCGGCGAGCCGTGGCTCGACCACGACGAGCGCTACCGGCGCTCCGAGGAGTTCATCACCGCGCTTCGCGGGATCTGGACTCAGGAGAACTACACGTTCCGCGGCGATTTCTATCGCTACACCGATTACAACCTCAAGCCGAAGCCGGCGGTGACGCCGGAGATATTCCAGGGCGGCTCGTCGCGGGCGGCGCGCGACATGGCGGCGCGGGTGTCGGATTGGTACTTCACCAACGGCAACACCCCCGAGGGCATCCGGGCGCAGGTCGCCGACCTGCAGGCGAAGGCCGCCGCCAACGGCCATGCGGTCAAGGTCGGCGTGAACGCCTTCGTCATCGCGCGCGACACCGAGGCCGAGGCGCGCGCCGTGCTGCAGGAGATTATCGACCATGCCAACCCGGATGCGGTGAAGGCTTTCGGCCACGAGGCGAAGAACGCCGGCCGGGCTTCGCCCGAGGGCGAGGGCAACTGGGCGAAATCGACCTTCGAGGACCTCGTCCAGTACAACGACGGCTTCAAGACCAACCTGATCGGCACGCCGGACCAGATCGCCGAGCGCATCATCGCGCTCAAGGATGCCGGGACCGATCTCGCGCTGCTGGCATTCCTGCATTTCCAGGAGGACGTGGCGTATTTCGGCGCGCACATCATCCCGCGGGTCCGCGCGCTCGAAGCCGAGCGCGCTGAGCGCGCCGAGGCGGCGTAGGCGCGCCGATGCCGAGCATCCCCTCGCCGCGCGATCGGGAAGAGGCGGATGCGTATCCGACGACCGCCCTCGAACTTCGGAGAGATCGATGAACATCGCCGTCAGCACCCAGGCGCTGTCCGGAACAGCGTCCTCTCGCGGCGTCCCGGGCCCGGCCCGTCCATCCGAGGCCGCCCACATCATCCGCGACGACGCCGAGGCGATCCGCGTCGCCCACGCGCTCGCCGCCTCGATCCGCGAGGGGGCGTCGGAGCGCGACCTCGCGCATGCCCGGCCGCTGGCGGAGCTCGACCGGTTCTCGCAGAGCGGCCTATGGTCGATCAACGTTCCGCGCGAGCACGGCGGCCCCGAGGTGTCGTATCGGACGCTGGCGCAGGTGATCGCCATCGTCGCCGCGGCCGACCCCTCGATCGCGCAGATCGCGCAGAACCACCTCGGCATCGTCGCCGCGATCCGCACCGTGTCGGACCCCGAGCAGCAGGCCCTCCTGTTCGCCGAGGTGCTGCGCGGCACCCGCTTCGGCAACGCGTTCTCGGAGAAGGGCACGGCGCGCGCCGCCGACTTCGCCACCCACTTCACCGACCACGGCGACCACGTGATCGTGCAGGGCCAGAAGTTCTACGCCACCGGGGCGCTGCTCGCCCACCTCGTGCCGATCGTCGCCGTCGACGATGCGGGTCTCGCCTGGTACGCGATCGCCGACCGCAACGCGCCCGGTCTGACGGTGATCGACGACTGGTCGGCCTTCGGCCAGCGCGGCACGGCGAGCGGCACGGTGCTGATCGAGTCCGTGCGGGTGGAGAAGAGCCACCTCGTCCCGGCCTGGAAGGCCTACCAGGAGCTGCCGCGCCTCGACGGGGCGATCTTCCAGATCATCCAGGCGGCGATCGACGCCGGCATCGGCCGCGCGGCTCTCGACGACACCATCGCCTTCGTGCGCGAGAAGGCGCGGGCGTGGATCGATGCCGGTCAGGATCGGGCCTCCGACGACCCCTACACCATCCAGGCCGTCGGCGACCTCACCATCCGCCTGCACGCGGCCGAAGCAATCCTCGACCGCGCCGGCCTCGCGATCGACGCCGCGCTCGTCGACCACGATGCGGGGCTGGTGAACGCCGCCAAGATCGCGGTCGCCGAATCGAAGGTGCTGACCACCGAGATCGCGCTCGCGGCCTCGAACAAGCTGTTCGAGCTCGGCGGCACCCGCTCGACGCTCGCCGAGCACAACCTCGACCGGCACTGGCGCAACGCGCGGACGCACACGCTGCACGACCCCGTCCGCTGGAAGGTGGCGATCGTCGGCAACCACGCGCTTAACGGGGTGGCGCCCCCCTCCCACGCCTGGAGCTGAGGCGCGTCAGGCCGCGCGGATCGCCTCGGCGGTCTCAGCCGGATATTCCTCGTGCGGGCTGAGGGCGCCCGGCACCGGTCGGCCCTCGACGCGGCCCGACGCGACGAGCGCGTCCATCTCGGCGCCGGACCGGCGCGGGGCGCGGCTCGGGCGCAGCACCCGGATCGGCGGCAGGCCGTCGCCGAACAGGGCGAGGAAGGCCTCGCGCGTCGGCACCGGATCGAGCCCGCCGGTGACGAAGGCCGCCGTTCCGAAGCGCGCGCCGCGCTGGCGGGTGATCGCGGTCTTGTCCGCGATCAGCGCGTCGGTGACGTGCGCCGCGTCGCCGTAGACGTGAGCGCGCATCATCCGGCCGATCACCTTGGGCCGGATGTTGAGGGCATAGAGGACGTCGCCCAGCCCCGGCGTCTCGACCGCGCGGCGGATCGCGGTGAACAGGCCCCGGCGCTCCGGTCCCATCACGGTCGGAAGCGGGCCGCGCCAGGTCGGCGCCACCAGGACGAGCCGGGCGAACGCCTTCGGATGCCGGCGGGCGGCGGCCACCAGGTAGCCCGCCGCGTGGCCGGCGGCGACGCCGAGTGCGTAGGGGCCGGGTGCAGCCGCGAGCAGCGCGTCGAGGTAGTCGTGGAACGTCGCCGGATTCAGCGGCAGCCGCGCCCGCGGATGCGCACCGAAGCCGGGCCAGTCCGGGATCAGGCAGCGATGGTCCCAGGCGAGCTGGTCGGCGAGGCCGCGCATCTCGGCTCGCGACGCGATCGTCGAGAGCGCCGGCAGCAGCAGCACGTCGGGGCCGGCCCCGATCCGATCGCACGGCGTCGGCACCGAGCGGCCGGCCACCGTGAGGTCGAGGGTCGCGGTCTCGCGCATCGGATCGGGCCCGGCTCGGATCAGGTGCGCAGCAGCTCGTTGATCGCGGTCTTGGCGCGGGTGCCGGCGTCGACGCGCTTAACGATGACGGCGCAGTACAGGCCCGGTCCGGGCGAGCCGTCCGGCAGCGCCTTGCCCGGCATCGTGCCGGAGACGACCACCGAATAGGGCGGCACGCGGCCGTAGAAGACCTCACCGGTGGTGCGGTCGACGATGCGGGTCGAGGCGCCGATGTAGACGCCCATCGACAGCACGCTGCCCTCGCCGACGATCACGCCCTCGGCGACCTCGGCACGGGCGCCGATGAAGCAGTTGTCCTCGATGATCACCGGGTTGGCCTGCAGCGGCTCGAGCACGCCGGCGATGCCGGCGCCGCCCGAGATGTGGCAGTTGTCGCCGACCTGGGCGCAGGAGCCGATCGTCACCCAGGTGTCGACCATGGTGCCCTTGCCGACCCGCGCCCCGAGATTGATGAACGACGGCATCAGCACGGCGCCGGGCGCGATGAACGAGCCGCGGCGGACGAAGCAGCCGGGAACGGCGCGGAAGCCCGCGGCGCGGAACTCGGCCTCGCTCCAGCCCTCGAACTTCGAGGGCACCTTGTCCCACCACGTCGCCTCGCCGGGGCCTCCGGAGATCGGCGCCATGTCGTTGAGGCGGAAGGATAGCAGCACCGCCTTCTTCAGCCACTGGTTGACGACCCAATCCTGGTCGCCGCTCTTCTCGGCGACGCGCGCCTCGCCGGAATCGAGCAGGGCGAGGGCCGCCTCGACCGCCTCGCGAACGGCGCCGCGCGTGCTCGTGTCGATGCCGGCGCGGTCCTCCCAGGCGGCTTCGATGGTCTGGGTGAGGGCGGCGTGGGACATGGGTCTTCCGGACAGGGTTTTCGTGAGCGCCCGTGCTTACAAGCGGCCGACCGCCCTGTCACCTGACGGTCCCGATGCGCGGGACGGCGTTAGGCTGTCGTCCCGCAGACGGATCCCCGTGCGCAGCACCCGCGACATCGCCTCGCCGGCTCAGGGCTTCCGCAGCCGCTCGAACCCGAGCCGGCCAGCTCGGGCACTCGAACGCCTGCGTGCAACGGACGCGCCTGGATCGCGCCTCGTTCGGCAACATCTCACGGTTTCGCGGGTAGCTCCCGAAGACCGCGGCTCCGTGCCGACCGGTGCGTGGAGCGATGGGACGGCATGAGACACAAGGCATTGCGCGATCAGGTCGTCGTCGTCACCGGCGCGTCGAGCGGCATCGGGCTCGCGACCGCCCGCCGGGCCGCGGCCGGGGGCGCACGCGTGGTGCTCGCGGCCCGCAGCGCCGACGTGCTCGAGACCGTGCGGTCTGAGATCGAGGCGTCCGGCGGCCGGGCGATCGCCGTCGCCTGCGATGTCGGGAACCGGGCCGAGGTCCAGGCCGTGGCCGATCGCGCGGTGGCCGCGTTCGGCGGCTTCGACACTTGGGTGAACGTCGCCGGCCTCACCATCTACGGGCCGCTGCGCGAGGTGTCCGACGCGGACAACGTCCGCCTGATCCAGACCAACCTCTGGGGCACGGTGTTCGGGTCGCTCGTCGCCGTCGAGCACCTGCGCCGCGGCGGCGGTGCGCTGATCAACCTCGGCAGCGTCGCCTCCGACCTCGCCTTCCCGTTTCAGGGCATGTACGTGGCGAGCAAGCACGCCGTGAAGGGGTTCACCGACGCCCTGCGCATGGAGCTGCTGGCCGAGGATGCGCCGGTCTCGGTGACGCTGGTCAAGCCGACCTCGATTGACACGCCGCTGCCGCAGCGGGCACGCAACTACATGGACCGGGAGCCGATGCTGCCGCCGCCGATCTACCCGCCCGAGGAGGTCGCGAACGCCATCCTGCACGCCGCCGTGCATCCGCAGCGCGACATCATCGTCGGCGGGGGCGGCAAGCTGATGGTGGCCGGCAAGGAATTCGCGCCGGGTGCCTACGATCTGCTGGCGCCGGCGATCATCGCGATGCAGAGGCGCGGCGAGGCACCGCGCGACCCGGCCGGCGCGCTGCATGCGCCGAAGCATGCGGGCGCGGTCCGCGGTACGCAGCCGGGCTACGTGATGCGCACCAGCGCCTACACCCGGGCGACCCTGCATCCGGTCGCCGCGACGGCGGGGCTGATCGGGCTCGGCCTCGCCGCGCTGGCGCTGACGGGCATCGGCAGCAAGGCGGGCAATCCGCCCCGCGGGCGCAGGCGCTCGCTCTAGGATGGCCGCCCTGCTGCTCGACACGTCCGGCCTGCCCAGCCCTCCCCCCGAGACCCAGCGCATCGTCCCGCGCAAGATGGTCGACCTGCCGGACGGGCGGTCGATCGCCTATGCCGAGACCGGTGCCGGGCCGGACCTCGTCGCCATCCACGGCACGCTGATGACGCTGGAGGACATGTGGCTCGGTCCGGTGCCAGCGCTCGCCCGGCACTTCCGGGTGGTCGCCGTCGACCGGCCGGGGCACGGACTTAGCACCCGCGCCCGTGGAACCGACGCCTCGCCCTGGCGCCAGGCCGAGCTGATCCACACGGCCGTGCGATCGCTCGGGCTGCATCGCCCGGTGATCGTCGGGCATTCCTACGGCGGCGCCGTCGCGCTGGCCTACGGGCTGCTCTACCCCGACGACGTCGCCGGCATCGTGGCGCTCGCCCCGGTCTGCTTTCCGGAGCTTCGCCTCGAGCAGGTGCTGTTCGGCCCACGTGCCGCCCCCGTGTCCGGCCCGGTGCTGTCGCGGGCCCTCGGGGCGTCCGCCGACCCGACGCTTCTGCCGATGCTGTGGAACGCGATGTTCCTGCCGCAGACGATGCCGAAGGCCTTCGCCGAGGCGTTCCCGTTCGGGTTCGCCGGGCGGTCCGGCCAGATCGTCGCCGAGGCGGAGGATGCGCTGTCGCTCTGGGTGGCGCTGAGCCGGAGCGCGACGGCCTACGCGACCTGCCGCGTGCCGGTGCGGATCCTGGCGGGCGATGCCGACATCGTGGTCAACCCGATGATCCACGGCGCCCTGGCCATCCGCTTGATCCCCGGTGCCCGTTACGAGCGGCTGCCGGGCATCGGGCACATGCTGCACCACTTCCGCGCCGATGCGGTGACGGAGGCCGCGCGCGCCGTCCTGCCACGATCCTGACCGCCGGCCACAGTGGCCCGGTCGCTCAATCCGCGTCGAGCATGGCGCGGACCCGGTCGAAGCCCCGGTTCAATCCGGTCAGGTCGTCGGCCAACGCGTCGTGGATCGCGGCCGCGGCGTCGGGGAACTCCTCCAGCACCCTACGCATCAGCGTCGGGGTGATGCGCATGACCTCCGCCGCATCGCGCGCGGTGGCCTCGCTCGGCCGCTCGCCGCGGACGAACAGGGCGAGCCGCCCGATCAGCGCAGAGCGCCCGGCCAGGATCGTCTCGCCGCCGGGCACGCGCGGCTCGAGGGCGATCGTGCCCGACAGGACGATGAAGCCGCCGTCGGCAGGATCGCCGCGGGCGAACAGCCGCTCGCCGGGATCCAGCGACCGGCGCTCGGCGGCGAAGGTGAGCAGGCGCAGGGCGTCGCGCCCGAAGGCTTCGAACACCGGCGCGGCGGCGAGGATCGCGATGTCGTCTTCGATGCCCAACCCGCGCCGGTCCTTCCCAATCCGATCGGCGATCCTTAGCGGAAGCGTCGGGAACGGGGAACGGGCTCAACGCAGCAGCGCCGCCCCGAACAGGTCGGCGTGACGCTCCACGCCGCCGAGCCCGACATGGCGGGCCTCGTGGTCGAGGAGCCAGCGCTTGCGTTCCAGGCCGCCGCCGTAACCGGTGAGCGTGCCGTTCGCGCCGACGACGCGGTGGTACGGTACCACCACGCAGATCGGGTTCGCACCGTTGGCGGCGCCGACCGGGCGCACCGCGCGCGGATGCCCGATTCGCGCCGCGAGCGCGCCGTAGCTCTCGGTCGTTCCGAGTGGCACGGCGCGCAACGCGGCCCAGACCGCCCGCTGCAGCACGGTCCCGCCGGTGGCCGTCTCGATCGCGTCGATGGCGTTGAGGTCGCCGTCGAAGTAGTCCGCGAGCGCGCGCAACGCCCCGCTCGGATGCGGGCTGTCGGCGATCGACCAGCCGCCGCGGCCGTAGCCGCGTTCGAGCAGCGTTTCCATGCGGTCGCGATAATCGTCGAAGTCGGCGACCCGCAGCCGCCCGTCCGCGTCGGTGAGGAGGACGAGCGTTCCGATCGGGCTCGCCAGGGTCTCGCGCCGAAGGGCGACCGGGGCGGCCCTCATGCCGGCATCACGGCAGCAGCTTGTAGCCGCCGCCCTCGGTGACGAGAATCGCGGCGAGCCCCGGATTCGGCTCGATCTTCTGCCGGAGCCGGTAGATGTGGGTCTCGAGCGTGTGCGTCGTGACCTGCGCGTTGTAGCCCCAGACCTCGGCGAGCAGCGTGTCGCGGCCGACCACCTCGCGCCCGGCGCGATAGAGGAAGCGCAGGATCGCGGTCTCCTTCTCGGTCAGCTTCAGCTTGGAGCCGCGCTCGCCGACCAGGAGCTTCGCGCCCGGCTTGAAGGTGTAGGGGCCGATCTGGAAGACCGCGTCCTCGGACGCCTCGTGGCTGCGCAGGTGCGCGCGGATGCGGGCGAGCAGGATCGCGAACTTGAACGGCTTGGTGACGTAGTCGTTGGCGCCCGCCTCGAGGCCCTCGACGGTGTCGGCCTCGGAATCCTGAGCCGTCAGCATGATGACCGGCCCCTTGAAGCCGTTCTTCCGCATCAGGCGGACGGCCTCGCGCCCATCCATGTCGGGCAGCCCGACATCCATCACCGCGAGATCGATCCGATCGGCGGCGACGCGGGCGATGGCCCGGCCCGCATCGACCTCGGCGACCACCGTGAACTCCTCGCAGAGGTCGAGCTGCTCGGTCAGGGTCTCGCGCAGGATCGCGTCGTCGTCGCAGATGAGAAGGCGGTAGGCGTTGGACATCGTCCGAGGAACTCTTCGACAGGGCACGACCGGAACGAGTCGTGCCCCGGAACTCCGGCGCGCGGGCGATCTCGCTCCCAAAAACCCGAGGGTTCTTCGACCCGGGTAGTCGCCTTAGAATAACGCGCTTTTCGCGGCGGGGAATTGCCTTGTGCACAATTATTCGACCATTTCGGTGACATCCTGCCCGTATGGGCCTCGCAGGACGGGGCCGGCACGGGCGGGCGGAGCCGATCGGGGCCCCGAACGCCGAGCCTGGAATCACTCTCGCGCAGAATCATGATTCAACGACCTCGCCCTCCCCGAACCGGCTCCCGACCCGGCAAGACGACCACCCTGGCGACGCTTCGCGTGCACCCGCGCGTCGGCGACCGGCGCAAGGGCCTGCTGCAGGCCGGCGACGCGGTCATCCCCTGCGCCCTGGGAAGCGGCGGCATCGTGCAGGTGAAGCGCGAGGGCGACGGCGGATCGCCGCGCGGTCGCGTCCGCCTGCGCGGCGGCAGCTATAGGCCCGACCATCTTCCTCGCCCTGCCACCGCCCTCCCCTTGCGCCGGACGGCGCCCGGCGACGGCTGGTGCGACGACGTCCGCGACCGCCGCTACAACCGGCCGATCGCCCTGCCCGCGCCGGGCGTGAGCGCGGAACGGATGTGGCGCGACGACGGTCTCTACGACGTGGTGATCGACCTCGACCACAACCGCGGCCCGATCCGCCCCGGCCGCGGCTCGGCGATCTTCCTGCACATCGCCCGGCCGGGCTACACGCCGACGGAGGGTTGCGTCGCGCTCAAGCGCGCCGACCTGCTCCGGCTCCTGCGCCGCCTCGGGCCGCGCACCCGCCTCGTGATCGGGTGATCGCGCGAGGATCGAGACCAGGACCGTCGGCCGCCATGAAGCCGTGACACCAGAATCTTTGCCTATCCATGGCTTCTCATCTGGCGTCTGGGCCGATACCCTCCTAGCGCAGATCGCCACCGCCGGAGGATGAGCCGTGCCGGACGAGACCAAGACGCCGGACGCGCCGGACTACGACCGCCTGCTGCGCGCGAATCTCGAACGCATCTTCAACGAACGCGACGGCGCGAAGCGCGAGCGCGCCCTCGATGAGCTCTTCGTCGCCGACCCGGTCATGTACGAGCCGACGACCGTCGTCGTGGGCCGTGCGGCGATCTCCGAGATCGCCGGCAAGCTTCTCGAGCAGTTCGGGCCGGACTTCCGCTTCGCGCCCGATGGCGTCGCGGTCGGGCATCACGGGCTCGGCGTCCTGCGCTGGAAAGGCGGCCCCCGGAACGGGCCGGTCGTCGTCACCGGCGCGGACGTCGCGAACGTCGTCGATGGGCGGATCACCCGCCTCTGGGTCATGCTGGACCCGCCGAAAACCTAGGAGCGCGTCGAGCACCACCGCGTGCGCCACGATGTGAGGTCTTCGCCGGCGTGCGGGGAGCCATCGGCGGCGCGTGGTCGACTTCGGACCGCAGGCGGACCGTCGACCGAACCGATCCCCCTCCGGCCGGGACAGACTTTTGAAGCGTCGGCATAACCAGCCCTTCACCGACGCCGGGTCATGATGCGCCATGACCAGCCCCGTCGCCCGATCCGTCCAGATCCAGGCCGGTGCCCTGTCTCAGTCGATCGGCACCGCCGTCGCGCGTCAGCAGATCGACGCGCAGAAGGCGGTCGCCGCGCTGGTCGCGGAGACGGCGGTTGCCGTTTCGCCCCCGGTGCCGGCCGGTCAGGGACGGGTCGTCGACCGGACGGTGTAGCCGTCACCTGCGCCATGGTCGTAAGCGGCGCCCGCGATCGGGCTCGATGCCTGATCGCGATGTGTCGGACGCCGGCACGCGGTTTCAGCCGGCGGCCGGCACCGCACCCGGCACCGCCTCCCGCCGCGGCGGGCTCAGCGTGAGGATCAGCGCCGAGGCGACGAGGCACAGCGCGCCTGCGGCGAAGAAGGCCGGCAGGTAGCTCTGCAGCTCGGTCCGCGAGAGGCCGGCGCCGAAGGCCGCCGTCGCCGCGCCGAGCTGGTGCCCGGCGAAGACCCAGCCGAAGACCACGTTGGCGCGCTCGCGCCCGAAGCGCTGCGCCGCCAGCTTCACCGTCGGCGGCACGGTGGCGATCCAGTCGAGGCCGTAGAACACCGCGAACAGCGACAGCCCGGCGAAGGAGAAATCGGAGAACGGCAGGCACAAGAGCGAGAGCCCGCGCAGGCCGTAGTACCAGAACAGGAGCCAGCGGTTGTCGTAGCGGTCCGACAGCCAGCCCGAGGCGACCGTGCCGACGAAGTCGAACACGCCCATGCCGGCGAGCACGCTCGCCGCCTGGACCGGGCGCAGGCCGTAATCGGCGCAGAGCGGGATGAAGTGGGTCTGGATCAGCCCGTTGGTGCTCGCGCCGCAGATGAAGAAGGTGAGGAACAGCACCCAGAACACCCGCGTCCGCGCGGCCTCGCGAAGCGCCGCGATGGCGCCGACGGCGGGCCCGCGCGGCGGAGCGGCATTCGCCGCCGTCTCGCCGTAGGGCAGCAGGCCGACATCCTCCGGCCGGTCGCGCAGCAACAGGAACACGAAGAGGGCCGCCAGCCCGAGCAGGCTGCAGACCGTGAGCAGGGCGGCGCGCCAGCCGAGCGCCTCGGTCAGCGCGGCGAGGATCGGCAGCACGATCAGCTGGCCGGTGGCCGAGCTCGCGGTGAGCAGCCCGACAACGAGGCCGCGCCGATGCGAGAACCAGCGCGTCGCCACCGTCGCTCCGAGCACCAGCGCGGTCAGCCCGGTGCCCACGCCGACCACGACGCCCCAGAGCAGGATCAGCTGCCAGAGCTGCGTCATCGCGAGCGAGGCCAGCAACCCCGAGGCGATCAGCGCCAATGCCGCCAGCACGATCCGGCGCGGGCCGTAGCGGTTCATCAGGGCGGCGGCGAAGGGGCCCATCAACCCGAACAGCACGAGGCGGATCGCCAGCGCCGAGGAGATCGAGGCGGTGTCCCAGCCGAATTCCGTCTGCAGCGGCAGGATCAGCACGCCGGGCGCCCCGACCGCGCCGGCCGTGACCAGCATGGTGAGGAAGGTGACCGCGGCCGAGACCCAGCCATAATGCACGCCGCGGCGCGCCAGCGCCCGGGCGAGCGCGCCGGACAGCACAGGGGACGGACTGGCGACCATCATCACACCCTCGACCGATTCGGAGCGCCCACGCCCGAAACAGGCATACGCATGTATTTCGGTGGGACGCCAAGCTCGGATTTCGGGCGAAGTGGCGGACCGAACGGAGCCGGCGCGCGTGCGTCGCTAGTCGCGTCCGGCCATGGCGCCGGCGTTCATCAGCCCGTCCGGGTCGATGGCGGCCTTGACGGTCTCGATCAGGGCGAGCCGGGTCGGGTCGGCGTAGCGGCGGAGCAGGTCGCGCTTGAACCGGCCGATGCCGTACTCGGCGCTGAAGCTGCCGCCGAGATCGATCGCCACCGCGTAGAGGTCGTGCGCGATGCCCGCCTCGACCCGGCGGGTGAAGGCGAGGCGGTCCTCGCCCGCCGGCACCATCAGGTTGTAGTGGACGTTGCCGTCGCCGACATGGCCGTAGAAGGACAGGCGCACGCCCGGCATCCGCTCCGACACCAGCGCACCGCCGCGGGCCAGGAACGCGCCGAGCTGCGAGACCGGCACCGCGATGTCGAGCTTGACCGAGCCGCCGGCCTGCTTCTCGCCCTCGGGGATGGTCTCGCGCACGGTCCACATCGCCCGGCGCTGCGCCTCGGAGCTCGCCAGCACCGCATCGGTGATCCATGCCCGTTCCATCAGGGCTTCGAGGGCCGCCATCAGCACGTCGTCGAGCGGGATGTGACGCGACGAGGACGAGAGCTCGAGCAGCACCGCCCCGCCGGCTCCGGTGGCGAAGCCGGTCGCGGCGCCGCGCATCTCGGCGACCAGAGCGAGCGACGAGGCCGAGATCAGCTCGAAGGTCGAGACCAGGTCCGAGGTCTCGCGGCGCAGGAACGCGGCGATCTCCGAGATCGGCGCGCCGGCGGCGAGCTGCAGCCACGCGGTCGCGCGGAAGCTCTGCGCCGGCCACAGCTTCAGCACCACCCCGGTGACGATGCCGAGCGTGCCCTCGGCGCCGACGAAGAGCTGCTTCAGGTCGTAGCCGATGTTGTTCTTGCGCAGCCGCTTCATGTCGGAGAGCAGCGACCCGTCCGGCAGGACCGCCTCCAGCCCGAGGACCAGGTCGCGGGTCATGCCGTAGCGCAGCACCTGTAGGCCGCCGGCATTGGTTCCGAGGTTGCCGCCGAGGCGGCAGCTTCCCTCCGCGCCGAGGCTCAGCGGCAGGAGGAGGTCGTGCGCGGCCGCGGCCGCCTGAGCGTCGGCGAGGATCGCCCCGGCATCGCAGGCGAGCGAGAAATCGAGGGGATCGACCGATCGGATCCGCGTCATCCGCTCCAGGCTGACGACCAGCTGCCGTCGTCCGGTTTGCGGCGTCGCCCCGCCGACGTAGCCGGTGTTGCCGCCCTGCGGCACGAGCCCGAAGCCCTCGGCCTTCGCGAGGCGCACGAGCGCCTGCACCTCGGCGACCGACCGCGGCCGCAGCACGGCCGCCGTCTCGCCCTGCATCAGGTCGCGCTGGTCCCGGGTGTAGCGCCCGGTGTCGGAGCCGGTCAGCACCCCACCCTCGCCGAGGAGGCTGCGGAACGGAGCGACGGCATCGGAGAGGGTCATGACAGCTCGCGCGGGTTTCGGACCTCGGGCGCGGACCATGTCGCCCCAACGCCCGGTTGAAAAGCCGCGACCGGGCCGCAGCCGGTCGATCCGCCTCGGACGCATGAGAAAGCGGCAGGGCTCGTACCCCGCCGCTGGATCTCGGCCCTCTGCTCGGGCGCGCCGCCTTTCACCAACGACGGCCCGCGCGTTACGACCGTCGCGATCACGCCGCGGGGAATGACCCGACGGACGACGTCGGCGACGACCTCCAAGCCCGCCAGCCGATCAGCAGCGATTGCCGCCGGCGGTCTGGCCGTACTGCTTCACCGGGAAGTTCTGCTGGTTGGCATTGCCCTCGGCGGCGGAACTCATCCGGCAGGTAGCCGGATTGCGGTCGAACCGCTGATCGAAGCCGTCGAACGAACCCGTCGTCTCGACGTCGTAGGGCGCAAAACCGGTGTAACGCGCCGGACGGTCGTAGGCCATTGCCGACGAGATCGTGGCGACGCCAAGAATAGTAGCGGCGGCGATGGCGGCGATACGGGTCTTCATGGTGGCGTCTCAGCTCCTCTGCAGGACAAACCCTGATCCGGGTCCGTTTCTCTCTGCTTGAGACTGAGATGGTGAGCCGCTTACATTTTCGACGTGCCGCCGCGCACGCACCGGCCGGGATTAAAAAGCTTGCCGCAACTACAGCAGATCGCCAGCGTCGGCGTCCTCGTTCGGCAAGATTGCAAGCTTGCGCTGGGGGCGGGCCGCGAGCGCCGCATCGGCTCCAGGCGACAGCGTGACGCCACCCCGCGGGATCGCATGGTCCAGGCGATCGCTCCAACGACGTCGAGCCGATCGGGCGCACAGGGTCACTGCTGCGCGAGCGGCAGACATCGATTCGAGCTGAAGTGTTCACGACCGTTGCGGAGAGCGCAACCAAAATGGTGCCGCTTGAGGGATTCGAACCCCCGACCCCCTCATTACGAATGAGGTGCTCTACCAGCTGAGCTAAAGCGGCATCCGTCCGCGGTCGCAGGGTGCGATCGCCGAGGCCACGGTGCATAGCCGTCCGGTCTGCCGTTGGCAAGGCGGCACCGTTCGCGAGGCCGGCTGCGATGCAGGCGGGACACGGCGGCGCGGGGAAGCGTCGGGGCTGCGCTTCGCGTCCTTGACGGGGGCGGATGCGGCGGGAAGGGTCCCACCGCACCGGGCGCGCCGGTCGCGGGAACATCGCCATGTCGCTGATCGCACGCCTGCGGGCCTATGCCGCCGAGGCCTTCGGGGTCGCCGCGCACGAGACGCCTGGCGACGACACCCACCTGGCCGCCACCGCGCTCCTCGTTCACGTGGCCCGGGCCGACGGCATCCTCGCGCCGGCGGAATCGGACCGCCTCGCGCGTCTGGTGCGCGGGCGCTACGCTGAGAGCGCCGAGGCCGCCGACGCCCTGATCGCCCGGGCCGCCGCCTGCGATTCCGAGACCCGCGACGTGGCGAGCCTCGTCGAGATGCTGCCGCACGAGGCCGATGCCGGCGAGCGCGGGCGCATCCTGGCGATGGCTTGGTCGGTCGCCGCCGCCGACGGCCACGTCGACGAGTTCGAGGAGGCGCTGGTCTGGCGGCTCGGCAAGCTCCTCGGCTTCGACGAGGCCGGGATCGCGCGGGCGCGCGGCGAGGGCATCCCCGGCATCGCCGCCGATCCGGCCTGAGCGGCGGCGATCGATGATCGCGAGCCTGACCCTGATCCTGCTGGCGCAACTCCTCGGCGAGGTGCTTGCCCGCAGCGCCGGGCTGCCCCTCCCCGGCCCGGTCCTCGGCATGGCCCTGATGCTGGGCTTCCTGGTGCTGCGCGACCGGCGCGCGCTGCACCTGGCACGGGTCCTGCCGAAGCCGCTGACCGACGGGACGCTGGAGAACACGGCCCGCGGGCTGCTCGCCAACCTGTCGCTGATGTTCGTTCCGGCCGGCGCCGGGATCGTCGGGCGCCTCGACGTGGTGCAGGCGCAGGGGCTTCGCCTCGCAATCGTGGTCGTGGTCTCGACCGCGGCGGCGCTCGTCGCCACGGTTCTGGTGTTCCTCTGGGTCGCGCGGCTGACGGCGCGGATCGGGGGCGACCGGTGAGCGGCGAGTTCGCGGTCTGGGTCTACCTCGCGCGCACGCCGCTGCTGTGGCTGACGGTGACGCTGGCCGCCTACCTCGTGGCGGACCGGATCTCGGCCGCGAGCGGGCGCCACCCGGTGGCGAACCCGGTGCTCATCGCCATCGCGATCACCGGCACGGTGCTGACCCTGACCGGCACGCCCTACGCCACCTACTTCGACGGCGCGCAGTTCGTCCACTTCCTGCTCGGGCCGGCGACGGTGGTGCTGGCGATGCCGCTCTACGAGCACCGCGCCACGGTGATGCGGGCGCTCCTGCCCATGCTCGCCGCCCTCGTCGCCGGCTGCACGGTGGCGCTCGGCAGCGCGATCGTGCTGGCGCGCCTCCTCGGCATCCCGGAGCCCGTCATCGTCTCGCTCAGCCCGAAATCGGTCACGTCGGGGGTGGCGATGGGCATCTCGGAAGCGCTCGGCGGCGACCCGACGCTGACGGCGGTGCTGGTGATGCTGACCGGCATCACCGGCGCGATCCTGGTGACGCCGCTGATGCAGGCCTTGGGTATCCGCGACATGCGCGCCCGCGGTTTCGCGGTCGGGCTCGCCGCCCACGGCGTCGGCACCGCGCGGGCGTTCCAGGTGAGCGAGGTCGCCGGCACCTTCGCCGGCATCGCCATGGGGTTGAACGCCTTCCTCACCGCGATCTTCGTGCCGCTGGCGCTGCGGATCCTGTCCTGAGGGCGCGCCGTCACGCGCCGAGGCGGTCGGCCACCGCTTCGGCCAGGGACAGGCTGGCGGTCAGGCCAGGGCTCTCGATCCCGAATAGGTGGACGAGGCCCGGCAGGCCGTGCTCGGCCGGCCCGTCGATCACGAAGTCGGCGGCCGGCTCGCCCGGGCCGGTGAGCTTCGGGCGGATGCCGGCGTAATCGGGGACCAGCGCGCCGTCGGGCAGGCCGGGCCAGTAGCGCCGGATCGCCGCGTAGAAGGCGTCGCCGCGCGCCGGATCGACCCGGTAGTCGACCGCCTCGATCCACTCGACGTCGGGGCCGAAGCGCATCCGCCCGGCGAGATCGAGGGTGAGATGGGTGCCGAGGCCGCCCTCGACCGGTGCCGGATAGATCAGCCGGGAGAACGCGGGCTTTCCCGTGAAGCCGAAGTAGTTGCCGCGCGCCAGCACACGGCGCGGCACCCGCTCGGCCGGGTAGCCCTCGGTCTGCGCGGCCAGGGCCTGTGCGTCGAGGCTCGCCGCGTTGACCACCGCGTCGCACGGATAGTCGCCGGGGCTCGCACCGCCGAACGCCGCCGCCCAGCGTCCGTCGCGGCGCCCCAGGCCGGTGACGGGGGTGTGCAGGGCGATCGCGCCGCCGCGATCCTCGAGATCGCCCTGCAGCGCCAGCATCAGGCCGTGGCTGTCGACGATTCCCGTCCGCGGCGACAGAAGCGCTGCGGTGCAGGCGAGGTTCGGCTCCAGGCGTCGGGCCTGGGCGGCGTCGAGCAGATCGAGTCCTTCGACGCCGTTGGCGACGCCGCGATCCCGGATCGCGGCGATCGTCTCCGCCTCGGCCTCCGTCGTGGCGACGATGAGCTTGCCGCAGGCGCGGTGGGCGATGCCGTGGCTTTCGCAGAGCGCGTAGAGCCGGCGCGCGCCGTCAACGCAGTGCTTCGCCCGCAGGGAGCCCGCCGGATAGTACATCCCGCCGTGGATCACCTCGGAGTTGCGCGCGGACACGCCGGTGCCGATCGCCTCCGCCGCCTCCGCGACGACGACCTCGTGCCCCCGCAGCGCCAGGGCGCGCGCGGTCGCGAGGCCGACGACGCCCGCACCGACGACCAGGACTTCCATGATGCGATCCTCCGCCGCCCGTTCTCGGCGAGGTCGCCAGACCGGTAAAGGCCCGGTGCCTCGTCGAGGGCGTCGTACCGGGCGGCAGCGCGAGGCATACAACTATAAAGTGTATAGCGATTCGCGTCAGCGGCGGACGATTTAGGATTCGCCTAAGGGATTGTCGCCGTGAGCGAAATGGTCGACCGGAGCGCGCTGCGTGCGTGCATTTGCAACCCGCTTGAGCGCGTTAATCAATTCTAAGTAGATTTAACGCACTGAATGGATCGCGCATAAGTTGTGTTTTGAGCGCGCAGGCGCATAATCGTTCGGCAGCGGCTCCTCTCGCCGCGTCCCTCTAGAGCGATCGACCGCTGAAGCATCCTGGTTTCGACGACTTCGCGCCCCGGCGCACCCACCAGATTGAATTCGGAAGGACACGACCGTGCAGACCACCTCAGACCCCATCGATCTCGCCGCGAAGATCCTCGCCGCCTACGTCGCCCGAAACTCGGTGCCGGCCGCCGGCTTGCCGGACCTCATCCGGACGGTGCACGGCTCGATCACCGGCCTGCAGACGCCGCCGAAGCCGGTGCTCGCCCGGCCGACCGACGCCCAGATCCGCGCCTCGATCCGCCAGGATTCGATCATCAGCTTCGAGGACGGCAAGCCCTACAAGGCGTTGCGCCGGCACCTGACGCTGCGCGGCCTGTCGCCGGAAGCCTACCGCACCAAGTGGGGCCTCCCGATCGACTACCCCCTGGTCTCGGCGAGCTACAGCGCCCGCCGCTCGGTGATCTCCCGGACCATCGGCCAGAACCAGCGCCTGCGGCTGCAGCAGGCGGCGGAGTGATCCGCTGAACGTCGACCGCCCTCGCGTCCGAGGTCGGCGCCGAGGGCGCATGGATGGGCCGAACCGGATCGGGCTACCGCGGCGATCACCGTGCGGGCCCGATCCGATGCCGTCCCCGGGATCCGACGATCCCGGCCGGGCGCCGTCGCGGCGATGCGCGGGCTCGCAGTTCAGATCGCGCGCATCTCGCCCGCCGACAGCCGGATCGCCTTCGCCATGCGGCTCGACAGCGACCCGACCACGACGACCTCGTCGCTCCCATCGGCCTGCGCGCGCACGATCTCCAACGCCTCGTCCGGGCGTCGCGCCATCACCGCGTAGACCGAAGCCGGCACCATGCTTGTGGCCGCGTCCGCGGTCACCGCGACGAGGAAGGTGGTGTAGCGCCGTCCGATACGCTTCGGCATGATCGGTCGAGCCTTTCACGCGCCCGCCCTCGCGCCGAGCCGCAAAGCGTGCCACGAGGGACCGGAAGCGGCGCGTCGACGGTCGGGCGCCGAGGGGTATCGCCGCGATGCTGGGATGGTTCCGGGCGCTGATGCCGCGCGAGGATCGGTTCTTCGATCTGTTCGCGCGCCACGCCGAGACGTTGGTCGCCGGAGCCGACGCCCTTCACGGCCTGCTCCAGGGCGGCGATGCCGTGCCGGAGTTCGGCCGCACGATCGTGGCGCGCGAGGCGGAGGCCGACGCGATCACCGGCGAGGTGCTGCTCGCGGTGCGCCGCAGCTTCATCACCCCGTTCGACCGCGGCGACATCAAGGACCTGATCCAGTCGATGGACGACGCCATCGACCAGATGCAGAAGACCGTGAAGACCATCGAGCTCTACGAGATCCGCACCTTCGAGCCGCTGATGCGCGAGATGGGCGACACGGTGGTGCAGGCGGCCCGCCTCACCGCCGAGGCCGTCCCGCTGCTGAGCGCGATCGGCATCCACGCCACGCGGCTCTCCGCCCTCACCGAGGAGATCACTCGCGTCGAGGGCCGCTCCGACGAGCTGCACGACCAGGGCCTCAAGGCGCTGTACCAGGCCCACGGCCACACCGACCCGATGCGCTACCTGATCGGACGCGAGATCTACGGCAGCCTCGAGAGCGTGGTCGACCGGTTCGAGGATGTCGCCAACGAGATCAGCGGCATCGTCATCGAGAACGTCTGAGGATGACGATCACCGCGCTCGCGCTGCCCTGGCTCGTCGGACTGATCGCGGTCGCGCTGGTCTTCGACTTCCTCAACGGCCTGCACGATGCGGCCAACTCGATCGCCACCATCGTCTCGACGCGGGTGCTGCGGCCGCGCTACGCCGTGATCTGGGCGGCGTTCTTCAACTTCATCGCTTTCCTGTTCTTCGGCCTCCACGTGGCGCAGACGCTCGGGACCGGCATCGTCGACGCCAGCATCGTCGACGCGCCGGTGATCTTCGCCGCGCTGATCGGCGCGATCGCCTGGAACGTCGCCACCTGGGTGCTCGGCATCCCGTCGAGCTCCTCGCACGCCCTCGTCGGCGGGCTCGTCGGCGCGGGCCTCGCCAAGGCCGGGCCGCCGGTGATCGTGTGGGCCGGCCTCGGCAAGACCATCGCCGCGATCGTGCTGTCGCCGCTGCTCGGCTTCCTGCTGGCGCTGCTGCTGGTGCTCGCCGTCTCCTGGAGCTTCGTGCGCGCGACGCCGTTCGCGGTCGACCGCACATTCCGGGTGATGCAGTTCCTCTCCGCCTCGCTCTACTCCCTCGGGCACGGCGGCAACGACGCCCAGAAGACCATGGGCATCATCGCGGTGCTGCTCTACTCGCAGGGGCTGCTCGGATCCGAGTTCTACATCCCGCTCTGGGTCGTGCTCGCCTGCCAGGGCGCGATGGCGCTCGGGACGCTGCTCGGCGGCTGGCGCATCGTCCATACCATGGGCTCGCGCATCACCCGCCTGAACCCGATGCAGGGGTTCTGCGCCGAGACCGGCGGGGCGATCACGCTGTTTGCCGCGACCTGGCTCGGCGTGCCGGTCTCGACCACCCACACCATCACCGGAGCCATCGTCGGCGTCGGTGCCGCCCGCCGCACCTCGGCGGTGCGCTGGGGCGTGGCCGGCAACATCGTCATCGCCTGGGTGCTGACGATGCCCGCCGCCGCGCTGATCGCGGCGGGGTGCTACGCGCTCGTCGGGCTGTTCGCCTGACCCGCCGTCGGGGTCGCCGCGCGAGCCTGCCCCGATTCGCATATTTCGGCTGACGGAGCGCACCCTGGCCCCGGTGCACGCTCCCGCGCCGAGCCGGTTTCTTCGCCGGCCGGAGAGTGCCGGTGCGTCCCGCCGAGGCGGCGCACCGGCGCGCCGCGCTTCAGGCGAGATGGCGCCCTTCCGCCATGCCGAACTGCAGGTAGTGGTGGAGCGGATCCATGCCGAGAGCCGCCACGTCCGGGTTCGCGGCGAGGTAGGCGTCGGTGTGGAAGGCCGTGCTCGGGTCGCGTCCCGCGAACCATCCGGTCTGCTCGTAGTGCAGCAGCGGATTGGTCCCGGAGGCGGCGACGTCGGGGTTGGCGGCGAGGTAGCCGTCGGTCGAGAAGTAGGCGTTCGGGTCGCGGCCCTCGTGCGCGCCGGTGGTGAGGTAGTGCGTGAAGGCGAACGAATCCGCCGACCCGCTCTGCGACCGTGCGGCGGCCGCCACGTCGAGGTTGTGGGCGAGATAGTAGGTCGCGTCGAAGTCGCCGTAGAGATGGTCGCCCGTGCCGTTGGCGATGGTCAGCCCGGGGAACGCGGCGCGGCCCTCCGACTGGCCGGTCGCGAGGTAGTGCTTCAGCGGATCGATCTTCGCGGCGGCCACGTCCGGGTTCGCGGCTAGGTAGGCCTCGGCCGAGAAGTCCGCGCCGGGGCTGCGACCGTCCCGCCATCCGCGCACGTCGTAGTGCGTCAGCGGGTTCACGCCGGCGGGACCGAGCTTCGGATTGGCCGCGAGGTAGGCGTTGGTCGAGAAGGAGGCGTTCGGGTCGCGGCCCTCGTGCCATCCGTACTGCGCGTAATGCGTGTCCGGATCGATGTGGGCGCGCCAGACGTCGAGGTTGTGCGCGTCGTAGTACAGGTCGTCGACCAGGGGCGACCCGTCCTTCTCCCGCACGGTCCCGTCGGTGAAGGCGATGGTGGCGACGCCGGTCAGGTCGGTGACGGTGCCGTTCGGCGCCGTCAAAAGGTCGTGACCGTCGCGGAAGTCGAAATGCGCCTCGGTCAGCGCGAATCCGAAGCTCAGCGACGACGGGATCGCCGCCTTGGCGACGTTCAGCGTCAGCGCGGTCTGGCTGGTGTTGCCGGCCGCATCCGCCACCGTCTCGGTGTACACCGCGTGGCCGACCTTCGTCGGCTGGTAGCTGTAGCTGCCGTCGGCCGAGACGGTGAGCGTGCCGCTCGGGTCGTAGGCCTGGACCGTGCCCGAGGCCGGGACGACGTGGGACGGCCCGTTGCCGAACTGCACCGCCACCAGGTGGAGCCCGGCGGCACCGGTGTCGTTGGCCAGCACGTTGCCGGCGAGCGCCGCCGCGAAGCCGGTGCCGGAGGCGGTGTCGGCCTTCAGGGTCGGAGCGACGTGATCCAGCACGAAGCCGAGCGACCCGGCGACGGAAGCGTTGCCGGCGGCATCGGTCTGTACGACGGACACGGTGTGGGCGCCGTCCTTGAGCGTGCTCGGGTTGTAGGCGGCGACCGCGCTGCCGTCGACGACATAGCTCAGCTTGCCGCCGGCCTCGGCCGGCGTGACCTTGAGGGTCGCGTCGGCGGTGATCCGATCGGTCGAGGAGAAGCCGGTATCGTGGGCGAGCGCGATCGTCGGCGCAACCGGCGCGGTGTGATCGAGGGTGAAGCCGACCGTGCGGGCGGCGGAGACGTTTCCGGCGGCGTCCGACTGGGTCACCGAGACCGTATGGGCGCCGTCCTTCAGCGTGCTCGGGTCGTAGGCCCCGACCGCGCTGCCGTCGACGACGTAACCCAGCTTGCCGCCGGTCTCCGCCGCCTTCACGGTGAGCGATGCGTCCGAGGTGATCCGGTCGCTCGCCGATGCGCCGGTGTCGTGGGCGAGCGCGAGCCCGGGCGTGCCCGGCGCGGCACGGTCCAGGACGAGGCCGACACGTGCGGAGCCCGCGGCGACGCCGAGATAGGTTTCCGTCGCCGTCAACGTGTGGACGCCGTCGGCGAGCCCGGCCGGGGCGATGGCGTATTGCCCGTTCGCATCGGCGGTCGCGCTGCCGACCGTGCGGCCGGCTTCGTCGACCAACGTCACCGTCGCGCCCGCATTGGTGACGCCGCTGACCGTGGCGTTCGCCGTGATGCCGTCGATCGCCGACGTGCCGGTGTCCTGTGCCAGCGCCGTCGTGATGCCGGGCGCCTTGATCACCACCGAGGTGGTGCTGTCCATGGCGGCGGTCGGGTAGGCGTTCGAGATCGCCTGCAGGGTGAAGGTCGTCGTGCCGGGCTGGCCGATCGTGGGCGCGAAGGTGAGCGCGTGCAGGGCCGCGGTGATGGTCGCGGCCGAGCCGGACAGGATGTAGGCGCCGTCGTTGGTGGCGACGAGCCCGGCGCCGGACAGCGTGCCGCCGGCCCCCGTCACGGTGATCCGTAGGGTGTCGGTCGCGCCGAGATTCGGGTCGGCGAGGGTCGTCGTCGCGAACGGGCTCATCGCGGCCTGCGCGGTGGTCTGGTTGGCGACCGTGCCGGTGATCGCCGGGCCCCCGGCGGCGACGTAGCCGATCGGCATGCCGTGCGGATCGACGGAGAGCGGCAGCGCGTTGTTGTCGTAGATCGCGTTGCCGTTGCCCGGGCCGTTGTTCTGCTGCAGGCGCAAGCTGCCCCAGCTGTAGAACAGCCGCTCGCCGGCCGGCACCGCGGTGTCGAAGGTCAGCAGCAGGTGGTTGGCGTCGACGATCTGGGCGGCGGTGCCGTTGGCCTCCGCGGTCGCGTCGTCGTAGCCCGCGCGAACGGACCAACCGGTGCCCGAGGCGGCCACGCCGTCGAGCCCCTGCAGGCTCGCGGCCTGATCGAAGGCCAGGGTGACGAGGAGCTGGTTGGCGTGTCCGGCCACCGCCGAGACCTGGGTGACCTGCGGCCCGAGATTGTCGATGTTGCCGTTGGCCAGGCTGATCGGCGAGCCCGGCATCGCCGATGCCGCGAACTGCTGGGCCAGGCCGAGGGCGGCGCGGCCGTAGAGCGCCTGCTGGTCCTGCGTATTGAGGTGGAACCCGCCGTTGGCGCCGTCGTGATCCATGGTCACGTCGTTGCTCTGCAGCGTGACCACCTTCGCGTTGAACGCCGCGTCGGTGCTGAGCTCGGCCTGCCCGACCGCGATCGCCTGATTCTGCAGGGGCTGCTGCGGCGCGCCGGCGGCGAAGGGGATCGGCGAGACGAACAGGTAGGGCGCGTCGTTGGCGCTCAGCCCGAGGACGGCGCGGGCGAGGCCGGCCTCGTAGCGCATGGCGCTCATCCAGCGGTCGGCCGTAAGCCCGGTGGTGAAGTTGCTGTCCCACTCGTTGTGGAGCATCACGATCGCGGTCGGCGCGCCGCGGTCGGTGGCCGGCAGCTGGTTGATCGCGCTGAGATAGCCGCGCTCGAGATAGGTCGAGGACCAGTCGGTTCCGTTGGGATGGAGCCAGTCGGCCGTCAGCGAGGTTCCGCCGATCTCGGTGTCGGCTTTGTTCGGATCGTTGCTCGTCGCGACGACGTTCACGCGCTGGTTGATGCCGTCGAAGCCGAGCAGCTTCTGGATCTCCTGGCGCATCACCTCGATTTGCCCCTCGACCGTGGGGTAGTAGGTGTTGGATTGGCCGCGCACGACGACGTTGATGACCTTGCTGACCGTGGGCGGAACCACGGTGGCCGGCGGGATGGCCGCGACGACGGCGAGGTCGACATGGTCCAGGGCCTGGCCGGGGACGAGCGCTAGGCCCGAGACGCCGCGGGCGTCCTCGCTGGCGAAGCCGGCGGGCGGACTGACGACGACGCGGTAGTTCTGCCCGGCATAGGGGTCCGGCAGGGTGTAGTGGCCGTTCGGATCGGCGGTCAGGGTCGCGACGACGTAGCCGCCGCTGTCCATCACCGCGACGTGCGCGCCGGCGACGCCGGCCTCGCCGGCATCGAAGCGCCCGTTGCCGTTGGCGTCGGCGAACACGGTGCCCGATAGGCCGGCCGCGACCTTCGCAGCTCCGGTGACGAGGGTGTGCTCGTAGTTGACGGCGGTGCCGTTCACGACCGTCCGCGAGACGCTCGCAGGCGCGTCGACGACGGCGTTCCCGAGACCGGGATCGAACGCGACCGTGTATTGCCCGCCGCCCAGGCCGAGAAAGGCCCAGGCGCCGTTCGGGCCCGTCGTCGTGCTCTGGATCGCGTGCCCGCTCGCGTCGTACAGCGTGACGACGGCGCCGGTCTGTCCGCCGTCGCTGGTGTCGATCCGTCCGTTGCCGTTGGAATCCGCGTAGACGATGCCGTTGATGCTGCCCGCGGGGGCCAGGTTGAACCCCTGGCTCACGAGGGTCGGCGCGCCGTGATCGACGCGGACGGCCTGCCAGTTGAAGCCGTCGGCGGTGGTGATGCCCTGGTCGCCGTGGAAGCCGCCACTGGTGTGGAACCGCAGCGCGTAGGTTCCGTCGGCGAGGTTGGCGAAGATGAAGTTGCCGTTCGCGTCGGTGGCGGTGCTGCCGTAGAGGACCGTTCCGCCCGCATTATAGAGGTCGATCGGGAAGCCGGCGCCGAGGCTGTACTCGCCGGCTTGCTGGCTGCCGTCGGCATCCGTGTCGAAGAAGGTGTGGCCGCCGACGCTGCCGCTGCCGGCGGACGGCGCGAGCGTCGGCGCGGCCGCCAGGACGAAGCTGTTGCCGTCGGACCCCGAGGCGACCGAGGTCGCGACCGCCTTGTAGGCACTTCCGACAACGGTCTGACCCAGCGGGTTGACCACCTGCACGGTGTAGGCGCCGGCGAGCCCGGAGAAGCCGTAATGGCCGTTGGCGTCGGTGCTCGTGCTCCCGACGAGGTTCCCGACGCCGTCGAAGGCGCGGACGATGACGCCGCCCTGGCCCTCGCCTGCCGTCACCTGCCCGTCGCCATCGAGGTCGGTCCCGACCGTCCCGCCGATCGTGCCGCCGCCGCCGACGTAGAAGCCCTGGTCGACCGTGGTGGCGGCGCCGCTGCCGACGGTGACGTTGGTGATCCAGCTGGCGCCGTCCGCGGTCATCGTGGCCTGATCGCCGCGGAACCCGCCGCCGCTGCCGAAGCGGATCGCGTAGGTGCCGTCGGGGCACTGGCCGAAATCGTAGTTGCCGTTGGCGTCGGTCAAGGTCGTCGCGATCAGGGTCCTGCCGTCCGCGCTGTACAGGCCGACCGGGAACCCGCCGAACAGGTTGCCCTCACCGTATTCCTGCGTGCCGTTGCCGTTCGTGTCGAAGAACGTGTGCCCCTTGAGGCTGCCATAGACGGCCATGATGCTCTCTCCCCAGTCTGATCGTCGTTGTTGATTGTCTCGAGGCAGGTGCCGTGAGGGCATCCACCGCGATCGCGGCGACGCTTGCAGTTAGGCGCGCCAGCAACGCGCGCCGCGCTGACCGCTTCAGCCTTCGAACGACGCGCGATGCATCGGCGCGGACGATTTTTTCGCGAATGAGATCAGGCTAGGTCGCGTGAGAGGAGGATGATCCTCGGTCGCACGGATGGCCGATCGCAGCGGGCCGGATGCGGCGGCGCGTTCCACGACAGGCGTGCATCCCCGGCAACGCGACGGATCGCATCGCCCGGTCGACAGTCTCGGCCAGGGGCAACATCTCCTGGTTGCACAGGATGTCTTTCATTGGTCTCGACATCGATCGGCCCGCCTCCCAGACGAACCCGACGCAGGGGGACATGGTCACGCTGCATCGAGGGCAGCTTTTGGAGCTGCTTTTTTTCATGCGTGTTAAGAACTATTAGCCATATGCGGCCCGGGCAATGACCGTCATAGGAAATATATCAACATGCCCCCGCATTTGTAACGCGGCCGAGGTCGGCGTTGGCGGTGTGTGGACGTTGAATGCACCGACGCTGAGCTGCCGCGGCCCGGACGATCACACGCTGCCGACGGCGCTCTCGCCGTCAAAAAGATCATTTTATGACAACGATCTAGCGCTGAACAACGTGTCGATGATGACCGCTTCCCGAACCTTCCTGGGCCCGTCGCCGCAGCCGAGCCAGTGCCGCTCGAATGGACCCACGAAGCTGCCGGCCAGTGGACGCGGAACGAATCGTCGGGGACCAGAGTCCTTGATACCCTCAGATTGCATCACGGATAGGAATGCCCACCGACGGTGATGCTGTGCGCCCCGCGCGGATCTTTGATTCATCGTCGGCTGCGGAGGGCCGACGGACCGACCGCGTGCGGTGCCCAACGGAACGCCTCGCGGCGACCTCAACACCGTCGCGCGGTTAACGGCGGGGCCGGCGCCTAGGTGCACTATCGGGCTTCTTCACCCAAGCGCGAGGAGCACGCCGGCCAAGGAATGACGGGTGACGTGCTGGGGGGACGAGGCGGTCCTGGAAGCCGTGCAGCACCGGCTCGACGAGGATCGTCACGCGATGCGCACGCGTCGGCAGACGGTCGAGCACGAGTTCGGGACGCTGAAAGGCTGGATGGGGGCGACCCACTTCCGGATGCACAGGCTGAAGAACGCCTCAACCGAGATGAGCCTGCAGGTCTTGGCCCACAATATGAAGCTTGTGATGGCGATCCTCGGCACCGGACCGCTGCTCACCGCCTTGCGGGCGTGAGGGCACGCGGCGCACCGTGCGCCATCGCCGCCCCAATCCAACACAGCACACCGCGTTCCCACACTACCTCGGTGGAGGCGGTCGGACCACGGTTGGCGATATTCTCACGAAAGCGGACGAACGGCGGCCCCGGTACGTTATGACGTCTGCCGTATGGTGCCGGCGCCGCGGCCTATTGAACGACAGGCCTTCATTGGATTGAGCACTCAGCCTCCGCTGCTTGATTTCAAGCCGCTTGCGCGAGGGCGGCCTGGAACTCCGCCTCCGGCAGCAGCGCCCCGCCGGTGGTCCAGACGACGTGCGTCGCGTGGGCGACGTCCGGCAGGACGCCGCAAGCTGGCCCCACCGCCGCGAAGGCCGCCGCCGCTGATGGCTCGAGGCGCAAGCCCGCCCGGTCCCAGAGATCGCGCAGCCAGGCGAACAGGTCGGCGTCGCTCACCGTCACCACGGCCTCGACGAGGGCGCCGACGGTGCCGGCCACCAGCATCGAGGCGGCGGCCACGGCTAGGCCGTCCGCCGCGGTCCGGTTGTCGAGGCCGATCTGGTAGACGCTCACCGACCGCGCCGAGCCTGCGGCGAGTTGCACGAGCATGCAGGGCGCGGCGACGGGCTCGACGAAGACGCAGCGCACGGCGTCGCCGTAGAGCAGCTTCAGGCCGAGGGTGACGCCGCCCGGGGCGCCGCCGACGCCGCAGGGGAGGTAAACGCACAGGGGATGGGCCGCGTCCACGCTCACGCCCGCCGCCTCGAGCTGGCGTTGCAGGTCGAAGGCCGCCGCCGCGTAGCCGAGGAACAGGTCGACCGAGCTCTCGTCGTCGACGAAGTGCGCGTCGGCGCGGCCCTCGAAGGCGACCCGCGCGGCGGCGACGGCGCTGCCGTAATCGCCCGCATGCTCCACCACCCGGGCGCCGAGGTCCCGCAGGCGGCGCTTCTTCCACGCCTTGGCGTCGTGGGACATGTGCACCTCGACCTGGAATCCGAGGGCGCGGGCGATCACCCCGACGCTGAACCCGAGGTTGCCGGTGCTTCCCACCGCGATCGTGTGGGCGCCGAAGGCCGCCCGGACATCCGGGTCGGCGAGGCGGGCATAGGAGGGCGCGCCCGACAGCCAGCCCGCCGCGAGGCCGAGCCGCTCGGCCTCGACCAGCACCTCGTAGACGCCGCCCCGCGCCTTGATGCAGCCGGTGATCGGGAGGTCGTGGTCGGCCTTCACCCAAGCCGAGGCCCCCGGGCGTCCCGACACCAGGGCGGCCAAGTCCCTGGAGAGCGGCAGGAGAGCCGAATCGATCCGGCCGGTCGCCAGTTCGGGAAACAGCCTGGCGAGGAGCGGATCGAAGCGGCGCCAGCGCGCCTCGGCCACCGCGACCTCCGCGAGGCCGAAGGTCAGGCCCGGCAGGATCTCGGCGGCTCGGCCCAGGCGCGGGTTGCGCCAGACCGTGGGTTTGGCATCTCGCACGGCGTCGGGGAGGTCGAGCGGGGGCGTGCAGGCGGCGCTCATACGGGCGGTGTCCTGTGACGGAAATCGGCTCGGATCGCCGGGGCGTCTCACCGAGCCGGCCGGGGACGAATCTGCGGCCGTGCGGCTGGCCTCGTCCACCGGGCCCGGACGGCATCGCACATGCGACCGCCCATCATAAAGCCGTCGGCGAAGCTCCCGGCTCTTTCGCCCTCGCTAAGCGCTTATGAACGATCCTTCCATTCCGATGGGTGATGGTGCAACGATCTTTCGTCTAAGACTGCAGATTGTCTCATCGTGAAAGGAAACGACGGCGCATTTCGAGAGCACCTTCCGCACCGATTTTGCTAGCTTTCTCGGGCTGACCAACAAAGGACGTCGCCCATGCTGTCGAAGTTCGCGCGTTATCCCCTGACCTTCGGCCCGAGCCCGATCGAGCACCTGCCGCGGCTGACGGCCCATCTCGGCGGCGACGTGCTGATCTACGCCAAGCGCGAGGATTGCAATTCGGGCCTCGCCTACGGCGGCAACAAGCTGCGCAAGCTCGAGTACATCGTGCCCGACGCCATCGCGAGCGGGGCCGACACCCTGGTCTCGATCGGCGGCGTGCAGTCGAACCACACCCGCATGGTCGCGGCGGTCGCCGCCAAAATCGGCATGAAGTGCCGGCTGATCCAGGAGGCCTGGGTCCCGCACGAGGATGCCGTCTACGACCGGGTCGGCAACATCATGCTGTCCCGCATCATGGGCGCCGAGACGCAGCTCGTCGACGACGGCTTCGACATCGGCATCCGCGAGAGCTGGACCAGGGCCCTGGAGGACGTGAAGGCCAAGGGCGGCAAGCCCTACGCGATCCCCGCCGGCGCCTCGGTGCACAAGTTCGGCGGCCTCGGCTACGTCGGCTTCGCCGAGGAGGTCCGCGCCCAGGAGGCCGAGATGGGCCTGCGTTTCGACTACATCGTGGTCTGCACCGTCACCGGCTCGACCCATGCCGGCATGATGGTGGGCTTTGCCGCCGACGGGCGCGCCCGCAACGTCATCGGCATCGACGCGTCCTGCACGCCCGCCCAGACCAAGGCTCAGGTGCTGGAGATCGCAAAAAACACCGCCGCCCTCGTCGGCGCGCCGGCGATCGCCGAGGACGACATCGTGCTCAACGAGGACTACGCCTACCCGGTCTACGGCGTGCCCTCGAAGGAGACGGTGGAGGCGATCCGCCTCTCGGCCCGGCTGGAGGGCATGATCACCGACCCCGTCTACGAGGGGAAGTCGATGCAGGGGATGATCGACCTCGTGCGGAAGGGCTTCTTCCCCAAGGGCGCGAAGGTGCTCTACGCCCATCTGGGCGGCGCCCCGGCGCTCAACGGCTACAGCTACACCTTCCGAAACGGCTGAGCCGACTTGCGCCGGACCGGCCGACCGATGTCAGACGCCGCCGGGCTCCGTCGGCGGCAGCGCGGCGACGAGCCGGCGCAGGAAGGCCTGGACGGCGTGCGGCAGCTTGCGGTCGCGCATCACCTGGACCTGGATGCCCCGCATCAGGCTCATCCGCGCATGCACCGGGATGCAGACGAGCTCGCCGAGGCGCACCGGCGTCTGCACCGTGAGGGCCGACATCAGCGCGAGCCCCTTCGTCCGCCGGACGAAGGGCAGCAGGGCGGAAAGGATGTTGGCCGTGAGCGTCGGCTCGATGGTGATGCCCTCCGCGAGGCAGGCCGCGTCGAAGACCCGGCGAGCGGTGGTGTCGAGGGTCGGCACCGCGATCGGGTAGGCCTTCAGGTCCGCGAGCCGGATCGCGGGTCGGCACGCCAGGGGATGATCGGGGGCACTGAGCGCCACCATCTCGACGGCGTTGTCGTAGGCGACCGCGACCAGGCTCGAGGGGGCGAGCGCGAAGGTGATGCCGATGTCGGCGTCGCCCGCCGCCACGACGTGCGTGACCTGGGCGGGGGGCAACATCTGCACCTCGAAGCGGATGCCCGGATGGACGGCGTGGAACTCCGCGATCGCGTTGGGCAGCAGATCGAGGGCGAAGCCCTCCGAGGTGGCGACGCGGATGAAGCCGCGCGCGAGGCCCTGCAATTCCTGGATGTCAGCCGCGACCTGCTCGGCGCGCAGGAGGGTCTGGCGCGCGTGTTCCGCCAGCAGCTCCCCGGCCGGGCTCAGCACCATGCCGCGCGGGCGCCGCTCGAAGAGGACGCAGCCGAGTTCGCTCTCGAGGTTGGAGATCTGCCGGCTGATCGCCGACGCCGCGATGTTCAAGTGCGTCGACGCCGCGGCGATCGACCCGGTTCTGGCGACGGCCAAGAGGTAGCGGAGGCCCGAAACGTTCATGGAAACCTGTCGATTGCCGAAACGGCACGGCAGCAATCGCGAAATTCTACTTGTTGCGATGCCAATTGCACAACACCATGGCACGACGAAAAAAGCGGCATGCCGAGGCGGCCGGCACGAGGCCGACCGCGCGGACGGGCGAAAAGGACCGACATCATGGCGAGCGGGATCATGGCGAGACACGGCTCCACGGCACGCGCCGCGCTCACCCTGCTGATGCTGGCCGCCAGTGTCCCGGCCGTTGCCGGCAAGGCGAATGACACCCTGGTCTACGCCTCCGACACCGAGCCGGAAAACGTCAGCCCCTACCACAACAGCGCCCGCGAGGGCGTCATCCTGGCCCGCAACGTCTGGGACACTCTGATCTACCGCGACCCGAAGACCGGCACCTACCAGCCGATGCTGGCCACCTCTTGGCGGTGGGTCGATCCCGTCACCCTGGAACTGACCCTGCGTGAGGGCGTGACCTTCCACAACGGCGACGCCTTCGGCCCGGAAGACGTGGCCTTCACCTTCAACTACGTGCTGACGCCGGAAGCCCGCACGGTGACGAAGCAGAACGTCGACTGGATGAAGTCGACGGAGGTCGTCGACGCCCACACGGTCCGCATCCATTTGAAGGCGGCCTTCCCGGCGGCGCTCGAATACCTCGCCGGGCCGACCCCGATCTTCCCGGCGGCCTATTTCAGGCGCGTCGGCCTCGACGGCTTCGCCAAGGCGCCGGTCGGCACCGGCCCCTACCGCATCACCGCGGTCGAGAACGGGCGCGGCGTCAAGATGGAGCGCTTCGCCAAGTATTGGCCCGGCAGCCCGATCGGCGCGGCCAAGATCGGCAAGCTCGAGTTCCGCGTCATCCCCGACGCCGACAGCCGCATGGCCGAGCTCGTCACCGGCGGCATCGACTGGATCTGGCGCGTGCCGAGCGATCAGGCCGACCAGCTGAAGGGCGCCCCCAACGTCTCGGTCCTCAGCGCCGAAACCATGCGGGTCGGCTTTCTGCAGTTCGACACTCTCGGCCGGGCCAAGGAGAACTCGCCCCTGAAGGATCCCCGCGTCCGGCAGGCGATCTCGTACGCCGTCGACCGCAAGGCCATGGTGGACAACCTCGTGCGCGGCGGGAGCCGGGTGATGAACGCGGCCTGCTTCATCGACCAGTTCGGCTGCACCGACGAGGGCGTGCCGCGTTACAGCTACGATCCGGCCAAGGCCAAGGCGCTCCTCAAGGAGGCGGGCTACCCGAACGGCTTCGAGATCGATCTCGGCGCCTACCGCGAGCGCGACTACGCCGAGGCCGTGATCGGCTACCTGCGCGCCGTCGGCATCACCGCCCGGCTGAACTACCTGCGCTACGCGGCGCTCCGCGACCTCATCCGCGGCGGCAAGGTCTCTATCGCCTTCCAGACCTGGGGGTCGTTCTCGGTCCTCGACGTCTCGGCCTTCACGGGCGTCTACTTCCGCGGCGGCGACGAGGATCTGACCAAGGACCCCGAGACTATCGCGGCTCTCCAAGCCGGGGACGGGGCGACCGACCCTGCGGTGCGGAAGGTCAAGTACGCCGAAGCGCTCAAGCGCATCGCCGGCCAGGCCTACGCCCTGCCGCTGTTCTCGTACTCGACGAACTACGCCTTCACGTCGGACCTGACCTTCACGGCGCAGCCCGACGAGCTGCCGCGCTTCTACGCGGCGCAATGGAAGTGACGGCCGGCGCCTGAAGCCGACCGACCGCCGACCGACCGAGGGAGCCGGACCATGCTGCGATTCATGATCCAACGAAGTCTGGTGGCCCTGGCGGTCGCCGTGACGGTGTCGGTGGCGAGCTTCATGCTGCTGCACATGTCCGGGGACCTGGCCACCGCGATCGCGGGGCCGGAGGCGACCTCCGTCCAGGTCGAGGCGATCCGGGTCCAGTACGGGCTCGACCAGCCCCTTCTGGCTCAGTTCGCCGCCTGGGCGGGCCGGGCGATTCGGCTCGATTTCGGCAACTCGTTCTACTTCCGCGAGAGCGTGATCGACCTGCTCGCTGCCCGCCTGCCGATCACCCTGTTCCTCGGCGTGGTGGCCCTGGCCGTGGCGCTCTTCGTGGCCATCCCCCTCGGGGTGCTCGCCGCGGTCCGGCGCGACACCTGGATCGACCGGGCCGCCCTCTCGGTCTCGGTGCTGGGCCAGGCCATGCCGAGCTTCTGGTTCGGCCTGACCCTGATCATGATCTTTTCGGTGAACCTGCGCTGGCTGCCGGTCTCCGGCAACACGACCTGGAAGCACTTTGTGCTGCCGGCGATCGCGCTCGGTTACTACGCCATGCCGGCGGTGATGCGGCTGACCCGCAACGGCATGCTCGAAGTGCTGGCCTCGGACTATGTCAGGACCGCCCGCGCCAAAGGTTTGCCGCCGCGAAAGATCCTGATCCGGCATGCGTTGCGCAACGCCGTGATTCCGGTGATCGCGCTCGCCGCCGTCCAGTTCGGCTTCATGCTCGGCGGCTCGATCGTGATCGAGGCGGTGTTCTCGCTCCAGGGGCTCGGCCAGCTCGCCTGGGAATCCATCGCCCGCAACGACTTCCCGGTGGTGCAGGCGATCGTGCTGGTTTTGGCGATGATCTACATCGCTCTGACGCTGGCCGCCGACCTCCTGAACGCCTTCCTCGATCCCCGGCTGCGCCAATGACCCTCCAGCCATCCGCCTCCCCGCTCAGCGCCGGTTTGCCCGAGACGCCGGCGGCCCTCCCGGCCGACAGGCCGGCGGCGCTGTCCGCCGCCCGCTCGCCCACCGCCCTGGCGCTTCGGCGCGGTCTCCGCCACGGCGGCTTTGTGATCGGTGCCGGCATCCTCGGGACCATCCTGCTCTGCGCGCTCGCCGCCCCGCTGATCGCGCCCCACGATCCCTACGCCCAGGACGTCTCGCGGCGCCTGATCCCGCCGATCTGGCAGACGAAGGGCACGTGGGACCACGTGCTCGGCACCGACAAGCTCGGGCGCGACTACCTCAGCCGCCTGATCTACGGCAGCCAGATCTCCCTGCTGATCGGGATCGCGGCGGCCGCCATCTCGGGCGTGATCGGCACGACGCTCGGCATCTGCGCCGGCTATTTCGGCGGCCGGGTCGACGCGGTGGTGAGCTACGTCGTGACCACGCGGCTGGCCATGCCGGTGGTGCTGGTCGCGCTCGCCATGGCCTCCCTCGTCGGCGGCTCGCTGAAGGTGGTGGTGCTGGTGCTCGGCTTCCTGCTCTGGGACCGTTTCGCCGTGGTCACCCGCGCGGCGACCCGGCAGATCCGCGACCAGGATTTCATCGCCGCGGCCCGCGCAACGGGCTTCTCCCCGGCCCGCATCCTGTTCCAGGAGGTGCTGCCGAACATCCTCAACGCGCTCATCGTGGTGGCGACCCTGGAGATGGCGCACGCCATCCTGCTCGAGGCCGCCCTGTCCTTCCTCGGCCTCGGCGTGCAGCCGCCGCTGCCGTCCTGGGGCCTGATGATCGCCGAGGGCAAGCCGTACATGTTCTTCCAGCCCTGGGTGATCACCATCCCGGGCGTCGCGCTCCTGATCCTCGTCCTGGCGATCAACCTGCTCGGCGACGGCATCCGCGACGTCACCGCCCCCGAGGGGCGGCGCTGAGCCCCCCTTGCCCCGCAAAAAACCCCACCGCACCGAGATCGAGTGAGCCCATGTCCCGACACGACGCGATCGCGCGCGCCGCGCGCCACTACGACGAGGGCGGCTTCTTCAGCGTGCTGCAGGACGCCGTCGCCCGCCCGACCGAGAGCCAGACCTCGGGGCAGCTGCCGAAGCTGAAGGCCTATCTCACCGACTTCCTGGTGCCGCGGATCGCGCCGCTCGGCTTCACCAGCCGCATCCTCGACAACCCGGACGGCGTCCACGGCCCGTTCCTCATCGCCGAGCGTCACGAGGGCGACGCGCTGCCCACGGTGCTGATCTACGGCCACGGCGACACCGTGCGGGGCTATCCCGAGCAGTGGCGCGAAGGCCTCGACCCCTGGACTGTCACCATCGAGGGCGAGCGCTGGTACGGCCGCGGCACCGCCGACAACAAGGGCCAGCACATCCTCAACCTCGGAGCGCTGGCGGCGGTGATGGCGGCGCGCGACGGGCGCCTCGGCTTCAACACCAAGCTGCTGATCGAGATGGGCGAGGAAGCCGGCTCGCCGGGCCTGCGCGACCTCTGCCGCGCCGAGGCCGCGGCGCTCAAGGCCGACGTGCTCATCGCCTCGGACGGGCCCCGCGTCAGCGCCGAGCGGCCGACGGTCTTCCTGGGCTCGCGCGGCGGTTACACCTTCGAGATGGTGCTGGACCTGCGTGAGGGCAGCCACCATTCCGGTAACTGGGGCGGCCTGCTGCGCAACCCCGGCACGGTGCTGGCCAACGCCATCGCGACCCTCGTCGACGGACGCGGCAAGATCCTTCTCGACGCCCTGCGGCCACCGGCGCTCCCCGACAACGTGCGGGCGGCGTTGGCCGACATCACTGTGGGCACCGATCCGACCGCGCCGAAGATCGACGCGGATTGGGGCGAGCCGGGACTGACCGCGGCCGAGCGCGTGTTCGGCTGGAACACCCTCGAGGTGCTGGCTTTCAAGACCGGCGACCCGGACGGACCGCTCAACGCCGTGCCGCCCACCGCCAAGGCGACGCTGCAGCTGCGCTTCGTCGTCGGCACCGACTGGGAAGGCATCCTGCCGGCCCTGCGCGCCCATCTCGACGCCCACGGCTACCCGATGGTCGAGGTCCGTGCCGCGCGCACGGAGGTGTTCCGCGCCACCCGGCTCCCCGTCGAGGACCCGTGGGTCGACTGGGCGCTGGCCTCGATCGCCGAGAGCACGGGCAAGCGGCCGGCCCTGCTGCCGAACCTCGGCGGCTCGCTGCCCAACGACGCCTTTTCGGAGATCCTCGGCCTGCCGACCCTGTGGGTGCCGCATTCCTACCCGGCCTGCCTCCAGCACGGCCCCGACGAGCACCTGCTCGGGCCGCCCTCGCGCGAGGCCCTGATGCTGATGGCGGGCCTGTACTGGGACCTCGCCGAGACCGGGCCGGCGGTGCTCGCCCGGCGTGAAGCCCTCAAGGGAGCCTGAGCATGAGCGAGCCCGTCGTCCGCATCCGGAATCTCACCCTGGCGCTGCCGAAGGGCTCGGACCGTCCCCACGCGGTCGAGGACCTCTCCCTCGACCTGATGCCGGGCAAGATCCTCTGCGTCGTCGGCGAGTCGGGCTCGGGCAAGTCGATGAGCGCCTACGCGCTCACCGGCCTCCTGCCCCGCGCGCTGAAGCCGGTCGGCGGGGAGATCCTGTTCGAGGGGCGAGACCTGCTCACCCTGGACGAGCGCGGCTGGCGCAGCCTTCGCGGTCGCCGCATCGCCATGGTGTTCCAGGAACCGATGACGGCCCTCAACCCGGTCATGCGCATCGGCGACCAGATCGCCGAGATGTTCGAAGCGCACGGCCTCCTCACGCCGGCCGAGCGCAGAGCCCGGGCCGTCGCGCTCGCCACCGAGGTCGGCCTGCCCGAACCAGCCCAGATCGTGCGCGCCTACCCCCACCAGCTCTCTGGAGGCCAGCGCCAGCGCGCGATGATCGCCATGGCGCTGGCCCTCGAGCCCTCGATCCTCGTCGCCGACGAGCCAACCACGGCGCTTGATGTCACCACCCAGGCCCAGATCCTCAAGCTGATCCGCGATCTGCAGCGGCGGCGCGGCATGAGCGTCCTGTTCATCACCCACGATTTCGGCGTGGTGGCGGATATCGCCGACCATGTCGCCGTACTCCAGCGCGGGCGACTGGTGGAGCAAGGCAGCGCCGAGACCGTCCTTCAGCATCCGCAGCACCCCTACACCCAGGCCCTGCTCGCGGCGGTGCCGAGTCTGGTGCCGCCGGCGCGCGTCTCTCGCGAGGCCGAGCCCCTCGCCCTCTCGGCCATCGGCCTGACCAAGACCTACGCCACGCGCGCCGGCCTGTTCGGCAAGCCGCGTGTGGTCGCGGCGGTCAAGGAGGTGGCCTTCGACGTCCGCCGCGGGGAGACCCTCGGCCTCGTCGGCGAATCCGGCTCAGGCAAGTCTACCACCGCGCGCCTCGCGATCCGGCTGATCGAGCCAGACCGGGGCACGGTGCGCCTCGGCAGCCTCGAATACACAGCGCTGGCGCCGCGCGCGCTGCGTGACGAGCGCCGGCGCATCCAGATGATCTTCCAGGACCCGTTCGCGTCCCTGAACCCGCGCCGCACCGTCGAGCAGATCATCACCGCCGGCCCGATCGCACACGGTACGCCCCGGCGGGAGGCCCGCGCCCGGGCCCGCGAGCTCCTCGACCTCGTTGGCCTGTCGGCGAGCGCGGCCGAGCGCTACCCCAATGCCTTCTCCGGCGGCCAGCGCCAGCGCATCGGCATCGCCCGGGCGCTGGCAATGGAGCCAGACGTGCTCGTGGCCGACGAGGCAGTCTCGGCCCTCGACGTCTCGGTTCAGGCGCAGGTGCTCGACCTGCTGGAAGACCTCAAGCAGCGCCTGAACCTCGCGATGCTGTTCATCACTCACGACCTGCGCGTTGCCGCCAAGATCTGCGACCGCATCGCCGTGATGCATCGCGGTGCCATCGTGGAGATGCGGCCCACGGCCGACCTCTTCCGGCAGCCGGATCACGCTTACACTCGCTCGCTCCTCGCGGCGGTGCCGGGCCTGCAGCCTATTCAGCCCTGATAGCACGACGGCCTGCGAGACGGCCGAAGCTTCGGTCGGCCGAAGCTGCGGGACGCCAGGCTGACGGCTGCTTTCGGGAAGCGTTAGCGGTGGTCCCGACGCCTGGGTCGGAGGCGGAACGTCCGCTTCGAAGCGAAGGACTCAGGTTGGCTGCCCACCCTATGCAGCGCCCTGTAACGTCCGCTTCCGGCCAGCTTGGTGCACGATGTCCTACAACCGGAGTGGGCGGTTCCCAGTCGGTCCGCTCGCGGGCGGGAACTGGCCGAAGCGGACATCGCCACCGCGCCCGCTTACAACCCTTCTCAGACGCTCGGAAGGTCCGCTTTGTAGCAGCCTGATAGACGGCGATTTAAGGCCGGGTCGGATGGATTTCTGCCGTTCCGCTTCCGGGTGGGAGTTGGCAGCAGACACTGTCGTGCGGCGGTCGGCTTGGCGCTCTCGATAGGGCGCCGGGGCGCTGATGTCTCAGGGGCGCAGAAGTCGACTGATGGAACGCAGCCAACTTGAAGTATGCAAGGGACGGGGTGGAAGAGCCCTATACGCTTGAAAGGGCAAATCCTACAAGGGCCCTTACCATACTTCGAGTGTTTCCGGGCGGTTTCTAGATTGTAAAAAATATACTGGATGTGCGACAAATAGGCAGTTTGAGCGAGAAATTAATCTATAATTTACGGCAAGAATTACAATTCAAGTCGAAGAGGTCGTAGACCCTCCGGCTGGGAGTCTGTTGGTGCGCTTGTTCGATAGCTCTTTCCGTGCGCTGTTCGAGGCCATCGACCGCTCGCGCGCCCGCATCGCGTTCGCCCCCGATTTCACGATCCTCGATGCCAATGCGAACTTCCTCGGCCTCGTTGGCTACACGCTGGCGGAACTGAAGGGCCAGAACCACCGCAAGCTCGTCACGCCGGCAGAGCGCGACGCGCCGGCCTATCACGCGTTCTGGGACGCATTGCGCAAAGGGGAGTCCCAGACCCGCGAGTTCAAGCGCATTGCCAACGATGGTCGTGCGATCTGGATTCAGGCGACCTATAATCCAGTGCTGGACCGCGCCGGCCGCGTTCGCAAGATCGTCAAGTTCGCGTCCGACATCACCTCGCAGGTTCAGCGCGCGATCGACCATGAAGGCCAGCTTGCTGCCCTCAACCGCTCGCAGGCGGTGATCGAGTTCTCTCTCGACGGCACCGTCCTGACGGCCAACGCCAACTTCCTCGCTGCCGTCGGCTACCGGCTCGATGAGATCCGCGGGCAGCGACACAGCATGTTCGTCGATGCGGACGAACGGACGGGGGAGGCTTATCGCAACTTCTGGGCTGAGCTGGGACGCGGCGAGTTCATGTCGGGCGAGTTCCGGCGGATCGCCAAGGGGGGGCGTGAGGTCTGGATCCAGGCAACATACAATCCGATCCGTGATCGCGATGGGGTTCCGATCAAGGTGGTGAAGTTCGCGACCGACATCACGGCCCAGGTGCACGAGCGGCAGCGTCGCGCCGAAGCGCAACAGGCGATCGGCACCGATCTCGACGCGATCGGCCAAGCCGTCGAGAACGTCACCCGTCAGACGGCCGAGACCGCCGGCACGGTGGGGCAGGTGTCCAACGACATCCAGTGCGTCGCCTCGGGCGCGGAGGAGTTATCGGCTTCGGTCGGCGAAATCAGCCAGCAGGTGAGCCATGCCGCGCGGATGGCCGCCCAGGCGGTCGAGCAGGCACAGCGCACGGGCAGCATCGTCGCCGGGCTGAGCGGCCAGGCGGCGCAGATCGGCGACGTGGTGACGCTGATCCAGGGCATCGCCGCGCAGACCAACCTCTTGGCCTTGAACGCGACCATCGAAGCAGCGCGCGCCGGCATGGCCGGGAAAGGTTTCGCGGTGGTCGCCTCCGAGGTGAAGGCTTTGGCTGAGCAGACCGCCAAGGCGACCGACCAAATCCGTGGGCAGATCTCCGCCACACAGGCCGCCGCACGCGAAGCCGTGGATGCTATCGGCTCCATCCAGGGAACGATACGCTCGCTCGATGAGGTGTCGGGCGCCATCGCCGCTGCTGTGGAGGAACAGTCCGCCGTGACCCGGGAGATGTCGGGAAGCATGCATACGGCCGCCCACGGGGTGACGACGATCGCCGGAAGCATGGAGGACATCGCCCGGGCAAGCGAGCAGGTCGATCAAGCCACCCGAAAGGTTCGCCAGGCAGCACGAGCGGCTGTCTAGAGACGTCGTCCCAGGCGCGGACGAGATGAGCGCTGAGTTCGCTTCTCTTGTCCGATGGTCCAAGCCGACGCGATCGGTCGTCGGCTCAAGCGCACGGGATACGATCGTGGATGCCGATCAGGAAAACGGATCCACCAACGCAGTGCCGGTTCGCTTGCTGCTCCAAGGCCTACGCGCTCAACGAGAGACATTACGATCGGGCACCGAAAGATTTTGGGCGTCTTCGTTGCAGATGCACCCGAGCTTTGGTCCCTCCACCGACGACCTGAAAGACATCTCCGTGCGAGCCCTAGCGGAAGTCGAGCTCCTGATCCCACACGGCAAAACTCTGCTCGGTCCACACCCAAAGGCGCAACCATAAAAAGGTGCGAGCAAAGCCATCGCAGCCAGGTGCGATGGCCACCTCTGATCACCGGACACTTCCGACTCTGATTTCACCAGTGAAGTCGACATGCATTCGATCGTGACTTGCGTTCGAGACTTCCACGACGAGCAGCTGTTGCTGTTGGCCGCAGTCGTATGCAGCGTCGGCATCTACGCCTCATCCGCTATCGCCGCTCATGCGGCGCGTTCGGAAGGCGTAGCTCGGCGCAAATGGGGCATCGTCAGTATCGTCGCCGCCGGCTGTACCGCGTGGGCGACCCACATGATCGCCCTGCTCGCCTATCGACCCGGCATGGCAGCCGGCTTCGAACCGATCCTGACGGCAGTCTCGCTGTTCCTCGTGATCGGGGGGATCGGCACCGGGGTCGGCCTCTCCATCGGCCAGCGCGCGCGTGCGCCCCGCTTCGTGGCAGGCGTCATCCTGGGTTCGGGCGTCACCGCCCTCCATTACGTCGGACAGGCGTCATATCGGGTGACGGGGCACGTCACCTGGGACTGGGGCTTCATCGCCCCATCCGTGCTCCTGAGCCTCGGTCTTTCCGGCCTCGCCCTGATCATGGCGGGTGAGCGCGATCGCTCCCGCCGACGTTTCGCCGGCCCCCTGCTGTTCGGTTCGATCGTGGTCCTGCATCTCGCCGGTATGACCGCGGTCACCATCGCCTACGACCCTCGGGTGGCATTGCCCGCCTCCGCCATCGCCCCGGAGACGATCGCCCCGATCATCGCGCTCGTCTCGTTCGGCCTGCTCAGCCTCGCCTTCTTCGGCTTGCGGTCCGCCTTGAATGCCCGGGCGCAGCTGCGCAGGGACAGCGCGCGTCTGCGGGAGCTGGCAAGCCTTTCGCTCGAAGGCCTCGCCGTATGCGACGGCGAAGTCGTGACGACGGCCAATCGTAGCCTTGAGGAGATGTCCGGCCTGACTCAGGCACAGTTGGTCGGGTGCAACGTGAAACGCCTGCTCCCCGGACTGGTGCTGGGCGACCTCCCGGAACACGAGGAACGCGAAGTCGAGCTCGTCGACGCCGCGGGTGGGCATGTCCCGGTCCGCGTCGTACGGAAAGACATCTCGCTCGGCCACAAGCGCCAGACCGTGATCGCCTTCCGGGACCAACGGGAGCGCCTGCAATCGGAAGCACGGCTTCGGACGCTCGCCTTCACGGACACCGTGACTGGGTTGCCCAACCGGGCTCGCTTCGGCGACCTGCTGACCCACCATTCCGCGACCTTGCGGAACGGGGAAGGCGGCTTCGCCGTGCTGATGCTCGATCTCGATCGGTTCAAGTTCGTCAACGATACGCTCGGTCACGGCATGGGCGACGACCTCCTGCGCAAGGTCGCCGCGCGGCTGCAAGCCGTCGTCGGCGAAACCAACATCGTGGCACGTCTCGGCGGGGACGAGTTCGCCATCCTGCTTCTGGGCTCCGTCGGCGTCGCGTCTGCGGAATCCCTGGCGGTTGCCCTCGTGGAGGCGATCGATCGACCCTTCCTGCTCGACGGGCAGCTGGTTCATGTCGGCGTCAGCATCGGTATCGCGATGGCTCCGCTGAACGGCAGCCAACCCGAGCAACTGCTCCGCAATGCCGATTTCGCCCTCTACAAGGTTAAGGGTGAGGGCAAGGGATCTTTTTGCCTGTTCGAGCCCGCGCTTGCCGAACGCATGCAGGCGCGCATCCGTTTGGAAGCCGACATGCGCCGCGCCCTCGAGGTCGGCGAGTTCGAGGTCCACTACCAGCCGCTCGTCGATGCCGAGACCGGGGTAGTGACCGCAGCGGAAGCCCTGGTCCGCTGGCGTCACCCTGTACGCGGCCTCATTCCGCCGATCGAGTTCATCCCCCTGGCCGAGGAGACCGGCCTCATCTTGCACCTGGGTGCCTGGGTGCTGCGAACGGCTTGTACGCAGGCGTCGACGTGGTCCAGCGCGATCAAGGTGGCGGTCAATCTCTCGCCCGTTCAGTTCCGCGACGACCGTCTCGCGGAAACGGTCGCTGCGACCCTCGAAGCGACCGGGCTTGAGGCGGGCCGTCTCGAACTCGAAATCACGGAAGGCGTCATGCTCGACGACGAGGAACGGACCCTTTCGATGCTCACGAAGCTCAAGGCGCTTGGTGTCAGCCTCGCGATGGACGACTTCGGGACCGGGTATTCCTCACTCAGCTATCTGCGCCGCTTCCCGTTCTCGAAGATCAAGATCGATCGTTCCTTCGTTCGTCTCCTGCCTGAGGATACGGAGAGTGCGGCGATCGTCCGGGCCATCATCACCATGGGCGCGTGCCTGGGTATGACGACCACCGTCGAAGGTGTGGAGACGGCGGAACAGTACGCGTTCGTCGCCGAGGCCCAATGCAGCCAGGTTCAAGGCTATCACGTCAGCCGTCCGCTGCCCCATCTCGAGTTCCTCAGTTTCCTGACGGGCATGAAGGCCGCGGCTTGAGCAATCGCTGACGTTCGTCACGCTGCTTTCAGGATGAACCCGACATTTGCTTTTCATCGCGCATGACGTGTCCAACGCGGTGCAGACGACGCTGAACGCCCACAACCCGCGTGTCACGCCCGCACGCGTGGTGACGGGGCCGATCCTGCTCACCGGACTTGCGACGCGCACGACGTGCGGCGGCGCGATGACAATGCGGACCGGGACCTCGAAATCGAAGAAGGTGCACACCTACTACAGTTGCTCGACGAAGGCGCCTCAGGGTGCGACGGGCTGCCCGGGCCGCTCGATTCGAATGGCGACGCTCGATACGCTCGTCACCGACCACCTCGTGGCCGAACTGCTGCAGCCCGAACGCCTACGGGCGACTTTGGCTTCGCTGTGGGCGCTCAAGGCTCAGCAGGCGGCAGAGGTCGATGGCCGCGTGGCTGCGCTGCGCAGCGAACTCACGCTGGCGGAGGAGAAGCTGCGGCGGCTTTACCGGCTCGTGGAAAACGGTGAGGACGAGCCGGACGACCTCCTGCAAGAGCGGCTCTCCGCTTTGCGGGCGGAACGGGATCTGGCGAAGGCTGCGCTCGGCCGGATCCGTGATACCAGCCCGGGCTCTGCCGAGATCAGCCCTGAAACGATCGAGCGCTTCGGGCGCTTGATGCGCGAG
The DNA here is from genome assembly GCF_022829705.1 of Methylobacterium sp. E-025. Classification (NCBI taxonomy): domain Bacteria; kingdom Pseudomonadati; phylum Pseudomonadota; class Alphaproteobacteria; order Hyphomicrobiales; family Methylobacteriaceae; genus Methylobacterium; species Methylobacterium sp. E-025. Next base: position 64,681 of record NZ_JAKSYR010000102.1, read on the forward strand.
CACGTGACGTCGGGCGAGATCCCGTTTCGAAAGGCATGGCTTCAGGCGATCGTCGACTGGGTGGAGGTCGGAGAGGACGTGATCCGCATCGTCGGCGACAAGGAGGGCTTGGAAACTGCCATGACTGGAGCCGGCGGCGCAGACGTACCCGGTGTTCGCAGTTTTGTACGCAAATGGCGCGCCCACGGGGAATCGAACCCCGGTCTGATCCGTGAGAGGGACCTGTCCTAACCGCTAGACGATGGGCGCGGTCGCTGCGGCTGATGAAGCTATCGGCCGGCGAGGCGTTCGTATAGCGACGGTACGGCGATGGAGCAAGACCCGGGCGGAGCCTTTTTCGCCGGGTCGTGAGGAGTGGCGTGTTGCAGGGTTTCGAGATCGAAGGCGAGCGGCAGGCGGTGATCGGGCCGGAGGCGGAGCGGGTTCGCCTCGACAGGGCGTTGGCGATCGCCTTTCCCGACGTGTCGCGGGCGCGGTTGCAGGATCTGGTCAAGGCGGGCCACGTCCGCCGCGACGGGGTGACGATCCTGGATTCGGCGGTGAAGGTCGGGCCGGGCACGGTGCTCGCGGTGGTGCTGCCCGAGGCGGTGTCGGCCGAGCCGCAGGCGGAGGCGGTCGACCTCGTCATCGCCTATGAGGACGACGACCTCGTCGTGATCGACAAGCCGGCCGGGCTGGTGGTCCATCCGGCGCCCGGGCACGCGGCCGGCACCCTCGTCAACGCGCTGATCGGCCATTGCGGGGCGAGCCTGTCGGGGATCGGCGGCGTGCGCCGGCCCGGCATCGTCCACCGGCTCGACAAGGACACGAGCGGGCTGATCGTCGTCGCCAAGAACGACGCCGCCCACAAGGGCCTCACCGCGCAGTTCGCCGACCACGGCCGTAACGGGCCGCTGGAGCGGGCCTATCTCGCCCTGGTCTGGGGCCTGCCCGAGCCACGAGTGGGCACCATCGACGCCAACCTCGACCGCAGCCGCAAGAACCGCGAGAAGATCGCGGTGGTGCGCCCCGAGGAGGGCCGGCACGCAGTGACGCACTACGCGGTCGAGGCGGCCTACCCCGAGGCCGCCCTGGTCCGCTGCCGGCTCGAGACCGGGCGCACGCACCAGATCCGCGTGCACATGACCCATCGCGGGCATCCGCTCCTGGGGGATGCGGTCTACGGCGGCGCCTTCATCACCAAGGCGGCGCGGCTGTCGGAGACCGCGCAGGCCGCGCTGAAGGCCCTCGGGCGGCAGGCGCTGCACGCGGCGCTGCTCGGCTTCGCCCATCCGCGCACCGGCGAGCACCTCCGCTTCGAGAGCCAGCTCCCGCCGGAGATGACGCGGCTGGTGGCGGCGCTGGCGGAGCGCTGAGCCGCGTAGCCGCCGGCCCACGGTCAAGGACCAGCGTGTGAAACCGCACCGAGGCCCGCGACCGATCGTGACAGGTTCGACCTTCCGGAGGCGTGATGCGTTGAGGTCTATGTTCGCGTCGCGGACCCGCTACCGGCTCGGAGTTTTCCCCTCTACCATGGGGATTCGGAGAGCCGGCTTGAGAAGCGGTGCTCCGCACCAGAGTGTCCGCCCGCCAGGGGGACCATCGTCAAGGAGAATGCCATGGCCGGCGCATTGCCCGTGCTCGCCAACGAAGGTGGCCTGTCGCGCTACCTCGACGAGATCCGCAAGTTCCCGATGCTGGAGCCGACGGAAGAGTTCACGCTGGCCAAGAACTGGCGCGACGGCGGCGACCGCGAGGCGGCGCACCGCCTCGTCACCTCGCACCTGCGCCTCGTCGCCAAGATCGCCATGGGCTATCGCGGCTACGGGCTGCCGATCGGCGAGGTCGTGTCCGAGGGCAATGTCGGCCTGATGCAGGCGGTCAAGCGCTTCGATCCCGACAAGGGCTTCCGCCTAGCGACCTACGCGATGTGGTGGATCAAGGCGGCGATCCAGGAATACATCCTGCGCTCGTGGTCGCTCGTGAAGATGGGCACCACCGCCAACCAGAAGAAGCTTTTCTTCAACCTGCGCAAGGCCAAGGGCAAGATCTCGGCGCTCGAGGAGGGCGACCTCAAGCCGGATCAGGTGGCGCAGATCGCGACCCGGCTCGGCGTGCCCGAGCAGGACGTGATCGACATGAACCGCCGCCTGTCCGGCGACACCTCCCTCAACGCGCCCCTGCGCGAGGAGGGCGAGGGCGAGTGGCAGGATTGGCTCGTCGACAACGCGCCGAGCCAGGAGACGGTGCTGGCAGGCGAGCAGGAAGGCCAGAACCGGCTTTCGGCGCTGCGCGACGCGCTTTTGGTGCTCAACGCCCGTGAGCGTCGCATCTTCGAGGCGCGGCGCCTCGCCGACGATCCGATCACCCTGGAGGACCTCTCGGGCGAGTTCGGCGTCTCGCGTGAGCGGGTCCGCCAGATCGAGGTGCGGGCGTTCGAGAAGGTTCAGGAAGCGGTCAAGCGCAACCTCGCGACGCGGGAATTGCCGCGCATGGGTGCGTGACGCCTAGACCAGCGTCGGCGGCGACATCCGGGCATGTCCCCTCCCCCCATACGGGGAGGGCGGCACGGCCTTCCGTTGGAGCGGTCAGCTCACTTCCACTGGTCGAACGCCTCCTGCACCACCTGCGTGCCGGCGCTGCCCTTCTCGAAATTGAGCACGGCGCGCTGCCCGCTGGCGTAGCGGATCGCGATGTCGAACCAGGGCTTGTGCAGCAGCAGGTCGGTGTTGCGGTCGACGTCGCCGCGCAGCGACGACAGCCCGATCAGGAACAGGTTCTCCCGCACGCGGACCGGTAGGCCCGAGACCGGCGAACCGCGGGCGGCCTCGTCGTCCTTGGCCTGAAGCAGGCCGATATCCTGCACCGAGCGCTTCTCGCCGTCCGCGCCGGTGCCGGTGAAGACGAGATTGATGGTGTGCGAGGCCGGCAGGGTCTGGTCGAGGTTGCGCTGGATCGTCATGACCAGCGTGAGGCCGGCCTCCGGCACCGTCACCGTGGCGACGATCGCCGTCTCCAGGGGCTGGCCCTGCTCGCCGGGAACGGAATCGAGGCGCCAGACCACGCGGCCGGTCGTCGAGGTCGGCGCCGCGTTCTGGCCCGCGGTGTTCTCCTCGATCAGGACGGCGCGCTGCGCAACCGCGATCCCGGGTTGGCTCGGCGGGCTCGCGGGATTGCGCGACCCGGCCTGGTCCGTCGCGACGGCCGGCGGCGATGCCTTCGGGGCGGGGTCGCCGCCGATCCGGTCCGAGAACTTCGTCTCGGCGCCCTCCGGCTGGGTTTCCGCCGTCTCGGCACCGCCGGAGGGCAGGTTCGCCGGCTTGTCGCGCAGCAGGAACGCCGCGACCGCGATCAGCCCGATCACCACCGTCAGGACGATGCCGACGAATGCGTTGCGCAGCATCCGCGAGCGCCCGCCGCGCGGCGCCACCACGTCGATGCGCGGGCGCTGCCGCCCGTTCGCCGCATCGTTGGCGGCGATCGGATCGTCGACGGCCTCGGCCGGCTGGACCGCGGCAGGCTCCGGCTCGGGGATCGGATCCGCGCCCTTGGGCTTGCGCGCGGTGATCGGCACGGCGGCCTCGCGCGGCTCCTCCGGCGGCTTCGGCAGGAAGGACGGGGGCGGAGCCGGCGGGAGGAACGGCGTGGCTTCGAGCTGCGGCTCGGGCTCGAGCACGGGGGCCGGCAGCGGCGCCGGGGTCGGCTCGGGGATCGGCGGTTGCGGCGGCGGAGGCGGCACGATCGCCGGCGCGGGCGGCGGGGCTTCCTCCGGTGCGGGCGCGGGTGCGCCGTAATCGACCTCCAGCCGCGCGATGGCGTTGTCGAGCGCCTGCCGCTCGAGATCGATGTCCGCCTCGGGCAGCGGCGGGTCGAGGGAGCGGAGCTGGCCGATCAGGGCGTTGCGCGCGCGCTCGTAGACCGCCTTGCGCATGGCCGGCGTCCGGTCGGGCAGGGCATCGAGCGCCCGCGCCAGCAACGGGTAGTAATCGGCCATGTCCTCAGGGATCCGCGGGTTCGCGGTCCGCGCGTCGCGCGGACCGGACGATCAATCCTCGAAGGGATTGTGCATCAGGATGGTGTCGTCGCGCTCGGGCGACGTCGAGAGGAGCGCCACCGGGCAGCCGATCAGCTCCTCGATGCGCCGGACGTACTTGATCGCCTGCGCCGGCAGCTCGGCCCAGGAGCGGGCGCCGGCGGTCGTCTCCGACCATCCGGGGATCGTCTCGTAGATCGGCTCGACCCGGGCCTGCGCCGCCTGGCTCGCCGGCAGGTGGTCGATGACCGCGCCGTCTAGGCGGTAGCCGGTGCAAACCTCGATCGTCTCGAACCCGTCGAGGATGTCGAGCTTGGTCAGGGCGATGCCGTCGATGCCCGAGGTCCGCACGGTCTGGCGCACCAGCACCGCATCGAACCAGCCGCAGCGGCGCTTGCGCCCGGTGTTGACGCCGAACTCGCGGCCCTTCCGGCCGATGGTCTCGCCGATCTCGTCGAACAGCTCGGTCGGGAACGGGCCTTCGCCGACGCGGGTGGTGTAGGCCTTGGCGATGCCGAGCACGTAGCCGATCGCGCCCGGGCCGAGGCCCGAGCCGGTCGCCGCCTGCGCCGCGACGATGTTCGACGAGGTGACGAAGGGATAGGTGCCGTGGTCGACGTCGAGCAGCGCGCCCTGCGCGCCCTCGAACAGGATGCGCTTGCCGGCGCGGCGCTCCTCGTCGAGCAGCGCCCAGACCGGGCAGGCATAGGGCAGGATCGTCGGCGCGATCGCCTTCAATTCGGATAGCAGGGCGCCCGCGTCGACCTCGGCGATGCCGAGGCCGCGGCGCAGGGCGTTGTGGTGGGTCAGCACCCGCTCGATCTTGGCCGGCAGGGTGTCGGCATCGGCGAGATCGACCACGCGGATCGCGCGGCGGCCGACCTTGTCCTCGTAGGCCGGGCCGATGCCGCGCTTCGTCGTGCCAATCTTCAGCCCGGCGTTAGCGGTTTCGCGGAAATGGTCGAGCTCGCGGTGCAGCGGCAGGATCAGCGTCGCGTTGTCGGCGATGCGGAGGGATCGCGGCGAGACCTCGACGCCCTGCGCCTGGATGCGGGCGATCTCGTCGACGAGGTGCCACGGGTCGACGACGACGCCGTTGCCGATCACCGAGAGCTTGCCGCCGCGCACCACGCCCGAGGGCAGCAGCGCCAGCTTGTAGGTCACGCCGTCGATGACGAGCGTATGCCCGGCATTGTGGCCGCCCTGGAAGCGGACCACGATGTCGGCCTGCTCGGAGAGCCAGTCGACGATCTTGCCCTTGCCCTCATCGCCCCATTGGGCGCCTACGACGACGACGTTCGCCATGCGTGCCTTCAGACCCGTGGCCCGTTCGCGGGCGCCCGGCGTTGCGCCGCGCGAGAGAAAACCCGTTGCCGTGAGGGTGTTTCCGCGATCCGGTCCGGGAAATCAAGCAAACCGCCCCCGCCGTGTCGAACCGGCAGGGGACGAGCTTCGGCGCGGAGCCTATTTGGCTTCGGTTCCGGGCTTCTGCCCCGGCAGCTCGCCCGGCTTGATCACCGGCATGGAGCCGGCGTTCGGGTTCGGCGGCTCGACCACCATGCCGGGGGCCGCGTTGCCCGGCGGCTTGATGACGCCGTCGCTCTGCCGCAGCTTGTCGCTGAGCGTGGAATCGGCCGGCGGCGTGTCGGCATTCGGGCGTACGCGATCGGGCGGCGTCTGGTTCTGGGGCGGCAGCACCGGATCGCTGTCGCGACCCTTCAGCGGCGCATCGGGATTCTGGGCGAGCGCGGCCGTGGCGACCAGCGCGAAGACCGAGGCGGCGAGCCCCGTTAGGACCTTTGACAACGAAGACCTCCCTCTCGTTCGCGATCGGGAAGCAAACACCGAGGCCGGGGAACCGTTCCTGTCGCGATCTTTTGGGACGCGGATGCCTCGTTCGAATCGAGCGCCGCTTCGCTCCCCCCTCTGCGGGAGAGAGTGGCCCGCGAAGCGGGTCGGGAGAGGGGAGCGCGCCATCCGGACCTGTCGCTTCCCTCTCCCGACCCTCGCTGACGCGAGGCCCACCCTCCCCCGCTCCAGGGGGGAGCGAAGGCGCGGCGAAAAATGTCTCCGACTGGGTCGCGAAAGGTCTCCTCAGCTCCCCCGCGCCATCGCGATGTAGAGCTCGCGCAGGCGGCGGGCGATGGGGCCGGGGACGCCCTCGCCGATCGTGCGGTCGTCGATGGCGACGACCGGCATCACGAAGGCCGAGGCGCTGGTGTAGAACGCCTCCGCCGCCGCGTAGGCCTCCTCGACGGAGAACAGGCGCTCCTCCACCGTCAGGCCGGTCTCGGCGGCGAGCCGCATCACCGCGGCGCGGGTGATGCCGGGCAGGAGCGCGGTCGAGAGCGGGCGGGTGACGAGGCGGCCGTCCCTGGTCGCGATGAAGGCGGTGGAGGACGAGCCCTCCGTGACCGCGCCGTCCTCGACCATCCAGGCTTCGGCGACGCCGGCCTCCGCGGCCGCCTGCTTGGCCAGCACCTGTGCGAGCAGGGCGACCGACTTGATGTCGCGCCGCTTCCAGCGCAGGTCCTCGACCGTGACCACCTTGGCGCCGGTCTCGGCCAGCGTGTTGGCGAGCACGGTCTTGGCTTGCGTGAACATCATCACGGTCGGCGGCGTGCCGGCGGGCGGGAAGGCGAAGTCGCGCTCGTGCACGCCGCGCGTGACCTGCATGTAGACCAGCCCCTCGACGACGCCGTTCCGGGCGACGAGCTCGGTCTGCAGGCGCTCCCAGGCGGCCGCATCGTGCGGGTTGCGGATGCCGATCTCGCCGAGCGACCGGTCGAGGCGGGCAAGATGCGCCGCGTTGTCGACGAGGCGCCCGTCGATGATCGCCGAGACCTCGTAGATCCCGTCCGCGAACAGGAACCCGCGATCCATCACCGGCACGCGGGCCTCGTCGAAGGGCAGGAATTCGCCGTTGAGGTAAACGATGCGGGGTGACGCCACGGCGGATGCCCTTTGCGATGACCGGTCGAAATCGTTCCAAGCAGGATTCGTGCGGGGTTCAGCCGTCCCCGAAGACCCGCGAGAAGATCGTGTCCACGTGCTTGAAGTGGTAGCCGAGATCGAAGCATTCCTCGATCTGCTCGGGCGACAGGGCCGCCGTGACCTCGGTATCGGCCTTTAGCAGGGCGAGGAAGTCGCCCTCCCCGCGCCAGACCGGCATCGCGTTGCGCTGGACGAGGCGATACGCGTCCTCGCGACTGACGCCCGCCTGCGTCAGGGCCAACAGCACGCGCTGCGAGTGGACGAGGCCGCCGAGCCGGTCGAGATTCTTCTGCATCTGGGCCGGGTAGATCAGCAGCTTGTCGATCACCCCCGTCATGCGGGCGAGCGCGAAGTCGAGGGTGACGGTGGCATCCGGCCCGATCATCCGCTCGACGGAGGAGTGCGAGATGTCGCGCTCGTGCCAGAGCGCCACGTTCTCCATCGCCGGCAGCGCGTAGGCGCGCACCATGCGGGTGAGCCCGGTGACGTTCTCGGTCAGCACCGGATTGCGCTTGTGCGGCATCGCCGAAGAGCCCTTCTGGCCTTCCGAGAAGAACTCCTCGGCCTCCAGCACCTCGGTGCGCTGCAGGTGACGCACCTCGATCGCGAGCCGCTCGAGCGACGAGGCGACGACGCCGAGCGTCGCGAAGAACATCGCGTGCCGGTCGCGCGGGATGACCTGGGTCGAGACCGGCTCGACCGTCAGCCCCATCTTCTCGGCGACGTAGGCCTCGACCCGCGGATCGATGTTGGCGAAGGTGCCGACCGCGCCCGAGATCGCGCAGGTGGCGATCTCCTCCCGCGCCAACACCAGCCGGGCGCGGTTGCGCGCGAACTCGGCGTAGGCCTGGGCGAGCTTGAGGCCGAAGGTGACGGGCTCGGCGTGGATGCCGTGCGAGCGGCCGATGGTCGGGGTGAGCTTGTGCTCGAGCGCGCGGCGCTTCAGGGCGGCGAGCAGCGCATCGACGTCGGCGATCAGGATGTCGGCGGCGCGGACGAGCTGGACGTTGAGGCAGGTGTCGAGCACGTCCGACGAGGTCATGCCCTGGTGGACGAAGCGCGCCTCCGGCCCGACGATCTCCGACAGATGCGTGAGGAAGGCGATGACGTCGTGCTTGGTCACCGCCTCGATCGCGTCGATGCGGGCCACGTCGAACACCGCGTCGCGGCCCTTCTCCCAGACCTTGTCAGCGGCCTCCTTCGGCACGACGCCGATCTCGCTGAGCGCCGTGGTGGCGTGCGCCTCGATCTCGAACCAGATCCGGAAGCGGGATTCGGGCGACCAGATCGCCGTCATCGCGGGGCGGCTGTAGCGGGGGATCATCGGCGTCTCGGATCTCGCGGGCGTATCGTGCCGCGCGCCTAGCACGGCTGAGCCGGGAGGTGAACGCACCGCAGGGCCGGCCCTGCTGACCGCGCTGGCGTTACGCCTTCGGCTCGACCCGCACCCAACCCTGCGGCTGCAACCGCTCCTGCGGCAGGAAGCGGGCCTTGTAGTCCATCTTGCGCGAGCCCTCGACCCAGTAGCCGAGGTAGAGGTACGGCAGGCCCATCTCGTGGGCGCGCCGGATATGATCGAGGATCATGTAGGTCCCGAGCGACCGGTGGGCCTCCGCCGGGTCGTAGAACGAGTACACCATCGACAGGCCGTCGGAGAGCACGTCGGTGAGGCAGAGCGCCACCAAGCCGCCGACGCCGCGGCCGTGGATCGCGGTGTCGGGCCCGCGCCGGCGATAGGCGACGAGGTGCGTGTCGACGTGGCTGTCCTCGATCATCATCGCGTAGTCGAGCACCGTCATGTCGACCATGCCGCCGTCGCCGTGGCGGGCGTCGAGGTAGCGGCGGAACAGGGCGTACTGCTCGGAGGCCGGGCGGTTCGGCTCGGGCGTGCCGACGAGGTCGGCGCTGCGCGACAGGATCCGGCGTTGGCTGCCGCTGGCGACGAAGTCGGACACCACCACGCGCACCGAGATGCAGGCGCGGCAGGTCTCGCAGGCCGGGCGGTAGGCGATGGTCTGCGAGCGGCGGAAGCCGCCCTGCGTCAGGATCTCGTTGAGATCGCGGGCGCGACGGCCGACGAGGTGCGTGAACACCTTCCGCTCCTCCTGCCCCGGCAGGTAGGGGCAGTTCGACGGTGCCGTCAGGTAGAATTGCGGTGTGTCGCGCGGGTGGCTCGTCACGCTTCGCGCTGCCCTCTCGCCACGGGTTCCTGCGCCGGGCCGCCGCTGCAGTGTAACGCGGCCGTGGCCGCGCTCAATGGGTTGCCGGCCAAGCCGAGGCGACAATTTCGCCGCGCCGGTCCGCGCGGCCGAAACCGTTTGCCGGCGCGGTCGCGACGTCAGCCGGCGCGCACGACGGCGAGGCCGAGGAGCACGTCGTGGCCGAGGCGGCGATCGCTGCGGACCAGGCCGAAGGCGAGATCGACGAACCACAGCAGGAAGGTCGAGATCGCGACGTAGAACAGCAGCGCGTGGACCGCGGCGGTGATCAGGTCGACCGGCCGCCCGGTCTCCGGCGCGACGACGCGCAGGCCCATCATCCGCATCCCGAGCGTGCTCTGGCGCGAGCCGCCGACGGTGATCGCGCTGTAGATCACGCCGCTCGCCGGCAGGACCGCGAACAGCGCCCAGCCGAGGCCGAAGGTGACCACGCCGAGGAAGGCGATCGCGACCCAGAGCAGGACGCTGAAGCCGAGGATGAACAGGATGTCGAGCAGGTAGGCGACCGTGCGGCCGCCGAGGCTGGCGCGGACCGCCGGCATCGTCACGGGGGGCAGGTAGCTCGGCGCTTCGAACGGGCGGGCGTAATCGGAGCGGGGGTTCAGCATGGCCGTGATCTCGCGTGACGTCGCTGGACCGTCACATGGGAATCGCCCCGATCTCCCTCAAGGCCCGCCCCCTCGGCTCAGCCGGCCGCCTGCTCGATGACGCCGCACCAGCCGAGGCCGGCATAGGTCTCGTAGCCGGGCGTGGCGTGGTACGCGACCAAGCGCCCCTGGGGATCACGGTAATGCCCGCTGGCGGCGGCGTCGACCTGCAGCGGGTAGCGCTCGGTGAGGATGCCGCGGCCCCGCGAGCAGGCGATGACGCGATGGCGCGCGTCGAGCAGCATCACGCGGCTCGATGCCCGCTCGTCGGGCGCGAGGCGGACACCCTCGACGATCGCGCGGGCCTGCGGCTCCCAGTCGAAATGGATCGCGAGGTAGCCCAGGGGCTTGCCGTGCGCCTCGCCGTCCGCGCGGACCGAGGCGACGTAGGTCGCGACCTGCGCACCGCCGAGCCCGGCGCAGCGCGCGATGTCGGCGACCGCGAAGTCGTCGCCCGAGGTCAGGGCGCGCGCCTTGGCGAACCACGCCTCGTTGCGGACGTCGCGGCCCTGGACGGCGAAGCGGTCCGGGCGCCCGCCGGCGATCACGCGCCCGTGCAGGTCGCACAGCCAGAGGTCGAGATAGACCGTGTAGGACGACAGGATGACGCCGAGGCGCCGGCTCGCATGGGCGGCGGCCGCCTCGGTCGGATCGGAGGCGGCGTCGACGATCGCGGCATCCGTCGCCCACCAGCGGACGTCGCAGGTGCGCTCGTAGAGATTGCGGTCGATCACCTCGACGGCGTTGAGGGCGAGATCGACGCAACGCGTGGCGCGGGCGTGGTCGGCGAGCTGGCCGACGGCGCGGGTCAGCGTGTCGACGCCGTCGCCGAGCTTCGTGCCCAGCGCCGAGGCGAGGCCGTCGATCTCGCCGGCGACCTGGCGCACCTCCTGCGCCACCACCGAGAAGCCCGCGCCCTGCGTGCCGGCATGCGCCGCCTCGATCATGGCGTTCATCGCCAGCAGATGCATGCGGCGGGTGATGGTGTTGATCGCGCCGATGCTGGCTCGGGTCGAGGTCTTCAGCTGGCCGGTGGAGCGGTCGACCAGTTCCGCGAGGCCGACATCTTCGGAGATGCGCTGGGGGACCATGGAATTTCCTGGGCGCGCCGCCGCGGGCACGCCGACGCGTACCTATGGGGAGAAGGTTGTATGAATCCGTAGTGAAATAGACTTAGGACTGTAATATTTTCACAAATCTTAAAAGCTCGAGGCATGGGCTGCTGTTAATTTTTGCTGGCTTGAGTTGTAATTGCTTCTCTTGCAAGCAAGCCGCCGTTCGTCTGCCTCAAAACACGTCACCGTAGAGACTACGTGACGCTAACCTCCTTCGAGCGCCGAGCGCTCAAGGTATCTTCTGCTTGGGCTCATCGGCGTCCGGCGTGTCGAGATAGTAGCGCTTGAGCAGGTAGAGGGAGGCCTCCGACAGTGTCGTGCGGTCGGTGGAGATGCCGTCGAGCACGGCCCCGGCGTTGAAGCGGCACAACGCATAGTGGGGATGGTGACCGAGCACGTAGTCGACGCGGATGCTGTCGGGGGCCGCGCCGGTGCCGGCGCGCAGGATCCGCACCGCCGTCTCGTCCGGCACGAGCGCGGGCACCGCCTTCCGGCAGATGGACAGGCGCTGGCGCTGCACCGCGCTCTCGCAGGCGCCGAGACCGCCGAGAAATCCGAGCACGATCCCGAGGGCGACGACCCCCCTGCCCCGCCGGCGCCTCACGCCCCGGTGCGCAGCCGCTCGGCGACGCGGGGGGCGTAGTAGGTCAGCACGCCGTCAGCGCCGGCGCGCTTGAAGGCGAGCAGGCTCTCGACCATGGCGCGCTCGCCGTCGAGCCAGCCGTTGCGGCTGGCGGCCTCGATCATCGCGTACTCGCCCGACACCTGGTAGGCGAAGGTCGGCACGCCGAATTCGTCCTTCACCCGGCGGATGATGTCGAGATAGGGCAGCCCGGGCTTCACCATCACCGAATCGGCGCCCTCCTCCAGGTCGAGGGCGACCTCGCGCAACGCCTCCAGGCCGTTGCCGGGGTCCATCTGGTAGGTGCGCTTGTCGCCGACGAGCGCCGCCTGCGTGCCGATCGCGTCGCGGAACGGGCCGTAGAACGCGCTGGCGTACTTCGCCGCGTAGGCCATGATCTGCACGTCGAGGAAGCCGGCCTTGTCGAGCCCGGCGCGGATCGCGCCGACGCGCCCGTCCATCATGTCGGAGGGCGCGATGATGTCGGTACCGGCCTCGGCCTGGATCAGGCTCTGCTCGACCAGCAGAGCGACGGTCTCGTCGTTGAGGATCGCGCCGTCCGAGAGCAGGCCGTCATGGCCGTGCGAGGTGTAGGGGTCGAGGGCGACGTCGGTCATGATGCCGATCTGCGGCACCGCCTTCTTCACCGCGCGCACCGCCCGGCAGACGAGGTTGTCCGGGTTCAGGGCCTCGGAGCCTGTGGGGTCGCGCAAGCTCGCTTCCGTATAGGGAAAGAACGAGATCGCCGGGATGCCGAGGCGAGCGGCGCGCTCGGCGTCGCGCACGATCTCGTCGACGCTGAGGCGCTCGACGCCGGGCATGGAGGCGATCGGCTCGCGCCGGCCCGTCCCCTCGATCACGAACATCGGCCAGATCAGGTCGTCGACCGTCAGCGTGTTCTCGCGCACCAGCCGCCGCGACCAGTCGGCCTTGCGGTTGCGGCGCGGACGCTGGGTGATCTTCAGGCCCTCGGCGCGGGTCCCCTCCCGCGCGGTCTCCACGGCGAGCGGGCGCGGCCGGGGCGTGTCGTCGGAAGCGTGTTCGAAGGGCATGGGATCGCGTTCGCTGTGATCGGTTCGCGGGTGGCGCGGCGTAGCATAAGTGGCGGGGCGGGCGAAGCCGGCGAAGCGCCGCGACGTCACGAGCCGCCGGAGGCGCCCCGCCCGCAGCGCGGCAGCGTCCCCGAACGGTTCACGCCTGCGTGACGCCGTCGCCTCGGCACGTGACATCCCGCAGCGGATCGGAATTCTTTCACATCGCTCCGGCGTTCGATTCGCCGGTCGAGGTGTTGGTCGGGGGGCTCATGACGGCATCGTTCACGCTCGAGGGGATCATTCCGGCCGCGTACGGACGGAGCTTTCGCGCGATGCGCGCGCTCGGGCCGGCGACGGCGATCGCGTTCGTGATCCTGCTCGCGGGCGACGGCGCGGAGGCCCTGATGCGCCACGAGAACGACGTGCCCGCCGTGACCGGATGGTGGCTGCTGCTCCATGCGGCCGTCTTCGTCCTCGTCGCGCCCTACAAGGTCCGGCTGTACGAGGTGATGTGGGACGTCGGGCCGCCGTCGATCCCGAAACCCGGCGCGCGGCGCCGCGCCATCCTCAACGTCGTCGCCCTCGATCTCCTGCTCTTCCTCGGCGGAGCGGCCTGGCTCTGGAACCTCCATGATCGGCTCGGGATCCCCGTCCTCCTTGTTCTGGGACTGCTTGTGCCGAGCTGGTGGATCTGCATCCGGCTCACGCTGGCCGGCCCCGCGCTCGCCCTCGGCGCCCTCGGCGTCCTCCCGCTCAGCCTGTCGGGCGCGGTCTCGGCGACGAAGGGACGGGTCTGGGAAATCACGTTCGCCGGGCTTCTCGTCGGCGCCGTGCTCCTGCCGGTCCTCCTGGCGATCATCGCGGCGACGCTTTGGCTCCAAGCGGCCGTCGTGAGGTCGGCTCTGATGAAGCCGGCCCTGATGAGCCCGGTGAATATCCTGTCCCTTGTCACCAGCATCGCGGTCCAGGCCGAACTCTACCGCCGCATGGGTCTGCCCTCCGCATCGCACGCGGACCCAGCGCCGGCCTGACACCCGCGCCGGTGCCCGGCGTTGACGCCCGGGCCGGTACGGCCTCTAACCCCCGCTGAGCGGACACGCGGCGAGAGGATCGAGAGACGTGAGCGGAGCCGAAGCGGCCAACGACGAGATCCGGTTCGAGCGGCGGGGCGCGCTCGGTCTCGTCACCCTCGACCGGCCGAAGGCCCTGAACGCGCTCTCCCTCGGGATGATCGGCGCGCTGCACGCGCAGCTCGACGCCTGGGCGTCGGATGCCGGCATCACCCGCGTGGCGATCCGCGGCGCCGGGGGGCGCGCCTTCTGCGCCGGCGGCGACATCCGCCACATCCACGCCTGCGGCCAGGCGGGACGCTTCGACGAGGTGTTCGCGTTCTGGCAGGCCGAGTACCGCCTCGTCGCCCGGATGCAGCGCTACGAGAAGCCGATCGTCGCGCTGATCGAGGGCGTGGTGATGGGCGGCGGCGTCGGCATCTCGCTCCACGGGGCCCACCGCGTCGCCTCGGAGACGTATGTCTTCGCCATGCCCGAGGTCGGGATCGGCCTGTTTCCCGATGTCGGGATGACCTACGCCCTACCGCGCCTGCCCGGCCGCGTCGGCACCTATCTCGCGCTCACCGGCAGCCGGGTCGGCCCGAGCGACGCGCTCGCCCTCGGCCTGGCCACCGCCTACGCGCCCGCCCGGGATTTCGCCGCGATCCTCGACCGGCTCGCCCAGGGCGGCCCGATCGCGGCCGCGCTCGAGACCAGCGCCGCGCGCCCGCCGACCGGGCCGCTCGTCGCCGAGCGCGGCCTGATCAACGACGCCTTCGCCGCCGACGACGTCGCGGACATCCTGCGACGGCTGGACGGCGCGGCCGCATCGGGCTCGACCTTCGCCGCGGAGACCGCGGCCGTGATGCGCACCCGCTGCCCGACAAGCCTGTGCATCGCCCGCGAGCAGATGCGGCGCGGGCTGGATCTCGATTTCGCCGACGCGGTGCTGACCGAATACCGCCTCGTCACCCGCCTGATGCGCGGGCATGACTTCTTCGAGGGCGTCCGCGCCGTGCTGATCGACAAGGACGGCCGGCCGGACTGGCGGCCGGCGACGCTCGAGGCCGTCGACCACGCCGCGGTCGCCGCTGCCTTCGGGCCGTCCGAGGCGCCGGAGCCTCGGTTCGCCTGATGCGCAAGGTCGGACGCATCACCCGCGGCAGCGCGGTCGGCGAGGCCCCGAGCGACCGCATCGAGCGGCGCTCGGCCGCGCCCAAGAGCACCTGGGACACGGTGCTGGTCTGGTTCATGCGGCTGACGGCCCTGGCGTGGCTCGCCAAGAGCGTGCTCTCCTTCGCGACGATCCTCGATGTGGTGCCGGGGCACCGCCCGTTCGCGCTGGAGCCGTTCGGGCGCCAGGCGGCGCTGATCTACTTCGCGGTGATTGACGCCAACGCGGCGATCGGCCTGTGGCTCACCAGCGCCTGGGGCGGCGTGGTCTGGCTGCTGGCGGTGACCTCGATGCTGACGCTCGCCGTCCTGACGCCGCAACTGTTGCAGACGCCGCTGATTCTGGTCTTGGTCGAGTCCAGTATCGTGATCTTCTACTTCGTTTTTTCTTGGCTCGCGGCACAGGAAGCGCGGTAAACGAGTGGTTATACGAATCACTTCACTTTGCATTTACCGACAGAAGTAAATCGCGAATTCATCCTGTCTCTTAGAGCGGTTTTCATCCCCGCCGCCTAGTTTCACCCCATGAGCGGTGCCGGACGGCAGAAGGCTCCGGCAAAACAATTCGGGCGAGGCACAAGATGAAGTCCCAGGCCGTCAAGATCTCGGATACCAACACCGCTCCCGAGACCGGAGCCGTCGCCGGCTCGTATCTCGAGGCCCTGCACCTCGTCGAGCGCCTGCACCGCCGCCTGCTCGACGTGATCAAGGACGAGTTCGAGCGCCGCGGCCGCGAGGACGTCAACAGCGTTCAGGCGCTGCTGCTCTACAACATCGGCGACAAGGAACTCACCGCCAGCGAGCTGCGGACCAAGGGCTACTACCTCGGCTCCAACGTCTCCTACAACGTCAAGAAGCTGGTCGAGGCCGGCTACCTGCACCACGCCCGCTCGAAGACCGACCGCCGCTCGGTGCGCATCAGCCTCACCGACAAGGGCCGGATGGTCCACGACATCATCCAGGGCCTCTACGACAAGCACGCCCGCACCATCCAGCCGATCGGCGGCATCTCCGACGACGATTTCGGCCGGCTCAACACCGCCCTCAGCCGCCTGGAGCGGTTCTGGACCGACCAGATCCGCTACCGTCTGTGAGACCTCGGTTACGCCGAACACGACGAAGCCGGCCGCCCGCGAGGGACGGCCGGCTTCGTCGTTTCACGCCCGGCACCAACGCAAAACGCCGCCCCCGAGGGAGCGGCGCTCACGAGACCGGCCGCATCGGCGGCCGATCGAAAGCTCAGTTGAAGGTGTCGATCTCGGCCGACTCGTAGCTGGTGACTTCCATGCCGACGCAGATCTCGGAAACGACGGGGGCGGACCAAGTCATGTGAATTCTCCTGAATGGGATGCGGGCGAAAGGGACGTCTTGCCGGCTCGCTCGCGAGCCGGTCATCGGCTCAGTTGAAGGTGTCGATCTCGGCGGACTCGTAGCTCGTCACTTCCATGCCGACGCAGAATTCCTGAACGATGGGGGCGGACCAAGCCATGGCGTTTCTCCTCGTGAACTTCGATGACCGGAAGATAGGCGATACCTTGGGCGCAATACAAGCGGGCGCTACACTTATATTTCTCATAGGATCGCCGAGAGAGCGCTTGGTCGCCCCGGCATTCATCTCCAAAACGCTGAATTCGGCTTTCCGATCAGGTAGATGGTGTCGGTGGCGCCAAATCGCCAACCCCATTCCGCCCCCTGCCGCCACGCCCTCTCCGAGGGGCGCGCTTTCGGCTTGACGCGTCGCACCGCCGGGCGCACAGGCTGCCGCGCGCGGAGACGGCCGTCGGCATCCGCGCACGCCATTCCCACGAAGATCCGATGCCCAGCGACACGCCAGACCGATCGTCCGAGCCGTGGCCGGCCGCACGCCGCGATCCCGCCTGAGCCCCTGAAGGGCTCGCGCCGGGCTCCGCCGCGCAGCCGGTCGCGGCCGGTGCCGCACGGCGCGCCGCCGGGCCCGCGAGGCGAGGCCCATGGTTGAACAGGTCCCCCCCCTGCCGGTCCCCGACGCGGTCGTGCCGATCGATCCGCGCGTCGACCCCTCCGTCCTGGCTGCGCGCCTCTCCGACGAGCGTGCGCCCGACATCGTCGAGGCGCTGAACGCCGAGGCGCCGGAGGTCGCCGCCGCGATCCTGCTCGGCCTGCCGCACGATCGCGCGATCGAGGTGCTCGACCAGCCCGAGCTCGACGACGCCGCCGACATCATCGAGATGCTGCCGCGCGACCGTGTCGCCACCTACCTGTCGGGCATGTCGGCCGACCGCGTCACCGACGTGTTCCGCGAGATCGAGGAGCCCGGCCGCTCGGACCTGCGCGCCCGCCTCGACGCCGAGACCCGCGGCGCCGTCGACCGCCTCAGCGCCTACGGCGAGGAGACCGTCGGCTCGCTGATGACCACCGAGTTCGTCACCGTGCCCGGCACCTGGACCGTGGCGCAGACCCTCGACCACATCCGCCGCGTCGAGAAGACCCGCGAGACGATCTACGCGATCTTCGTGCTCGACCCGCGCACCCGCGCGCTGACCAAGGCGGTGCCGCTGCGCCGGCTGATCTCGGGCAACCCCGAGGACAACGTGCTCTCGGTCGCCGCCGGCCGCCGCCCGCTCGCGGTGTCGCCGACGGCGAGCCGCGAGGAGGCCGCCCGGCTGATCTCGAAATACGACCTGCTCGCCCTGCCGGTGGTCGACGCGGTCGGCCACCTGATCGGCATCGTCACCGTCGACGACATGATCGACGCGATGGTCGAGAAGCAGACCCAGGACGTGCAGCGCTTCGGCGGCATGGAGGCGCTGCCCGAGCCCTACATGGACATCGGCTTCATGACGATGATCCGGAAGCGCGCCGGCTGGCTCTGCGCGCTGTTCCTCTCCGAGATGCTGACCGCCTCGGCGATGCAGGGATTTGAGGGCGAGCTCGAGAAGGCGATCGTCCTGACGCTGTTCATCCCGCTGATCATGAGCTCGGGCGGCAATTCCGGCAGCCAGGCGACCTCGCTGCTGATCCGCGCGCTGGCGCTGCACCAGATCCGCCTGCGCGACTGGTGGCGGGTGGCCCTGCGCGAGCTGCCCACCGGCCTCGTGCTCGGCGGCATCCTCGGGGTGATCGCCGTGGTGCGGATCGCGATCTGGCAGAAGACCGGCCTGTACGATTACGGCGAGCACTGGCCGCTGGTGGCGGCGACCGTCGGCGGCGCGCTCGTCGGCATCGTCACCTTCGGGTCGCTGTCCGGCTCGATGCTGCCGTTCCTGCTGCAACGGCTCGGCTTCGACCCGGCGACCGCCTCGGCGCCCTTCGTGGCGACGCTCGTCGACGTGACCGGCCTCGTCATCTACTTCTCGGTGGCGTTGCTGATCCTGCGCGGCACGCTGCTCTAGCGCCGCGTCCGCTGCCGTTGCCGACCGGTCGGCAACGGAAACTTCGCAGTCCGGGCCGACGTAGGGCGGACGATGCAGGCGTCGTCCACGAAGGCGCCGCCGGCAAGACGTGACTTCGGAGCGCGACCGTGACCCTGCCCCTGCTGAGCCGCCCGGTCCTCGACGACCTCGGCGGCGTGATCGGCGCCGAGAAGCTCCGGCGCCTGATCGTCCGGTTCACGGACAGCCTGCGCACCGCGTTCCCGGCCGGAAGCCGCCCGCCGGGCGAGATCGCGCGGGAGGCGCACACCCTGATCTCGATGTCGGGCATGCTCGGCTGCGAGCGGCTGTCCACGGCCTGCCGGGCTCTCGAAGCGGAGGCGAAGGACGGCGCCGACCTGGCGCCCGCGCTCGCCGAGATCCGCGCCCTGCGCGACGAGACCGTGCGCGCGCTGGAAGACGTCGCGCAAACGTCCTGACGCTGCGCCGCGTATTCAGTTTCGTGACGATCGGCATGCCACGGTCGCGCGGAACGGGTTCTGGGTGAGCGGGATGATGGTGGCGACGACGCAGATGCCGGAACGACGGAGGGTCGGCCTCGTGCCGAATCGCCTCGCCGGCCGGCTGCCGCAAGCGCTCGTGGCGACGGGGGGCCTCGTCTTCCTCGCGCTCGTTTGGCTCGGCCTGCTGTTCCATCTTGAGCAGCGCCGCGAGGGCGAAATGCTCCAGGCGCGGCGCGACGTGCTGAACCTGTCGATCGCGCTGGCCGAGCAGGTCTCGCGCCTGATCGAGGGCGTCGACCAGGTGATGCGCCTGATCGAGGCCGACTACGCCGACGATCCCGAGACCTTCGATTTCGCCCGCTGGTCGAAGCGCGCCACGATGCTGGCCGAGAGCGCGCGCCAGATCGCGATCTTCGACGCGAACGGCGACCTCGTCGCCACGCGCGACGCCGTGCCCTCCGCCCTCAGCAGGACCAACGTCGCGGACAGGCCCTACTTCCGGTCGCTGGCCGACAATCCCGAAGCCGGCCTCTATGTCGGGCGCACCATCCGCGGCCGCCTGATGGATACCTTCACCTTCAACCTCGCGCGCCGGCTGACGCGCCCGGACGGCAGCTTCGGCGGCGTCCTCATGGTGGCCGTCGACCCGGACTACCTCGCCCGGCGCTTCAAGGCGCTCGACGTCGGCGCCGACGCGGTCGTCGGGCTGTTCGGCCGCGACGGCTACGTCCGTATCCGCGAGCCGGCGATGCCGGGCATGTACGAGCGCGACCTGTCCCGGCGGCTCGACGGTCAGGGCCTGTTCGCGCGCCTGTCCGAGGCGCCGGCGGGAACCTACGCGGTCGAGAGCGGCCTCGACGGGCGCGCGCGCATCTTCGGATATCGCGCCACGGAGAACCTTCCGCTCGTCGTCACGGTCGGCAAGTCGGTGGAGGTCGTGCTCGCGCCGCTCGTCGCGGAGCGGCGCAACGCGCTGGCGGTCGGCGCGGTCGCGAGCGCGGTCATCCTGCTCGGATGCCTGGTGCTGCTGCGCGAGCTCGAGCGCCGGCGGCGGCGCGAGGCGCTGCTGGTCGAGACCCACCGTGCCCTCGGCGAGGCCGAGACGCTGTTCCGCGGCGTGTTCGAAAACGCCACCGACCACCTCTTCGTCCACGCCGTCGCGGCCGATGGCAGCTTCGCCCTCGAGACCCTGAACCCGAGCGCCGCCGCGCTGATCGGGCACTCGCAGCAGGCCGTCCGCGGCAAGACCCCGGAAGAGGTGATGCCGCCCGACATGGCCGCGATCGTGCGGGCCGACATCGAGGGTGTGATCCGCTCCGGCGAGCCAGCGCGGCGCCAGGAGGAGCGGGTCGGCGGCGACGGGACCCACCGCTTCGAGGTGATCTTGGTGCCCCTGCGCGAGGCCGGCGGCCGCCGCGTGGCGCGCGTCTTCATCAGCGTGCGCGACATCACCCATCTGCGCCGGGCCGAGGAGGCGATCGCGCTGAGCGAGGCGCGCTACCGCCTGCTCGCCGACAACGCCAGCGACATGATCGTCCAGGTCGGCCTCGACGGCCGGCGGATCTACGCGTCGCCGGCCTCGCACGCGCTGCTGGGCCTGGCGCCGCAGGACCTCGTCGGGACGCGGCCGGAGGACGAGGCCCATCCCGACGACGCAGGCGCGCTCTCGGCGATGATCGCCCGCCTCTCGGGAGGCGAGGCCGAGACCGCGGTGGCGACCTATCGCCTGCGCCGGGGCGACCGCTCCTACATCTGGGTCGAGGGCTCGTGGCGCCTGGTGCGGGACGCCGCCGGCCGACCCGCCGGCTTCGTCGCCTCGGTCCGCGACGTCGATGCGCGCCATCAGGCGGAGGACGCCTTGCGGTCGAGCGAGGCGCGCTACCGGGCGCTCGCCGACACGCTGCCGCAGCTCGTCTGGATCGTGCGGGCCGAGGATGGCCTCGCCGCCTACGTCAACCAGCGCTTCGAGGCCTATTACGGGCCGATCGGGACCGGCCTTGCCGAAAGGCTCGCGGCCGACCACCCGGACGATGCCGGGCGCATGGAGGCGGCCCGGGCGGCGGCCGTTCGCGACGGGCGCGGGCACGAGATCGAAGGCCGGCTGCGCCGGCACGACGGCACCTATCGCTGGCACAAGATCGTGATGATGCCGATCCGCGAGGCGGGCACCATC
The DNA here is from genome assembly GCF_022829705.1 of Methylobacterium sp. E-025. Taxonomy (NCBI): domain Bacteria; kingdom Pseudomonadati; phylum Pseudomonadota; class Alphaproteobacteria; order Hyphomicrobiales; family Methylobacteriaceae; genus Methylobacterium; species Methylobacterium sp. E-025. The sequence continues at coordinate 85,572 of NZ_JAKSYR010000102.1, forward strand.
GTCGGCTGGCTCGGCACCGCCCTCGACATCGACGACATCATCACCGCGCGCCGGGCCCTGGAGGAGACCAGCGACCTGCTGCGCCTTGCCCAGGACGCGGCCGAGGCGGGCTCCTGGGACCTCGACCTCGTCGCCGGTTCCGTCCTGCTCTCGCCCGAGAGCGCGCGGCTGCACGGGCTGTCGAGCACCGAACCCCTGCGCATGCCGATCGAGGCTTGGAAGGCCCTGGTGATGCCCGAGGACCGGGAGCGCGCCCTGGCGGACGCCGCCGAGGCGATCGCCTCGCGCCGCAGCTTCGTGATGGAGTTCAGAATCACGGGCGGCGACGGCGTCGAGCGCTGGCTGCAGAGCATCGGCCGTGCGTACTACGATCCCGCCGGGCGGCCCGTGCGGGTGATCGGCCTGAACCTCGACGCGACCGATCGCAAGCAGGCCGAGCTCGCGCTGCAGGCGGCCAAGACCGCCGCGGAGGCCGCGCGCCTGGAAGCCGAGCGCGCGAGCCTCGCCAAGACCGACTTCCTCGCCGCGATGTCCCACGAGATCCGCACCCCGCTGAACGCGGTGATCGGCTTCACCGACCTGCTGGCGCGCTCCGAGCGGCTGGCGCCCGACCTGCAGCGCCACGCCGAGCTGGCGCGCTCGTCGGGCTCCGCCCTGCTCACCGTGGTCAACGACATCCTCGACTTCTCGAAGGTCGAGGCCGGGGCGATCGATCTCGAGCAGCGCGCCTTCGCGCCGGCGGCGCTGGCCGACAACGGCCTGTCGATCGTGCGCGGGCTCGCCTCCGCGAAGGGTCTCACCGTGATCGGCCGGATCGACCCGGACCTGCCGCCCAGCCTCGTCGGCGACGAGGCCCGGCTGCGCCAGATCCTGCTCAACCTCCTGAACAACGCGGTAAAGTTCACCCGGCGCGGCAGCGTGACCCTCGCGGTGCGCCATGCCGGCACCACGCCCGCCGGCGAGACCATCCGTTTCAGCGTCAGCGATACCGGCATCGGCATCCCGCAGGCCAAGCAGCACCGGCTGTTCGAGCGCTTCTCGCAGGTCGACAATTCGGTGAGCCGCGATTTCGGCGGGACCGGCCTCGGCCTCGCGATCTGCCGGCGCCTCGTCGAGCTGATGGGCGGGACGATCGGCGTCGCCTCCGACGACGGCGAGGGCTCGACCTTCTGGTTCACGGTGACGCTGCCGCGCGGCGTCGACGTCGACGCACCTACCGCCGTGCCGGCCGTCGTCGCGTCGCACGCCACCGGGCACATCCTCCTGGTCGAGGACGTCGAGATCAACCAGGAGCTGGCGCGGCTGGTGCTGGAGGCCGCCGGCCACACCGTCGACGTGGTCGCCGACGGCGCCGCCGCCGTGATGGCGGTGGAGGACGGCGCGTTCGACCTCGTGCTGATGGATGTGCAGATGCCGGGCATGGACGGCATCACCGCGACGCGGATGATCCGCCGCCTGAAAGGCCCGGCGGCGAACGTGCCGGTGATCGCGATGACCGCCAACGTGCTGCCGGCCGAGGTGCGCCAGTTCCGCGAGGCCGGCATGGACGACCACGTCGGCAAGCCGTTCGACCGCGCGGTCCTCTACGCCGCCATCGCGCGCTGGCTTCCGGGCCGCGACGCCGCGCCGGTGCGGCGGGCCGTGAACGGCTGACCCGGATCGCGGCCGCGGTGCCTGCGTCGATCGCCCTGCCCTGCCGCCCGCCCTACGACTGGCCGGCGATGCGCGACTTCCTCGCCGGCCTGGCGATCCCCGGGATCGAGGCGGTGGGCCCGGATCGTTACCCGCGCACCATCGCCGTCGCAGGGCGCACCGGATCGATCGCGATCACGCCCGGCGGCGATGGGCTCGTCGCGATCGTGACGGGCGTGGCGGAGGCCGAGCTTCCCGGAATCGCGGCCCGGCTCCGGCGCCTGTTCGATTGCGACGCCGACCCGGCGACGATCGGCGCGCATCTCGCGACCGATCCTCGTCTCGCGCCCCTCGTCGCCGCGCGGCCCGGCTTGCGGGTGCCGGGGGCCTGGGACGGGTTCGAGCTCGGCGTCCGCGCGATCCTCGGGCAGCAGGTCTCTGTGGCGGCCGCGACCCGGCTCGCCGGGCGGCTCGTCGCCGAGCTCGGAACGCCCCTCCCGGCCCTCGCCGAACCCGGCCTGACCCATGTCTTCCCGACCGCCGAGCGGGTGGCCGCGGCGGACGTCGCGCAGATCCTGACGATGCCGCGTGCGCGCGGCGCCGCGATCCGGGCGCTCGCGGCGGCGAGCCTCGCCGAGCCCGATCCGTTCGCGCCCGATCAGGACCTCGCCACCGCCGTGGCCCGCCTGACCGCGATCCGCGGGATCGGGCCTTGGACGGCGCAGTACATCGCGATGCGGGCGTTGCACGCGCCGGACGCGTTTCCGCCCGGGGACGTCGGCTTGCTGCGGGCCCTCGATGGCGGCGCCGGGCGCCCGAGCCCGGCGGAGCTGCTGCTGCGCGCCGAAGGCTGGCGCCCGTACCGCGCCTACGCGGCGTTGCACCTCTGGTCGGTCGATGCGGCGCGGCCGGCGGATTGAGGAGGACGCCGTGCGCGCCCAGGATGCCCGCCGGATTCGAGAGCAAGGGACGGGATGAGGCCCGTGAGCGAGCAGCGCATGACGGGGAGACCGCGCGGGCCGCATCCGGCCCCGATCATCGATGAGGCTGCGATGCCGACGACCGAGGCCGCCCGTCCCGATCTCTCAGGGGATGCCATGCGGCGCGAAGCCGTGTCGGCGCGCGACGCGGCGTACGATGGCCGCTTCGTCTACTCGGTCCGCAGCACCGGCGTGTATTGCCGACCGAGCTGTCCGTCGCGCGCGGCGCGTCCCGAGAACGTCGCGTTCCACGCCACCTGCGCCGAGGCCGAGGATGCGGGCTTCCGTCCGTGCAAGCGCTGCCGGCCGAACGAGGCGTCGCCCGATGCGAGGCGTGCCGCGGCGATCGCCGGCGCCTGCCGCCTGATCGACGAGGCCGAATCGCTGCCGGCGCTCGCTGTTCTCGCCCGCGCGGCCGGGATGAGCCCGTTCCACTTCCATCGGGTGTTCAAGACGACGACCGGCGTGACGCCGAAGGCCTACGGCGAGGCCCGCCGGGCCGAACGGATGGCGAAGACGCTACCCAGCGCCGGCAGCGTCACGCAGGCGCTCTACGAGGCGGGCTACGGGGCGGCGAGCCGCTTCTACGCCGGGGTCGGCGAGCGGCTCGGCATGGCGCCCGCCGCCTACCGCAAGGGTGGGACCGGCGAGACCATCCGCTTCGCGGTCGGCTCGTGCAGCCTCGGCGCGATCCTCGTCGCGGCTACCGCCCGCGGCGTCTGCGCGATCCTGCTCGGCGACGATCCGGACGCGCTGCTGCGCGACCTGGAGGACCGCTTTCCGAACGCGGCGCTCGCGGGCGGCGACGCCGCGTTCGAGGCGCTGGTCGCGCAGGTCGTCGGCCTGGTCGAAGCGCCGGGGTGCCCGGTGGACCTCCCCCTCGAGATCGGCGGCACGGCCTTCCAGCAGCGCGTCTGGGACGCCCTGCGCAGGATCCCGGCGGGGACGACCGCGAGCTACGCCGAGATCGCCCGGAGCCTCGGCACGCCGGCGGCGGTGCGGGCCGTCGCCCGCGCCTGCGGCGCCAACGCCCTCGCCGTCGCGATCCCCTGCCACCGGGTGGTGCGGACGGACGGAGCCCTGTCCGGCTACCGTTGGGGCATCGAGCGCAAGCGCGCACTGCTGAAGCGCGAGGGGGTGGTGCGGTGAGCGGATAAGCCTCGCAATCGCGTTCGAGCTCTTCCCTCCCCCTTTCGAGGGGAAGGTGGGCCGCGAAGCAAGTCGGGAGAGGGAGCGCCGGATTCGGAGAAGCCGCTCCCCCTCTTCCGGCGATCCAGAACCAGGCCCTCTCTACCGACCGAACCGCTCGAACTTCGGGAAGCTCCGGGTCATCAGCGTGCCCGCATCGGTGCGGTGGCCCATCCACTTCTCCAGCACGCCGGCGTTGGCGAGGCGCGGCTGGGGGGAGCCGTCGCGCCAGGGCAAGCCCTCGGCCAGGGCGAAGACGCAGGCGTCGACGAGGGTCGATTGCCGGCAGCGCTGGAGGCGCACGCCCTTGCCGCGCACGAGCTCGGTCAGCTCGGTGATCGGGAAGACCAGCAGCAGCTTGTCGGAACTCGTCACCGCGACGTGGTCGCCCTCGGCCGGCACCAGCAGCACCGCCTTGGCGTCCCCGTCGAGGCCCAGGATGCCCTTGCCCTTGCGGGTGTTGGCGACCAGCCCGTCGGACGGCGCGAGGAAGCCGCGCCCGTCAGAGCCGGCGATCAGCAGGCGGGTCTCGGGGCGATAGGGCAGCGCCGCGACGATCTCGGTGCCGTCGTCGAGGTCGACCATAAGCCGGATCGGATCGCCGAAGCCGCGGCCGCCCGGCAGCTTCGAGGCGTCGAGCGTGAACACCTTGCCGTTCGAGGCCAGCACCAGGATCTTGGCGGTGGTCTCGCTCGGGAAAGCGATCTTGATCTGGTCGTCGCCCTTGAAGGCGACGCCCGACAGGTCGGCGACGTGGCCCTTCAGCGCGCGGATCCAGCCCTTCTCCGAGACGATGACGGTGATCGGCTCGCGCTCGACCATCGCGGCCGTGAAGTCGATGCCCGCGGTGTCGGGCGGGTTCTGCAGCGTCGTGCGGCGGGCGCCGAGCTTGGTGTCGGGCCCGAACGCCTTCTTCACTTGGCGGACCTGCTGGGTGATCGCCTTCCACTGCGCGGCATCCGAGCCGAGCAGTGCCTCGAGCCCGTCCTTCTCGCGCGTCAGGGTCTCCAGCTCGCGCTTCAGCTCCATCTCCTCGAGCTTGCGCAGGGAGCGCAGCCGCGTGTCGAGGATCGCGTTGGCCTGGACCTCGGTCAGCCCGAAATGCGCCATCAGCGCCGGCTTCGGCTCGTCCTCCTCGCGGATGATGCGGATCACCGCGTCGAGGTCGAGGTAGACGATGAGCAGGCCGTTCAGGATCTCAAGCCGGCGCTCGATCTGCCCGAGCCGGTTGCGCGAGCGCCGCTGCAGCACGACGCGGCGATGGTCGAGCCATTCGCGCAAAGCCTCGGCGAGCCCGATGACGCGGGGCACGAGGCCGCCGACCAGCACGTTCATGTTGAGCGGGATGCGGGCTTCGAGCTCGGTCAGCCGGAACAGCGATTCCATCAGGATCACCGGGTCGACGCTGCGCGAGCGCGGCTCCAGCACGACGCGCACGTCCTCGGCCGATTCGTCGCGCACGTCGGCGAGCAGCGGCAGCTTCCTCTCCTGCAGCAGCTCGGCGAGCTTCTCGATCAGCCGCGCCTTCGGGATGCCGTAGGGGATCTCGGTGACGACGATGTTCCAGGTGCCGCGGCCGAGGTCCTCCTTGGTCCAGCGGGCGCGCACGCGAAAGGCGCCGCGGCCGGTGCGGTAGGCCTCGGCGATCGATTCGGCCGAGTCGATCAGGATGCCGCCGGTGGGGAAGTCCGGCCCCTGCACGAAGCTGACGAGCTGCGCCGAGGTCGCCTGCGGGTTGGCGATCAGGTAGAGCGCCGCGTCGCAGAGCTCGGCCGCGTTGTGCGGCGGGATCGAGGTCGCCATGCCGACCGCAATGCCCTGGCTGCCGTTGGCGAGCAGGTTCGGGAACGCCGCCGGCAGGACGGAGGGCTCGTCCTTCTCGCCGTTGTAGGACGGGCGGAAGTCGACCGTGTCCTCGTCGAACCCGTCGAGGATCAGCCGCGCGACCTCGGTGAGCCGCGCCTCGGTGTAGCGGTAGGCGGCCGGGCCGTCGCCGTCGATGTTGCCGAAGTTGCCCTGGCCGTCGACCAGCGGATAGCGCTGCGCGAAGTCCTGGCTTAGCCGAACCAGCGCGTCGTAGATCGCCTGATCGCCGTGCGGGTGGAAGTCGCCCATCACGTCGCCGACGATCTTGGCGCACTTCTTGTGCGCGGTGTTCGGATCGAGCCGAAGCAGCCGCATGCCATAGAGGATGCGGCGGTGCACCGGCTTGAGCCCGTCGCGGGCATCGGGCAGCGCCCGGTGCATGATCGTGGACAGCGCATAGGCGAGGTAGCGCTCTTCCAGCGCGGACTTCAGCTCGACGCTCTCGATGCCGTCCCCGGTCGGCGGCTCGAAGGGCTGGCCCATCACGGCTCCGTTCTCAGATGTTTCATGTGGAACATAACACGAACATCACGGCGCGGCATCCAGGCCGGCCGCGACGAATCGTGAGCGTTCCTCGGGGACGGGCAGCGCCCGCGGACCCCAGATGTGCTGGGTGAGGAAGTAGCCGGTCAAGGTAAACCCATTCCGCACGTCGTCCGGGCCCTCCAACCGCCCGCCGTCGCGCAAGAAGGCCGGCAGCGCCAGCAGGCGGTCGCGGTAGGGCTCCCCGGCCGAGGCGCTGACCGCGCGCCCGCTCTTCGGCGAGACGTAGATCAGGGCGTCGTTCCCGCCGGTGGCGGCGCAGGCGCCGAGATCGAGGCCGAAGCCGAGCTCGGCCAGGATTGCCAGCTCGAACCGCACCATCAGCACCGGGGCGATCGTGCGGTCGTGCAGGTGGCCGATCAGGACCCGGGCCGCCTCGAACATCTCGGGATGCGGATCGCGCTCGGGCAGCAGGCGCAGGAGGGCGGCGAGGTGGCCGACGCCGTAGAGCGCCAGGCCGGAGCCGATCAGCCGCGACAGGGCCGATTCGAGCGGCTCGACCGCGAAGGCGCCGAGGCCGTCGTCGAGCCGCGCGCGCCAGGTCGCGCGGACCAGGTTCCCGGGCTGCAGTACCGGCTGCAACCGGCGCGAACGCCCGCCATGGACGAGGCCGAGATGACGCCCGTGCGCGCGGGTCATCGCCTCGAGGACGACGCCGGTCTCGCCCTGCCTGCGCACGCCGAGCACGAGCGCTTCATCGGTCCACTGCATCCGCCGTACATAGGCGTTTTTGGTGTGCGGCGTGAGGGTGCGGGTTTCCTAGGACTGAAAGCCGCGGTAGCTTCGGGCATTGGGAGAGGTTGCGGGAATTGGATGCTGGTGCGGAATTCGATCTCGGGACCCGCTGCGCGTCCCACGCCGCGGGCATTTCGACGGTCCGCGCCCATCCTCGCCATCACCGTGATCCTCACCGGTTGCATGGGGCGCGGCGAAGCGCCCTCCCCCGCCGCACCGGCGTCGTCAAAACCCGTCCGCGAGCGCATCGCCGCCCTCGCCCTGCGGCAGGTCGCGTTCGGGTCGGTCTCGCTGCTGCCGGTGCGGTTCGAATCGAGCCGGATCGCCGGGCCGTTCGAGGATGGCGGGCGCACACTCTACTGCGTCTCGAGCCACATGAAGGGTCGCACCTTCGGCAAGGGCGAGCGACCCAAGGTCGTGATCCGCGAGGACAAGGCGGCGAACGCGCTCACGGCGATCGACGACGACGAGGTCTGCCAGGGCCACCGCACAGAGCCGTCCCGGAGCTGGAGACCGTGGGCAACGCGAAGGCCGGCACCATTGGGGGCTGATCCGGGTTGTTCCGACCCCGTCCTTGCTCCCCCGGACCGATGCGAAACACGCCGCTCGCCCTCTCCCTCGACCTGATCGCCCGCGCCCACGCCGTTCCCGTCGCCGACGACGAGAGCGCGCTGCAGGTGATGACCGACGAGGAGCTGAAGCCCGGCCTCGACGCGATCATCGAGCAGCGCGGCGGCGCCGGCGACCTCTGGGTGTTCGCCTACGGCTCGCTGATGTGGCGGCCAGAATTCGCCTTCGCCGAGAGCCGGATCGGCACGGTGCGCGGCTTCCACCGGCGCTTCTGCCTGCTGCAACGGCGCTTTCGCGGCACGCCGGAGCGGCCCGGCTTCGTGCTCGCGCTGGACCGCGGCGGCTCGTGCCGGGGCGTCGCGTTCCGCTTGGCCGGAACCAACCTGCGCGAGACGCTGATGCCGGTCTGGCGCCGCGAGATGCGCGGGCGCGGCTACGTCGCGCGCTGGCTGCCGGTCGCGACGGAGGCCGGAACGGTCTCGGCGCTGACCTTTCTCGTGAACCGCGCGAGCGACCGCTATTCCGGTCGCCTGACGGAGGCCGAGATCGCTGACCGGATCGCGGTCGCGTCCGGGCATCTCGGGCCGAGCGCCGAGTACCTGTTTCGCACGGTCGAGGCCTGCGAGGCGCTCGGCATCCGCGACCGGCACCTCTGGAACCTGCAGGCCCTGGTCGCCGCCCGCCTGGATCTCGGCCATCCAATCTCGGGCGGCGCACCGGGATAGGCTCGCGGCGGCGAGAGCGGACGCCTCCATCGATGCGGCCTCAGACCCAGGCGCGCTTCAGCGCCGTCACGACGCGGCCGCCGCCATGCTCCGCATCCGGGTTGCGCAACTCGCGCAAGCCCGGCGCCCGGCCCGTCGTCAGGTAGACGACCACCGTCAGCGCCAGCACCACCTTCGTCCGCATCGACCCCGTCCCGCTTGGTTAAGCGAGGCTGTGTAGGATCGGTCGGTTTTGAGGAGGTTGCGCCGGCGCACATCGACCGGACCGAATGCCTGTTTCCCCTTGGCATGGTAAAGAGGACGTTACGAGGTCCCTATCGAATCATCTTCGTGCAGTTGTATTGCGATCACGTTGCTACAATGGCAGGTATACTGTTTATAAATTTAAATCAGGATTTATATTCAGTCGCATGAGATGAAGGTCTTTCATGGAGTGATCCAGTCGATGCTTACGAGATCGATCCGGTCGGCCTTGGTCGTGTTGCTCACGTCCGTTGCAAGCGCTTCGGCGTGCGATGTCCCGATACCGACGCGCGGTTCTTTCGTTGAATGGCCGACCCGATTTCTCGTTGGCAAGGTGGAGGTACTTCAGGTCCGGACGATATCCATGATGGAACGGTATGCGCGGGTTCGTCTCATCGAACCGGTCAGAGGCGAACTCCCTCGCGAATTCGGCGTTCTTTATGATGTTACGAGTTGCGGTGGGTATTTTGCAAAAGGTGAAATCAAAATCGCTGGCTTCATCCTTCTTCCACCGGAGGAGCAGATGAAACACTATCGCTACATGACGAATTCGCTAGTCGGAAGCTGGACGCAAGCGATATTCATCGACCGCGGAGCTCATCTAATTGAATAAACCATTTCTTGTTTGCTCAAGATTGCAAAGTGATCGTCTCAAGGCTCTCCTTGCGAGGTCCTGATACGAATTTTCTGGGATCCAGATTCTATAGGTGCTTGCCACACTGGGCCGGTGGCGGGCTCAGGCTCCTCACGATCAGTTCACCTCCACCTGGATCACGCCCGGCACGGCGCGCAGCATCCCGGCGATCTGCGGGGTGGCTTGGTACTTGTCGCGCAGCTTGATCTCGACCTCGCGCTCGCCGCCGTCCAGCAGCAGGATCAACGAGACCTCGCCCTCGCCGCGCATGGCGAGGCGCTGCTGCACGGCGCCGATCGGGCCCTCGTCGCGCAGGTAGATCCGCATGCCCTTCTGGTAACGCGCCACCGCCGCATCGAGCGGCTCGGCGGCGAGGATCCGGGCGCGCACGTCCTCGCCCTCGAGGTTGGCCTGGAGCTGGAGAACCAGCGGCTGGCCGGGTTCCAGGATCTCGCGGTAATGCCCGAGGCCTTCGGAGAAGATGATCGCCTCGAAATGCCCGGTCTGGTCCGAGAGCGTGACGATGCCGAGCTTGTTGCCGGTCTTGGTGCGGCGCTCGGACCGGTCGAGCACCGAGGCCGCGACCTTGCCGACGCTCGAGGTGCCGGCGCGAACCGAGCGGCAGAACTCGGCCCAGCTCTGCACCCGGAGCTTGCCCAGCAGGTCCTGATACTCGTCGAGCGGGTGCCCCGAGACGAAGAAGCCGATCGCGTCGTACTCGCGCTTGAGCTTCTCGGCCATCGGCCAGCCCTCGTAGGCCGGGATGCGCAAGCTCACGTCGGTGGAGGTGACGCCGCCGAACATGTCGGCGATGCCGGCGCTCTCGGCTTCGGCCGCGCCCTGCGCCAGCTTCATCATCGGCTCGACCGCGGCGCAGGCCTTGGCGCGGTCCGGCTCGATGTCGTCCATCGCGCCGGCGGCGACCAGGCTCTCGAGCGTGCGCTTGTTGACGTGGCGCGGGTTGAGCCGGCGGGCGAGGCAGGCGAGATCCTTGAACGGGCGCTCGCCGCGCGCCTCGACGATCGACTTCACCGCCTCGCGCCCGACGCCCTTGATCGCGGCGAGCGCGTAGCGGATGCGCCCGACGCCATTGTCGTCGACATGGACCTCGAAGGTGACGCCGGAGGTGTTGATTGAGGGCGGCTCGACGACGATCTTGAGCCGCTGCGCGTCCTGCCGGAATTCGGCGAGCTTGTCGGTGTTGTCCATGTCGAGGTTCATCGCGGCGGCGAGGAACTCGACCGGATGGTTCGCCTTCAGGTAGGCGGTCTGGTAGGTCAGCAGGGCGTAGGCCGCCGCGTGGCTCTTGTTGAAGCCGTAATCGGCGAACTTGGCCAACAGGTCGAAGATCTCGTTGGCCTTCGGCTTGGTCAGCCCGCGCTCGACGCAGCCCTTCACGAAGCGGTCGCGCTGGGCGTCCATCTCGGCGCGGATCTTCTTGCCCATGGCGCGCCGGAGCATGTCGGCCTCGCCGAGCGAGTAGCCGGCCAGGAGCTTGGCGATCTCCATCACCTGCTCCTGGTAGACGATGATGCCGAAGGTCTCCTTCAGCGCCGGCTCCAGCTTGGGATGCGGGTACCACGCCGCCTCGTTGCCGGCGTCGCGACCGAGCTTGCGCTCGCAATAGACCGGGATGTTGGCCATCGGGCCCGGCCGGTAGAGGGCGACGAGCGCGATGATGTCCTCGAAGCGGTCGGCCTGCATCTCGCAGAGCGCCTTGCGCATGCCGGCCGATTCCACCTGGAACACGCCGACCGTCTCGCCCCGGCCCATCGGCTGGTAGGTCTCGGGCTGATCGAGCGGCAGCGCCGCGAGGTCGATCTCGATGCCGCGCTGCTTGAGCAGGTCCGTGCAGCACCTGAGCATCGTCAGCGTCTTGAGGCCGAGGAAGTCGAACTTCACCAGGCCCGCGGCCTCGACCCACTTCATGTTGAACTGGGTCACCCGCATCCCGGTCTTCGGGTCGCGGTAGAGCGGCACCAGCTGCTCCAGCGGCCGGTCGCCGATGACGACGCCGGCCGCGTGGGTCGAGGCGTGGCGGTGCAGGCCCTCGAGCTTCTTGGCGATCTCCATGAGGCGAGCCACGATCGGCTCCTCCTCGATCGCCTGCTGCAGCTTCGGCTCGCCCTCGATCGCCTGGACCAGGGTCACGGGGTTGGCCGGGTTCTGCGGCACCAGCTTGGTCAGCTTGTCGACCTGCCCGTAGGGCATCTCGAGCACGCGGCCGACGTCGCGCAGCACCCCGCGCGCCTGCAGCGTGCCGAAGGTGATGATCTGCGCCACCTGCTCTTGGCCGTAGCGCTCCTGCACGTACTGGATCACGCGCTCGCGCCCCTCGACGCAGAAGTCGATGTCGAAGTCCGGCATCGAGACGCGCTCGGGGTTGAGGAAGCGCTCGAACAGCAGGCCGAAGCGCAGCGGGTCGAGGTCGGTGATCAGCAGCGCGTAGGCGACGAGCGAGCCCGCGCCCGAGCCGCGGCCCGGGCCGACGGGGATGTCGTGGTCCTTGGCCCACTTGATGAAGTCGGAGACGATCAGGAAGTAGCCCGGGAACTTCATCCCAACGATGACGTCGAGCTCGAAGGCTAGGCGGTCGCGGTAGGCCTGCTCGGTGAAGCCCTCGCACGGCCCGTGCTGCCTCAGGCGCAGGGCGAGGCCGGCCTCGGCCTGGCGGCGCAGCTCGGTCGGCTCGTCGGCCGCGACCTCCACCGGCACCGAGGGTGCTGCGTCAGCGAGCGCGTCCTGCATCGGCGCGGTCCCGCCCGCCGCCACCCGCGAAAAGTTCGGCAGGATCGGCTTGCGGGTGCGGACGCGGACCGCGCAGCGCATCGCGATCTCGACCGTCGCCTGCAGGGCGTCCGGCAGGTCGGCGAACAGCTCGGCCATCTCGGCCCGGGTCTTGAAGCCGTGGCGCGCGGTGAGCTTGCGGCGGCGGTCGTCGGAGACGACGCGCCCGTCGGCGATCGCGAGCAGGGCGTCGTGGGCGTCGTAATCGCCCGCTTTGCCGAAGAACGGCTCGTTGGCGGCGGCGATCGACAGGCCGTCGCGGTCGGCCATGCGCAGCAGCTCGGCCTCGATCCGACCCTCGTCGTCGAGGCCGTGGCGCTGGAGCTCGACGTAGAGCCGGCTCTCGCCGAAGGTGGTGCGCAGGGCGGCGAGCCGCGCCTCGGCGAGGTCGGGGCGGCCGGCGCGCAGCGCCGCGTCGAGCGGGCCGGTGAAGCCGCCGGTGAGCGCGATCAGGCCCGCCGACGATTCGGCGAGCGCCGCGGCGCTCACGCAGGGCGCCTCGCCGAGCCCGGTGTCGAAGTAGGCGCGGCTCGCCAGCCGCAGCAGGTTGCCGTAGCCGGTCTCGTCCTGCGCCAGCACGACGAGGCTGCCGGCGGGCCTCGCCACCCGTGCCATCGGGTCGACGGCCTCGAACGCCACCGAGAGCTGCATCCCGGCGATCGGCTGGATGCCGCTGCCGGCGGCCTTCTCGGAAAACTCGAGCGCGCCAAACAGGTTGTTGGTGTCGGTCAGCGCCAGCGCCGGCTGGTGGTCGGCCAGAGCCGACTTGACGATGTCGCCCACCTTGAGGGCGCCCTCGAGCAGGGAATAGGACGAGTGGACGTGGAGGTGGACGAATCCGACCTCCTTGAGCTGGCGCGCCATGACGGTCCTTGTGCGGGTGCCCCAGAGATCCGTCCTTCGGCCGCCGGAGTCGATGGCCGGTAGGCCGCGATCGCCGATATCCACCGCCGATGTGGCGTTTCGGACGCGCGGCCTGCGACCGATTATCCTGTGCACGGGCGGTCCGGCCGCCCGCGCCGAAGGCATCCCTCAACGGATCGGGGCCAAGGCTACCGCCCAACCCGCCACCGCGACCGCGAGCAGCCCGAAGGCCATGAACTCCGCGACGCCGACCAGAACCATCCGCTTGAGCATGTCGGGCACTCCGTTTCGATGACCCTACTTCGTTCCTGTTTTGTTCCATGTAAAGCGCGAGCGTCGGCGACCTGGCGATAGGGTTGACGAAACGTGAAGCCCGAAGCGCTTCATCGCGGCCGGACTCCTCGGGCGAGATCACCGACCTCGGGCATGGTCCTGCGAACGCCGGGCGGGGGATGGCGTCCGTCGCCCCGCTCCGCCCGCGGCACCCTACAGGTAAAGGAGGCAGGCGAGCAGGAAGAAGCTTTCGACGAGGAGCACCAGGAAGACGATCGTCGTCACGGCGGGATCCCGACCGACGAGGGAGCGCGCTGTGATCGGCTCGGACACGACGGGCACTCCGCTTTCTGGGGGCGCGGCGGCTCCTCGCGGCATGGAAGCCTGACGCGCGGCCGCGACGAAAAGCACCTTCGCCGGGAGGTCGGGGGACGTTGACCGGCGAAGGTGCCGCCGGAGGAGAAACGCTGTCCCGGCCCGCCGTGAATGCCATCGATCGGACGGGCGAGCCTTCACGCACGTTAAGTCTTCTATAGATTTTTCCAAGCGTCGATCTGCAACAGTTCCGGCGTCACAGCGAGCGAATGCTTGCCTCTGTACCAAACGGAGCCTTCGTTCGACAGCACGGAGCGGCCGCGCCGTCGTAGCGCCGATCGCCGTGGGAACGTCGGTTCAAGGTTTCGGTACGCCGGGCGGTCGGAGACGGGAGCGCCGATCTGTCAGGGCCGGCCGGGTTGGGGCTTGTGGCCCGATTCGAAGCGGGAGTACGCTCGGACCGCCCAGCCACGCGACGACGTCGGCGGGCTCAGGGAGTGGAACATTGGATTTTTCCCCGTCCTCGACGCAGGAGCTCTGGCTCAAGCGCGTGCGCGACTTCATGGCCGCCGAGGTCTATCCGGCGCTCGACGCCGTGAAGGCCGAGACGGCACAGTCCGTGCCCGACCGCTGGGCGCCCTCCGCGGCGATCGAGGGCCTGAAGGCTAAGGCGCGCGCGGCGGGCCTGTGGAACCTGTTCCTGCCGCCCTCGCCCGAGCACGACACCGATGCGTTCCACGGTGCCGGGCTGACGAATCTCGACTACGCGCGCTGTGCCGAGGAGATGGGCCGGGTGGCTTGGGCCTCGGAAGTGTTCAACTGCTCGGCCCCCGACACCGGCAACATGGAGGTGCTGCACCGCTACGGCAGCCCGATGCACAAGGAGCGCTGGCTCAAGCCGCTGATGGCGGGCGAGATCCGCTCCGCCTTCCTGATGACCGAGCCCGAGGTCGCCTCGTCGGACGCGACCAACATCGCAACCTCGATCCGCCGCGACGGCGACCATTACGTGATCAACGGCCGCAAGTGGTGGTCGACCGGCGTTGGCGACCGGCGCTGCAAGATCGCGATCGTGATGGGCAAGACCGACCCGGACGCTGAGCGCCACAAGCAGCAATCGCAGATCTTCGTGCCGCTCGATGCGCCCGGCGTCGAGATCAAGCGCCTGCTCTCGGTGTTCGGCTACGACGAGGCCCCGCACGGCCACGCCGAGGTCACCTTACGCGACGTGCGCGTGCCGGCCGAGAACCTGATCCTCGGCGAGGGCCGCGGCTTCGAGATCGCGCAGGGGCGCCTCGGCCCGGGCCGAATCCACCACTGCATGCGCACTATCGGCGCGGCCGAGGCCGCCCTCGAGGCGATGGTGCGGCGCCTGCTCGCGCGCACCGCCTTCGGCAAGCGGCTGGCCGACCAGTCGGTGTGGGAGCAGCGCGTCGCCGAGGCCCGCATCGACATCGAGATGACGCGCCTGCTCTGCCTGAAGGCGGCGGACATGATGGACAAGGTCGGAGCCAAGGCGGCCAAGCTCGAGATCGCGATGATCAAGGTCGCCGCCCCGCGCATCGCGCTGAAGGTGCTCGACGACGCGATCCAGGCCCATGGCGGCGCCGGCGTCTCCGACGACTTCGACCTCGCCCGCACCTACGCCCACATCCGCACCCTGCGGCTCGCCGACGGGCCGGACGAGGTCCACAACCGCTCGATCGCCCGCCTCGAATTCGCCCGCCACAGCAACGCGGGTCCCGCCGCGTGAGCGGGACGGGGGATTCCGCCTTCGCCGGCACCAAGCCGGTCGACCCGCGCCACCGGATCGACGAGGGCGCCCTGGCGGCCTGGATGGCGGAGCATGTCGCCGGGTTCGACGGCCCGCTGACGCTGCGCCAGTTCAAGGGCGGCCAGTCGAACCCGACCTACCGGGTCGAGACCCCGGGGGGCGCCTACGTGCTGCGGCGCAAGCCCTTCGGCCCGCTGCTGCCCTCGGCCCACGCGGTCGAGCGCGAGTACCGCCTGATCCGCGCACTGCACGGTACCGGCTTCCCGGTGCCGCGGGCGGACGCCCTGTGCGAGGATGCCGGCGTGATCGGTGCGGCCTTCTACGTGATGGAGGCGGTCGAGGGTGCCGTGCACTGGGATGCGGCCCTGCCGGAGCTTCAGCCGGCGCAGCGGCGCGACGTCTACGCGGGCATGATCACGACCCTCGCCCGCCTGCACCGGGCCGACCCCACCGCGATCGGGCTCGGCGATTACGGCCGGCCCGGCAACTACTTCGCCCGCCAGGCCGACCGCTGGACCAAGCAGTACCGCGCCGCCGAAGGCGACCGGCTCGAGGCGGCCGAGCGGCTGATCGCCTGGCTGCCGCGGACCGTGCCGGAGCAGGACCGGGTCTCGATCGTCCACGGCGACTTCCGCCTCGACAACATGATCTTCGCCCATGGCCGGGTCGCCGCGGTGCTGGACTGGGAGCTGTCGACGCTGGGCGATCCGCTCGCCGACTTCAGCTACCTTCTGATGCACTGGATGCTGCCGGCGGACGGCCGCAGCGCGCTCGGCGGGCTCGATCTCCCCGCGCTCGGCATCCCGACGCAGGACGAGGCGGTGGCGCTCTACTGCCGCGAGACCGGTCGCGACGGCCTGCCCGACCTGAACTGGTACTTCGCCTACAACCTGTTCCGACTCGTCGGCATCCTCCAGGGCATCGCCGGCCGGATGAAGGCCGGCACCGCCGCGAGCGAGCACGCCGCCGACATGGCCGCCCGCGTGCCGAAGCTCGCCGACGCCGCCTGGTCGTTCGCCGTGAAAGCCGGGGCCTGACCGCGATGGCGCGCGTCGTCGTGGTGACGGGCGCAGCCCAGGGCATCGGCCGGGCGTTGTGCGAGCGCTTCGCCGCCGACGGCGCCACGGTGATCGCCGCCGACGTCGACGCGGCCGGCGCCGCCGAGACCGCGGCGCGCATCGGCGGCGTCGCCGCGACCTGCGACGTCGGCGCGGCCGAGAGCGTTGCCGACCTCGTCGCGCGGACGATCCGGGAGCACGGGCCGGTCGACGTCTATTGCTCGAATGCCGGCATCCTGCTGCGCGACCCCGATCCCGAGAATGCGGCCTCCGCGCCCGATGCCGACTGAGCGCGCGCCTGGGCGGTCAACGTGATGGCCCACGTCCACGCGGCGCGCGCGCTGCTGCCGGATTGGATCGCCCGACGCGCGGGGACCTTCCTCGCCACGGTCTCGGCGGCCGGCCTGCTCAGCCAGATCGGCAGCGCGACCTATTCCACCACCAAGCACGCCGCCCTCGGCTTCTACGAGCACCTCGCGATCACCCATCGCGACCATGGCATCCGCGTCGCCGCGCTCTGCCCGCAGGGGGTCGACACCGCGATGGTGCGCGGCGCCTCGGCGCGCGAGCCGGCGCTCCTCGACGGGCTGCTCAGCCCCGAAGCGGTGGCGGAGGCGGCGTTCGCCGGCCTCGCCGAGGGCCGCTTCCTGATCCTGCCGCACCCGCAGGTCGCCGGTTACGTGCGCCGCAAGGCCGACGACCACGACCGCTGGATCGGCGGCATGGCCAAGCTCAGACGCGCGAGAGGATGATCCGATGTCGCTGTTCGATCTCACCGGCAAGGTCGCCGTCATCACCGGCTCGTCCCGCGGGATCGGGCGCGCCATCGCGCTCCGCATGGCCGAGCAGGGCGCGCGGGTGGTGGTGTCGTCGCGCAAGCGCGAGGCCTGCGACGCGGTCGTCGCCGAGATCGAGGCGGCGCACGGCGCCGGCCGCGCCATCGCGGTGCCGGCCAGCATCTCGGTGAAGGAGGACCTCGTCCGTTTGATCGGCGAGACCAACGACCGTTTAGGCGCGGTCGACACGCTGGTCTGCAACGCTGCGAGCAACCCGTATTACGGGCCGCTGGCCGACATCAAGGACGAGCAGTTCACCAAGATCCTGTCGAACAACATCGTCTCGAACCACTGGCTGATTCAGCTGGTGGCGCCGGCGATGATCGCCCGGCGCGACGGCGCGATCGTCATCGTCTCCTCGATCGGCGGCCTCAAGGGCTCGCCGGTGATCGGCGCCTACAACGTCTCGAAGGCGGCCGACATGCAGCTCGCGCGGAACTACGCGGTCGAGTACGGCCCGCACAACGTCCGGGTGAACTGCATCTGCCCCGGCCTCGTCCGCACCGACTTCGCCCGCGCCTTGTGGGAGGACCCGAAGGTCCTGGAATCCGCGACCTCGCTCGCGCCTTTGCGCCGCATCGGCGAACCCGACGAGATCGCCGGTGCGGCGATCTTCCTCGCCTCCGCCGCGGGGCGGTTCACGACGGGCCAGGCCATCGTGGTGGACGGCGGCGTGACGATCGCCAGCGGGGCGATCGGGTAGACGCCGCGCATTGCCCTGCCCCCTCTGCGGGGGGAGAGTGACCCGCGAAGCGGGTCGGGAGAGGGGAGCGACGGTTCCGGATACGGCGCTCCCCTCTCCCGACCCTCGCTGACGCGAGGCCCACCCTCCCCCGCAAAGGGGGAGGGAGACGCGGGTTCTACGCCGCCGTCCGTGCCGCTCTATCGTACCCGGCGAAGCTGCCGCCCTCGGCGACCAGCTTCTCCAGCAGGGAAGAGGGCGCGAATTCCGGCCCGTGCTCCGCCTCGAAGGTCTTCATCCGGTCGAGGATCTTGCCGAGGCCGATGCCGTCGGCCCAGTGCATCGGGCCGCCGGTGTAGACCGGCCAGCCGTAGCCGTTGATCCAGACCGTATCGATGTCGGAGGCGCGCAAAGCCTTGCCCTCCTCGAGGATCTTCGCGCCCTCGTTCACCATCGGATAGAGGCAGCGCTCCAGGATCTCCTGGTCGGTGACGGTGCGGCGGGCGATGCCCTTGCGCTCGGAGACGTCGCGGATCACCGCCTCGACCGCATCCGAGGGCGAGGGCTTCCGGTTCTCGTCGTAATCGTAGAAGCCGCGGCCGGTCTTCTGCCCCCGGCGGTCCTGCTCGCACAGGATGTCGCGCACGCTCTCGCCCTTCGAGGTCTCCGCCGACCAGCCGATGTCGAGGCCGGCCAGATCGCTCATCGCGAACGGCCCCATCGGCAGGCCGACGCCCTCCACCACCCGGTCGACGTCCTGCGGCAGGGCGCCTTCGAGGATCAGCTTGTTCGCCTCGCGCTGGCGCTGCTCCAGCATGCGGTTGCCGACGAAGCCGTGGCAGACGCCGACCAGCACCGCGACCTTGCCGATGCGGCGCCCGAGCGCCATCGCCGTGGCGATCACGTCGGGCGCAGTCTCGGCGCCGCGCACCACCTCGAGCAGGCGCATGACGTTGGCCGGCGAGAAGAAGTGCATCCCGATCACGTCCTGCGGCCGCCGGGTCATGCCGGCGATCACGTCGATGTCGAGGTAGGAGGTGTTGGAGGCGAGGATCGCGCCGGGCTTGGCGATGGCGTCGAGCGTCCGGAAGATCGTGCGCTTGAGGTCCATGTCCTCGAACGCCGCCTCGATGATCAGGTCGCAGCCGGCCAGGTCCGCGAAGTCGAGGCTGTCGGTCAGCAGCGCCATGCGGGTCTCGACGTCGGCGGCGGTGATGCGCCCCTTCTTCGCCGAGCCGTCGTAGTTCCGGCGGATCGTCTTCAGCCCGCGCTCCAACGCCTCGGCCTTGGCCTCGACGATCGTCACCGGGATGCCGGCGTTGAGGAAGTTCATGCTGATGCCGCCGCCCATGGTGCCGGCGCCGATGATGCCGACGCGGGCGACCGGGCGGGTCGGGACGTCCTTGCCGAGGCCCGGGATCTTGGCGGCTTCGCGCTCGGCGAAGAAGACGTGGCGCTGGGCGATCGACTGGGCGCCGTGCATCAGCCGCTCGAAGGTCTCGCGCTCGAAGGCGATGCCCTCCGCGAACGGCCTGTTGCAGGCCGCCTCGACGCAGCGGATGCAGGCCTCGGGCGCCTCGAAGCCGCGGAACTTCTTGGCGTTCGCCTTGCGGAAGGCGTCGAACAGGGCGGGGTCGTCGCGCCCTTCCGCGATGCGGTCGTCGCGGTCGCGGATGCGGGGCGAGGCCTGTCCCTCGGCGAGGATGTGCTCGGCGAAGGCGGTCGCGTCGGCGACCAGCGTGTCCGCGCCGGTCAGCGCATCGAGCAAGCCCATCGCGTGCGCGGCCTTCGCGCCGACGGGCTGGCCCGAGGTGATGATCTCCAGGGCCTTCTGCGGGCCGACCACGCGGGGCAGGCGCTGCGTACCGCCGGCGCCGGGGACGAGGCCGAGCTTCACCTCCGGCAGGCCGAGCTTCGCCGAGGGCGTCGCCACGCGGTGGTGGCAGGCCAGCGCCAGCTCGAGCCCGCCGCCGAGCGCCTGCCCGTGGATCGCCGCGACCACCGGCTTGAACGAGGTCTCGACGATGTCGAGCAGCTCGCCGAGCCCCATGCCGCGGGGCGGCTTGCCGAACTCGGTGATGTCGGCGCCGCCGGAGAACAGCTTGCCCGAGCCGGTAAGCACGATCGCCCCGACCTCCGCATCCGCCCCGGCTTCCGCGATCCGGTCGCGCAGGCCCTCGCGGACGGCCGCGCCGAGCGCGTTCACCGGCGGCGAGGCGAGCGTGATGACGGCGACGCGGCCGTCGCGGCGGAGGGTGGTCGGGGTGTCGGTCATGCTGGCTTCCTCATCGTGCGCCGCGTCCGGCCGGGTCCGGGCGTCGGCGGTTTTCGAGATCGGGGTTCGGTCGCGCGGGCCGGCGTCAGCCCGCGACGATGCCGCGCGTCCGCAGGTCGGCGATATGCTCCGAATCGAGGCCGAGTTCCGCGAGCAGCGCGCGCGTGTGCTCGCCGAGGCCCGGCGGCGGCCGGCGCACCGGGGGACGGGCTCCGTCGAGGCGGTAGGGCGGCGCGAGGACGGGCGATCGTCCCGCATGCAGCATGTGCGCTTCGGCCGTCCGATCGGAACGGAACGCCTCGTGCAGGCCGGCGACCTCGCCGCAGGGAATGCCCGCGTCCCGGAGCGCTGCGATCAGCGTCGCCCGCGGGATGCGCGCGAGCTCGCGGTCGATCTCGGGCGCGAGCCGGTCGCGGTGGCGCGAGCGGCCGAGGTTGGTCGCGTAGTCCGGATCGGCCGCGAGGTCCTCCCGGCCGATCACCGTGCAGAAGCGGCGGTACTGTCCGTTGTTGCCGACGGTGATGACCAGGGGGCCGTCGGCCGCCTCGAACACGCCGTAGGGCACGATCGCCGGGTGCGCGTTGCCGACCCGCTCGGGATCGCGCCCGAGCGCGAGCGCCGCGAGGCCGACATAGGAGGTCAGGCTGAGGCCGGAATCGTAGAGCGCCATCTCGACGTGGCGGCCGCGCCCGGTGCGGTGGCGCTGAAGGAGCGCCGCGAGCACCGCCTGGGCCGCATACTGGCCGGTGAACAGATCGACGGCCGCGACGCCGAACTTCATCGGAGGCTCGTCCGGGCGGCCGTTCAGCGCCATGAGGCCCGCCTCGCCCTGCACCACGAGGTCGTAGCCCGGGCGTTCCGCCTCCGGCCCGTCGCCGACGTAGCCGGCGACCGAGCAGTAGATCAGCCCCGGGTTCTCCGCCGACAGGCGGTCGTAGCCGAGCCCGAGCCTGTCGGCGCCGCCCCGCTTGAAGTTCTGGATCAGCACGTCGCAGCCGGCCGCGATCCTTCGTGCCAGCGCCGCACCCTCCTCGGACGCCAGGTCGAGGCCGAGCGAGCGCTTGTTGCGGTTCACGCTGTCGAAATACGTCGTGTTGCCGGGGCTCGTGGCGACGCCCCAGTCGCGGGTGTCGTCGCCGCGGGTCGGATGCTCGACCTTGATCACGTCGGCGCCGAGGTCGCCCAGCACCTGCGCGCACCACGGCCCGGCGAGCACCCGCGACAAGTCGAGGACGCGGATGCCCGCCAGCGGCAGGTCCGGTTCCGTCGTCCGCTCCATCGGCTCCTCCTGGCCCCGTTTCCGGCACGTCTGCGGCGCCGCTCGACACCGGCCCGCCCGTTCCGGTTTCGAAAAACCGGTATGTTTGGTTGACACCGCCCGGCATCGGCATAGATCGAATTTTGCAATCATGGAACAGCGGCCCGCACGAGGCCGCGTCTGGGAGGTTGGCGTGTCGCATCAGGCGATCCGGGAGACCGAGCCGACGGCGGAGCCGCGGGCACAGGCCTGGGCGCGCCATTTCCCGAATGCCTGCGACTGGGACGGCCCGGTCGAGATCGGCACCATCCCGGACCTGCTGGCGGCGGGCGTCGCCGCGGCGAAGGGCCCGGCCTTCGATTTCCGCGGACGCGCGATCGGCTTTCCCGAATTCGCCGACCACGTTGAGGCGGTCGCCGCCGGCCTGATCGATCGCGGGCTAACGCCCGACGCCACGATCGGCCTCCACCTGCCGAACACCCCGTTCCACCCGGTCGCCTTCTTCGCGGCGGCTCGGGCCGGCCTGCGGGTGGTGCACCTGTCCGGTCTCGATGCGCCGCGCGAGCTCGCGCACAAGCTCGGCACCACCCGCGCGCGCGTCCTCGTCACCACCAACCTCCCGGGCTTCCTGCCGGTGGCGCTGAAGCTTCTCGACGAGGGCGCCGTCGATACCCTCCTCGTCGGCGACGACGCGGAATGGGGCGCCTCGACGGTGTCCGAGCCGCTGCCGATCCCCGAGCGCCCGGGCGTCGTGACCCTGTCGGCCCTGCGCCGGGCACCGCGTCCGGCGGCCTGGCCGCAGCGCAAGCCCTCCGACGTGATGCTGCTGCAGTTCACCGGCGGCACCACCGGGCTGCCGAAGGCGGCGATGCTGACCCACGGCAACCTCACGGCTTCCGTCTCGATGTACCGGCTCTGGACCGACGACGGGGACGAGGGCGAGGCCTCGGCCCGCACCGTCTGCGTGCTGCCGCTCTTCCACATCTACGCGCTGACGACGGTGCTGCTGCGCGGCATCCGCGGCGGCACCCAGATCCTGCTGCGCCAGCGCTTCGACCTGGACGAGATCATCGCCGACATCGAGGTCCGCCGCGCCACCGCGCTGCCGGGCGTGCCGACGATGTGGTTCGCGCTGCTGAACCGCCCCGGCATCGAGGCGGTGGACTTCTCGTCGCTGCGCTCATGCATGAGCGGCGGCGCGCCCCTGCCCTTCGACGTGATGAGCCGCCTCAGCCGGCTGATGGGCGTGAACCTCGCCGTCGGCTGGGGTATGACCGAGACCGCGCCGGCGGGCACCCGCCTGCCGCGGGCGGGGGAGCGCCGCCCCGGCGTGATCGGCATTCCGCTGAAGGGCGTCGAGATGCGCGTCGTCTCCCTCGACGACCCGTCGGTGGAGGTGCCGACGGGCGAGACCGGCGAGATCGCGATCCGCGGGCCGAACGTCTTCGTCGGCTACTTCGAGCAACCCGACGCCACCGCGGACGCGTTCCGCGACGGCTGGTTCCTTACCGGGGACATCGGGCGGGTGGACGAGAACGGCCTGTTCGACCTGGTCGACCGGCGCAAGAACATGATCATCTCCGGCGGCTACAACGTCTATCCGGTGCAGATCGAGAGCGCGATCTACGAGCACCCGGCCGTCGCCGAGACGATCGTCATCGGCGTGCCCTGCGCGTACCGCGGGCAGGCGGCCAAGGCCTTCGTTACCCTGAAGCCCGGCGCCGAGCGCTTCAGCCTCGACGCGCTCAACGACTTCCTCGGCAGCCGCATCGGCCGCCACGAGATCCCCCGGGCGCTCGAGTTCCGGGACGCCCTGCCCCGCAGCCCGGCGGGCAAGCTGCTCGCCAGCGTGCTCGTCGCCGAAGAGCGCGCGAAGACCGGAGCCGACCCCGCATGACCGACGCCGTCATCGTCTCGACCGCCCGCACGCCGATCGGCAAGGCGTTCCGCGGCGCGCTGAACCTCACCGACGGCGCCGATCTCGGCGCGCACGCGATCCGCGCCGCCGTCGAGCGCGCGCGCGTCGAGCCGGGCGAGGTCGAGGAGGTGGTCCTCGGCTGCGGCTACCCGGAGAACGCCACGGGCGGCAACGTCGCGCGGCACGCGAGCCTCGTCGCTGGCATCCCGGTTTGGTCGGCCGGCGTGACCGTGTCGCGGTTCTGCGCCTCGGGCCTGGAGGCGATAGCCAGCGCCGCCCGCCGCGTCATCCTCGACGGCGTCCCTGTGGCGGTGGCCGGGGGCCTCGAATCGATCAGCCTCGTGCAGCCGAAGGTGCAGAAGGAGCTGACCCGGAACGATTGGCTGCTGGCGCACCTACCGGCGATCTACATGCCGATGATTGAGACCGCCGACATCGTCGCCGGGCGCTACGGCATCTCGCGCGAGGCGCAGGATGCGTTCGCGCTCGAAAGCCAGCGCCGCACCGCGGCGGCGCAGGAGCGCGGCCTGTTCGACGACGAGATCGTGCCGATCTCCGCGATGATGTCGGTCACCGACAAGGCCACGGGCGAGACCCGCACCGTCGAGACCCGGCTCGCCAAGGACGAGGGCAACCGCCCCGACACGACGCTGGAAGGCTTGGCCAAGCTCAAGCCCGTGCGCGGCGAGCACGCGTTCGTCACCGCCGGCAACGCCAGCCAGCTCTCGGACGGCGCGTCCGCCTGCGTGGTGATGTCGGGGGCGGAGGCGGCGCGGCGCGGTTTGGCCCCGCTGGGCAGCTTCCGCGGGTTCGCCTCGGCCGGCTGCGGCCCCGACGAGATGGGCATCGGCCCGGTCTTCGCCGTGCCGCGCCTGCTGGAACGCCACGGGCTCAAGGTCGCCGACATCGACCTGTGGGAGCTGAACGAGGCCTTCGCCAGCCAGTCGCTCTATTGCCGCGACACGCTCGGGATCGATCCCGAGCGGGTCAACGTCAACGGCGGCGCGATCAGCGTCGGCCACCCCTTCGGCATGAGCGGCGCCCGCCTCGTCGGCCACGCCCTGCTCGAGGGCCGGCGGCGCAAGGCGCGCTACGCCGTCGTCACCATGTGCGTGGCCGGCGGCATGGGCTGCGCCGGCCTCTTCGAGATCGCCGCCTAGCGATCCGCGACGATCAGGAGACACCGATGGACCTGCGCTACACCGCCGACGAGATCGCGTTCCGCGACGAGGTCCGCAGCTTCTGCCGCGAGAAGATCCCGGCCGAGATCCGGCGCAAGGTCTCGGAAGGCCGCGGCCTGGGCAAGGACGACGTCGTCACGTCCCAGCGCATCCTGAACGCGCGCGGCTGGGCCGTGCCGCACTGGCCCAAGGAATGGGGCGGCCAGGATTGGACGCCGATCCAGCGCTACATCTACACCGAGGAGCTGCTGCAGGCGGCGGTGCCGCTGCCGCAGCAGTTCAACTGCTACATGTTCGGCCCGGTGCTCGCGACCTTCGGCAACCAGGAGCAGAAGCAGCGCTTCCTCGCGCGGGCTGCCAATCTCGACGATTGGTGGTGCCAGGGCTTCTCCGAGCCCGGCGCCGGCTCCGACCTCGCCTCGCTCAAGACCAAGGCGGTGCGGGACGGCGACCACTACGTCGTCGACGGCCAGAAGACCTGGACGACGCTGGGCCAGCATGCCGACTGGATCTTCTGCCTCGTGCGCACCGACATGGAGGCGAAGAAGCAGCGCGGCATTTCCTTCCTCGTGATGGACATGACGTCGCCCGGCATCACCGTGCGCCCGATCATCACCCTGGAGGGGCGCCACGAGGTCAACGAGGTGTTCTTCGATTCCGTGCGCGTGCCGGTCGAGAACCTGATCGGCGAGGAGAACAAGGGCTGGGACTACGCGAAATTCCTGCTTGCCAACGAGCGCACTGGCATCGCCCGCATCGGCCTGACCAAGGAGCGTATTCAGCGCATCAAGCGCCTCGCCAAGGAGATGCCCTCCGGCGCCGGCTCGATGTGGGACGACGGCGATTTCCGCGGACGGGTCGCCGAGGTCGAGATCGAGCTGAAGGCGCTGGAGATCACCCAGATGCGGGTCGCGGCCAAGCAGGGCCGCGCCGATTCGGTGCAGCCCGACCCGGCCTCCTCGCTCCTGAAGATCCGCGGCTCGCAGCTGCAGCAGGCGGCGACCGAGCTGCTGGTGGAGCTCGCCGGCCCGTTCTCGCTCGCCGCGCCCCAGCGCGGCGCCGGCGCCAACAACCCGCCCGGCGGCTTCGACTGGGTCGACGCGGCCGCGCCGAGCTACTTCAACAACCGCAAGGTCTCGATCTACGGCGGCTCGAACGAGATCCAGCACAACGTCATTGCCAAGGGCATCTTGGGCTTGTGAGACCTCCCGCAGGACGCACTGCGCCGCCCTCTCCCGTTCGGGAGAGGGTTGGGGAGAGGGATGCGACGTCGCCGGAAAGACCTGGAGCCCTCACCCTGCCCTCTCCCGCACGGGAGAGCGGACCCGCGTTTCTCTCGGAAGCCTCTTTGCGGCTTCGAACGGATAACACCATGGACTTCGATTTCAGCGGCGAGCAGAACCTGTTGCGCGACAGCGTCGAGCGCTTCTGCGCCGACGGCTACCCGTCGCTGGAGGCGCGCCAGGCCCGGACCCGCGAGCCTCTGGGGTTCTCAGAGCCGAGCTGGGGCAAGCTCGCCGAACTCGGCGTCTGCGGCCTGCCGTTCTCCGAGGAGGATGGCGGGTTCGGCGGCGGCGCCGTCGAGACGATGATCGTGATGGAGGCGATCGGCCGGAACCTCGCGGTCGAGCCGTTCTTCGCCAGCGGCGTTCTCGGCTCCACCGCGATCCGGCTCGGCGCCGATTCGGCCCAGAAGGCGCGCTGGCTCCCCGGGATCGTGGAGGGTTCGACCCGCCTGGCCCTCGCCCAAACCGAGCGGCAGTCCCGCTACGACCTTCACGATGTCGCGACCAGGGCCCGCCGCGACGGCTCGGGCTTCGTGCTCGACGGGCAGAAGAGCGTCGTGCTGAACGCCGATTCCGCCGGCTTGATCGTCGTCAGCGCCCGGGTCTCGGGCGAGCGCCGCGACCCGCACGGGATCGGCCTGTTCGTGGTGCCGGCCGATGCGCCGGGCGTCACCGTCGAGGCCTATCCGACCCAGGATGGCGGCCGGGCCGCGGAGGTGACCTTCGCCGGCGTGGCCGTCGATGGCGGCGACGTGCTCGGCGATCCCGAGGGCGGCCTGCCGCTGCTGGTTCGCGTCGCCGAGCACGGGATCGCGGCGCTGGCGGCCGAGGCCCTCGGCTCGATGTCGGCGCTGCATGCGCTGACCGTCGATTACCTCAAGACGCGCAAGCAGTTCGGCGTCACGGTCGGCAGCTTCCAGGCGCTGCAGCACCGGGCGGTCGACATGCTGATCGCCCTCGAGCAGGCGCGCTCCATGGCGATCTACGGGGCGATGATGGTCGAGGCCGGCGATGCCGCCGAGCGTGCCGCCGCCCTCTCAGCGGTGAAGGTGCAGGTCAACAAGGCGTGCCGCTTCCTCGGCCAGGAGGCGGTTCAGCTCCACGGCGGCATCGGCATGACCATGGAGTACATCGGCGCGCACCACTTCAAGCGCCTGGCGATGATCGAGTACCAGTTCGGCGACACGCCCTATCACCTGCGCCGCGTCGCCGACGACGGCGGCCTGATCGCGGCCTGACGCGATCCGAGGACCCGGGCACGCGCTAATCGGCGGCCGCGTGGATCCCCATGAACAGCGGGCGCACGAAGATCTCGGCCGCATCGGCGCCGGCGACGTCGCACCAGCGGTCGAGGTCGGAGGCGGCGTCGATCATGCTGCTCACCACCTGCGCGGCGATCGACGGGTCGACGGCGCGGATCGAGCCGTCGGCGATGCCGTCGCCGATCGGGAAGGCCAGGCGCTCCCACAGGCGGCGCATGGTCAGCGGGATCTCGGCGCGCAGGGTGTCCGGCAGGGCGCCGACGGCGGTGCAGCGCAGGAGCGGGCCGCCCTCGGAGACCTGGTGGCGCATCAGCGCACGGGCGCAGGCGGTGATCCGAGTCCAGCCGGTGCCGCCGGCCGCCTCGGCCGCCTCCTGCTCCCGGCGCAGGATGGCGAAGGTGCGCGCGAAGCACTGGGCGATCAGGTCGTCCTTGTTGTCGTTGTGATGGTAGAACGAGCCCTTGGTGACGCTGAGCCGCGCCGAGATCTTCTCCACCGAGGCGCCGCGATAGCCTTCCTCGTTGATCAGCGCCGTCGCCGCCCGCAGGAACGGCTCGGTTGGGTCGCCCTGGGCCGTGATCGGGTCCGGTGCGTCGCCGCTCCAGCGGCTCTCCGGGCTCGCCAAGCCGTGCAGCAGGAGATCGGCGATCCGCGCCCCGACGCGGGGGTAATCCGCCGCCTCGTAGCGGTCGATCCAGGCGCGGACCGTGTGCACCACCGAGACGACGAGGTGCGTCCGTGCCCGCAACGCGTCGCGGTCGAGGCCCGGGAAGGCGGCCTCGGGGAAGAACGCGGCGCGCGCCTGCCGGAAGAAGGCGTTGTAGGCGGCGTAGACCGCCGCGCTCTGCGGCTCGGGCAGCGCGCGCATGTCGGTCAGCCGAACCTGAGGCGCCCGCGCCCCGGTCTCGATCGCCGCGAGGTCGCGGAAGTAGGCGGCCAGGAACGCGGAGAGGCGCTCTGCCGGATCGGCGAGCGCCGCCGTCTCGGCGAGCAGCGCCTCGTGCCACGCGATCGTGCTGACGTAGCAGGCGGCCGCGAGGTCCTCCTTGCGGCGGTAATAGTAGGTGATGCTGTTGGGCATCAGCCCGACGCTGCCGCCGACGTCGTTCAGCGCCGTGCCGCGGATGCCGCGGGCATTGAAGTGCCGTGCCGCCGCATCGAGGATCGCCCCGCGCTTGAGGGCATAGCGTTTGGTCTGCCCGGCCGCGGGCCTTCCTCCGTCGATCATCCCAGCGGTTGAGCATGGCGGCGCACGAGCTGACAAGCGCGGCGCCGTCAAACGTGGTACTGCGAAGACACAGGCCGACGGCTTCGTACTTTTGGACGGTTGCGGTGGGTGCGCGCCCGTCTGATCCTGACCGCATGATGATGCAGCACGAAGCGGCGTATCAGCCCCATCCCGAAGCCGCGACCGCCCGCCTGTCGGGCCGGTCGCGCACGAGTGCCCGCCCCATGCTGTACGACGCGTTCGAGATGCAGTGCGACCTGGCCCAGCAGACGCGGGCCTGGGGGCGCGTTCTGCACGATGCGGTCTCGCCCTGGACCGCCTTCGGCGATCCGGTGAACTGGATGTCGGCCGGCGCCCGCATGATGATGCGCGCCGGACTGACCTTCGCGCGCCCGTCCTTCGGCATCGAGGCGGTAACGGTCGGCAACCGCAAGGTTTCGGTGGTCGAGGAGCCGGTCCTCGTCACGCCGTTCGGCACCCTGCTGCGCTTTCGCAAGGACATCGATTCCGAGCAGCCGAAGGTGCTGGTCGTGGCCCCGCTCTCGGGCCACTTCGCGACGCTGCTGCGCAGCACGGTGAAGACCCTGCTGCCCGACCACGACGTCTACATCACCGACTGGCACAACGCCCGCGACGTGCCGCTCTCCGACGGCGCGTTCGGGTTCGACGACTATGTCGGGCACCTCGTGCAGTTCCTCGGGGCGATGGGCGGCTGCGCGCACGTGCTTGCGGTCTGCCAGCCGACCGTCCAGGCGCTCGCCGCCGCCGCGGTGATGGCGGAATCGAAGGATGCGGCCACGCCCCGCAGCATGACGCTGATGGCCGGCCCGGTGGATTGCCGCATCAGCCCGACCTCGGTGAACGCGCTCGCCACCTCGAAGCCGATCGAGTGGTTCGAGAAGAACCTGATCGCCACCGTGCCGCGGCGCCACAAGGGCGCCGGCCGCCGGGTCTATCCCGGCTTCGTCCAGGTCTCGGCCTTCGTCTCGATGAACACCAAGCGCCACGTCCAGGGCCACGCGGACCTGTTCTGGCACATGGCCAACGGCGAGGTCGAGAAGGCCGACGCGATCGCCGGGTTCTACGACGAGTACTTCGCCGTGCTCGACCTCGCGGCGGAGTTCTACATCGAGACCGTGAAGACGGTGTTCCAGGACTACACCCTGGCCAAGAACGAGCTGACCTATCGCGGCAACCGGATCGACATGCGCGCGATCCGCAAGACCGCGCTGATGACGGTCGAGGGCGAGCGCGACGACATCTGCGCCGTCGGCCAGACCATGGCGGCGCACGACCTCTGTACCGGCCTGCCCCCGCACATGCGCAGCCACCACCTCCAGGCCGGCGTCGGCCATTACGGGGTGTTCTCGGGCCGCAAGTGGGAGGGGCAGACCTACCCGCTGGTGCGCAACTTCATCCAGTCGCACAACTGAGGACGACCGACCCGCCCTGAGCGGATTTGACCCGCACGTGCACGATGCGCACCATGCTAGCTTGCCTGCACGAACGTGCTGGTTCGAGGGCGGCGAGGCGATTGCGGGCGTGAGCAGTAACGATCCGAAGCGATCCGGCACCGCCGCACGGCTCGACCGGCTGGTGGCGCGCTCCAACGCCGCCGGCCTGTGGGAGCGGGCCTGGCCGGTGCTGTGGCGCGGCCTTGGCGTCGTCCTGGCCTTCCTCGCCGTCTCCTGGCTCGGCCTCTGGCTCGATCTCTCCGCCACCTGGCGCATCGTCGGCCTCGTCGCCTTCGGTGCCGCGCTGGTCGCCGTGCTCGCCCCACTCGCTCGGCTGCGCCGGACGGACCGGCGCGCCGCGCTCGCCCGCATCGACCGCGAGGCGGCGGCGCGCGACGCGACGCTGGTTCACGCCTCGGCCTCGACGATCGAGGACACGCTCGCCGTCGGCACCACCGATCCCGACACGCGGGCGCTCTGGGCCTTGCATCAGGCGCGCGCGGCGAGCGCCGTCGCGACGCTGCGCGTCGGCCGGCCGCGGCCCGGCATGCCGCGCCACGACCCATTCGCGCTGCGCGCCGGCCTCGTGGTCGCGGCGGTGGCGAGCCTGTTCGTCGCCGGCCCGGAATGGCGCGAGCGCCTCGGCAGCGCCTTCGACTGGCGCGAGGCCGCTTCGGCCGGCCCGAACTACCGCATCGACGGCTGGATCGACCCGCCGCTCTACACCCGGCTTCCGCCGCTCGCGGTCGCGATGTCGGGCGGCGAGCAGCGCCTGCGCGTGCCGGTGAATTCACAGCTGATCGTGCGCATCGCCGGCGAGAGCCCGGCGCAGACCGTGCTGACGCCGAATGCCGGGCTCAAGGCCGTGCCCGGCAAGGAGCCGCGACCCGACCTGCGCGAGGACCGGTTCCAGATCGTCGGGCCGACGGCCGAGCTCACCATCGCCGCGCCGGGGCAGACCCAGCGCCTGATCGTCGAGGCGATCCCCGACACCCCGCCCGAGGTCCACGCGGTCAACGGCCCGGAGGTGAACGGGCGTGGCACCTTCAACCTGAGCTACCGCGCCAAGGACGATTACGGCATCGCCTCGGCCGAGGGGATCGTCGAGCCGCTGGAGGGGACGCGCTCGCTTGTGCCGCCGCCGCGCATCGCCCTGGCGCTGCCGGGCGATGCGAGCGGCGAGACCGACACCAAGACGCTCGTGGACCTGACCGACAACCCATGGTCGGGCGCGAAGGTGCGCTTCACCTATCTCGTCAAGGACGAGGCCGGCCAGGAGGGCCGCACGCCGACGATCGAGATGGTGCTGCCCGCCCGCCCCTTCCGCGATCCGCTGGCGCGGGCGCTGGCCGAGGAGCGCCGTCGCCTCGTGGTGACGCCGGACGAGGGCCGCGCCCGCGTGCAGATGGCGCTCGACGGACTGCTCGTCGCGCCCGAGATGTTCACGCCGCAGCCGGGGGTGTTCCTCGGCCTGAAGACCGCGGCGCGGCGCCTGCGGGCGGCCGGCAACGATGCCGCGCTCACCGAGGTCGCGGACCTGCTCTGGGAGATGGCCCTCAAGATCGAGGACGGCGACCTTTCCGACGCCGAGAAGAAGCTCCGGCAGGCGCAGGACCGGCTCAAGGAGGCGATCGAGAAGAACGCGCCCGACGACGAGATCCAGCGCCTGACCCAGGACCTCAAGCAGGCCCTCGACAAGTTCATGAAGCAGCTGGCCGAGAAGCAGAGCAAGCAGCCGCGCGACCAGGGCTCGCGCGACAAGCAGGGCCAGCCATCGAAGAGCGTGACGCCGGACGACCTCGACAAGATGCTCAAGGACATGGCCGAGGCGATGAAGCGCGGCGACACGGCCGAGGCGCAGCGCCTGATGGAGCAGCTGCGCAACATCCTGGAGAACCTGCAGAGCGCCGAGCAGGGCGGCAAGTCCGACCCGACCGCCCGCGAGATGCAGAAGCAGATGAAGGAGCTCGACCAGATGGCCCGCGAGCAGCAGGGCCTGCGCGACGAGACCTTCAAGGAAGGCCAGGAGAGGCCCGGCGGCGAGCAGGGCCAGCGTCCGCCAAGCCGCGGTCAGCCGGGGCAGAAGCCCGGGCAGAAGGGGCAGCAGAGCCCCGGCCAGCAGGGCCAGGGCCAGCAAGGTCAAGGCGAGCAGGGGCAGCAGGGCCAGGGCCAGCAAGGCAAGGGGCAGCCGGGCCAGCAGGGCGGGGTCGGCGAGCGCCAGCAGGCCCTGCGCCAGCGCCTGCAGGACCTGCAGAACCGCATGAAGGAGAACGGCATGAAGGGCGAGGAAGGCCTTTCGGATGCCGAGGATGCAATGCGCGAGGCCGAGAACGCGCTGAAGGACGGCCAGGACGGCGACGCGGTCGACGCGCAGGGCCGCGCCCTCGACGGGCTCAAGCGCGGTGCCGACGGCATGCAGCAGCAGATGCAGGAATCGGCCGAAGCCGAGGGCGAGGGCCAGGGCGACAAGCCCGACGGCGAGCAGCCCGGCCAGCAGGGACAGGCCGGTGCCAAGGACGACGACCCGCTCGGCCGCCCGACCCGCGGGCGCGACATGAGCGACGGCCGCGTGCGCGTGCCGACCGCCGACGAATCGGCGGTGCAGCGGGCGCGCCGGATCATGGAGGAGCTGCGGCGCAAGCTCGGCGACCCGACCCGCTCGCAGGAGGAGCTCGACTACTTCGAGCGCCTGCTGCGCCGGAACTGAGCCGGGGCGCGGCCCGCGTCGCATCGCCCCTGCCGTTCGCCCGGCGAAGCGCCTACAAGGGCTGAATCGCTCGCAGTCGAGATCGTCCGTCCATGTCCGGCAACTCCGTCGTCCTCGTCGCCTGCCTCGCGGTCGCGGTCATCCTCCTCCTCGGCCTCGCCAACATGATGCGCGGGGGCGACGCCAACCTGTCCCAGCGCCTGATGCGCCTGCGCGTGCTGCTGCAGTTCGTGGCGATTCTGGTGATCATGGGCGTGGCCTGGTGGCGCTCGGCCTGATGGATCGGGGCGGCCCGGGACTGTGACCGCCGGGCCGCACCGGGGCGCATTCGCGCGCGGGCCGGATGAAACGGCGCCCCCGGCAGGCCGGCCCATGCTAGGAATTCCGGGTTCAACCGGATCCGCCCCGCATGAAGTCCTCCTCGCATCGTCTCGTCGCTGGCGCTCTTGCCCTCGCGATCGCCTCGCCCGTCGCGGCAGCCGATCTCGGGTACGCGCCGCGGCCCGCGGCCTACGCGCCGCCGGTGCAGCCCCTCAGCATCGTCTCCGAAGTCCGGATCGGCGGCGCCGTGCAGGATCCCGGCAGCGCCGAGGGCAAGCTCCCGGGCTTCGAGAAGCAGAACGTCAACGGCGAGATCCTGTTCTCGAAGCCGCTGGTGAGCGCCGATCCGTTCTGGCAGGCCTTCGTGCCGCGCCCGACGGTGGGCGGCAGCTACAACACCGGCGGCCGGACCAGCTACGCCTATCTCGGCGCGACCTGGTCGGTCGACCTCTTCCCCGAGACCTTCGACCGCCGCGTCTTCATCGACGGCTTCTTCGGTGGCGCCGCGCATAACGGCTATACCGGCCCGAAGGCGCTCGCCCCGTACGGCTTCAACTCGCTCGGCTGCTCGCCGCTGTTCCGCGAGGCCGCGGCGCTCGGCTTCCGCATCACCGAGCATTGGAGCATCATGGCGACCGTCGAGCACATGTCGAATGCCGGCCTGTGCGGCGAGAACCGCGGCCTGACCAACTTCGGCGGCAAGCTCGGCTACACCTTCTGATCTGCAAGCTCGGCTACGTCTTCTGATCTGAAAGCGTCGGCGCACCCGTGGTCACCCTCAACCGCATCTACACCCGCACCGGCGACAAGGGCACCACCGCCCTGGCCGACGGCCAGCGCCGGTCGAAGGCGGACCTGCGGGTCGAGACCTACGGCACCGTCGACGAGACCAACGCCTGCGTCGGCCTCGCCCGCCAGCACGCCGAGCCGCGCATCGACGCGATGCTCGGCGCTATCCAGAACGACCTGTTCGATCTCGGGGCCGACCTTGCGACGCCCCCGAGCGACGCGCCGCCGGCCTACGAGCCCCTGCGGATCGTCGCCTCGCAGGTGGCGCGGCTCGAAGCCGACATCGACGCGCTCAACGCCAACATCGCGCCGCTGAAGTCCTTCGTGCTGCCCGGCGGCTCGCCGGCCGCCGCCGCGCTCCACCTCGCCCGCACCGTCAGCCGCCGGGCCGAGCGGCTCGCCGTCGCGCTTGCGGCGACCGAGGGCGAGATCGTCTCGCCCGAAGCGCTGAAGTACCTCAACCGCCTGTCGGACTTCCTGTTCGTGGCGAGCCGCGCGGCCAACGCCGACGGCGCCGACGACGTGCTCTGGGTGCCCGGCAAGAACCGCTAGGGCGGGCCCGGGCCGATCCGCTCCCGCCGCCGTACCGCCGATCCGAATTCCCTTCGCCGACCGTCCGCGGCTTTTCGAAAGCGCGTGCGCGCGCCGCGTTGACAAGGCGGAAATGTGGCCGTTACGGTCCGCGCCCTGTGCGAGCCGCCTGCGAAGGCGCTCCGAAATTCGCCGATCACAACAATCCGGCCGCGGAGGAAGTAGACCGCCATGAAGGTTCTGGTGCCCGTCAAGCGGGTCGTCGATTACAACGTCAAGATCCGCGTCAAGGCCGACGGCTCCGGGGTCGAGCTCGCCAACGTCAAGATGTCGATGAACCCCTTCGACGAGATCGCCGTCGAGGAGGCGATCCGCCTGAAGGAGAAGGGCAAGGTCACCGAGATCGTGGCGGTGTCGATCGGCCCGCAGCAGGCCCAGGAGACGCTCCGCACCGCGCTCGCCATGGGCGCCGACCGCGCGATCCTGGTGAAGACCGACACGGTCTGCGAGCCGCTGGCGGTGGCCAAGATCCTGAAGGCGATCGTCGAGAAGGAGAACCCGGAGCTGGTGATCCTCGGCAAGCAGGCGATCGACGACGATTCGAACCAGACCGGCCAGATGCTCGCCGCGCTGCTCGGCTGGCCGCAGGGCACCTTCGCCTTCAAGATCGAGGCCGGCGAGGGCAGCCTCGACGTGACCCGCGAGGTCGACGGCGGCCTGCAGACGGTGTCGCTCAAGCTCCCGGCGATCGTCACGACCGACCTGCGCCTCAACGAGCCGCGCTACGCCTCGCTGCCCAACATCATGAAGGCGAAGAAGAAGCCGCTCGAGGAGATGGCGCCCGACGCCCTCGGCGTCGACGTCACCCCGAAGCTGAAGGTCCTCAAGACCGCCGAGCCGCCGGGTCGCTCGGCCGGCATCAAGGTCGGCTCGGCCGCGGAGCTCGTGCAGAAGCTGAAGACCGAGGCCAACGTCATCTAGTCCCGCAGCGCGCGCTCCCGCATCCGGTCGAGCGCGCGCCTCATCCGAGATCCGAGGTTTGAACCGATGACCACCCTCCTCCTCGTCGAGTACGGCCAGTCCGAGATCAAGGACGGCACCTTGAAGGCGCTCACCGCCGCCAAGCAGCTCGGCGCCCCCATCCACGCCCTCGTCGTCGGCGCCGGCAGCCGGGCCGCCGCCGACGCGGCGGCCAAGCTCGACGGCGTCGACAAGGTGCTGCTGGCCGAGGACGCGGCCTACGACCACGACCTCGCCGAGCCGGTCGCCGCGCTGATCGTCGCGATCGCGGAGCCCTACGACGCGATCGTGTGCTCGGCGACCACCACCGGCAAGAACATCCTGCCGCGCGTCGCCGCCCTGCTCGACGTCGCGCAGATCTCCGACATCATGGCGGTCGTGTCGCCCGACACGTTTGAGCGCCCGATCTATGCCGGCAACGCGATCCAGACCGTCCAGGCCGGCGCCGGCAAGAAGGTGATCACCGTCCGCACCGCCGCCTTCAAGGCCACCGGCGAGGGCGGAGCGGCGGCCCCCGTCGAGGCGGTGACGGCGGCGGCGCCCCCTGCCGGCGGCTCGACCTTCAAGGGCGAGGAGATCGCCAAGTCCGACCGGCCGGAGCTGGCGGCGGCCAAGAGCATCGTCTCCGGCGGTCGCTCGCTCGGCTCGGCCGACAAGTTCAAGGAGCTGATCGAGCCGCTGGCCGACTCGCTCGGCGCCGCCGTCGGCGCCTCCCGCGCCGCGGTCGATGCCGGCTACGCCCCCAACGACTGGCAGGTCGGCCAGACCGGCAAGGTGGTCGCGCCCGACCTCTACGTCGCCGTCGGCATCTCCGGCGCGATCCAGCACCTGGCCGGCATGAAGGATTCGAAGGTCATCGTCGCGATCAACAAGGACGAGGACGCGCCGATCTTCCAGGTGGCGGATTACGGGCTCGTCGGCGACCTGTTCCAGATCGTGCCGGAACTGCAGGCCGAGATCGGCAAGGCCAAGGGCAACTGAAGTCGTTCGTCGCGATCCGAAGGTCGTCGGATCGGGTCACCCGGTCGAACCCGTCGCGCGATCGCGTGCGCGACGGGTTCCACTTGGGCTGACGAAGGGTCTAAAAGAAACGCCGCACAGTCCTTCCAGCTTTCGCGTCGGATGGTGGGCCGTGCGGCGTAGGGCAGCTCGACAACCGCTTCGGTCGTCGGCGTCGGGGGCATGGATCGACAGATGGGCATCGATATCAAGCGGGTCGGCATCATCGGTGCCGGGCAGATGGGGAGCGGCATCGCTCACGTCTGCGCAGCGGCCGGCCTCGACGTTCTGCTGAACGACCGCGATCCCGATCGCCTGAACGCTGGCCTCGCCAACATCGACGGCAACCTCGCGCGCCAGGTCTCGAAGGGCACGATGGACGAGGGACAGCGCCGCGACGTCCGCGAGCGCATCGTCGCCGCCCGCAGCTACGACGACCTCGGCCCCTGCGACCTCGTCATCGAGGCCGCGACCGAGAACGAGGCGACCAAGCGGCAGATCTTCTCGACGCTGTGCACGTCGCTGCGGCCCGATGCGCTGATCGCCACCAACACGTCCTCGATCTCGATCACCCGGCTCGCCGCCTCGACCGACCGGCCGGAGCGCTTCATCGGCATCCACTTCATGAACCCGGTGCCGGTGATGCAGCTCGTCGAGCTGATCCGCGGCATCGCCACGGAGGACCCGACCTACGAGTCGGCCAAGGCGTTCATCGCAAAGCTCGGCAAGACCTCGACGATGTCGGAGGATTTTCCAGCCTTCATCGTCAACCGCATCCTGCTGCCGATGATCAACGAGGCGATCTACACGCTCTACGAGGGCGTCGGCTCGGTCGAATCGATCGACACCGCGATGCGGCTCGGCGCGAACCACCCGATGGGCCCGCTGCAGCTCGCCGACTTCATCGGCCTCGATACCTGCCTTTCGGTGATGCAGGTGCTCTACGAGGGTCTGGCGGATTCGAAGTACCGACCGTGCCCGCTGCTGGTGAAGTACGTCGAGGCCGGCTGGCTTGGCCGCAAGGTCAAGCGCGGCTTCTACGACTATCGCGGCGAGACGCCGGTCCCGACCCGCTGAGCGCGGGCCGGGTCGCTTTCATCGCCTACTTGGGCTGGTTGCCGTTGGCGCTCGGCTGGGCCGGCTGCGGGTAGGTCGGGTTGCCGGCCGGAACGGCACCGCTGTTGCTCGACGCCGGCGCATTGCTCGAGCCCGTCACCGACCCGGTGATCTCCTTGCGCGATGCGTCCTGGCTCTGGCTGGCATAATCCTTCGGCGCGTTGGCTCCGTTCCACGTCAGCAGGCCGATCGTGGCGACCGCGAGCAGCACGAGGCTGCCGACCAGCACCCACAGCACCGACTTGCCGCGCTCGCCCTGGCGCGCGTTCTGATTGGGAAGCTTCTCGACCATTCCAAGGACCTCACCGATACGCCGTCAGGGCGTCGCCGCGTGCCGAAGGGCGGCACGCGTTCTCGACCCGGCAAACGCCGGTCCGTCGCCGGGAGTTCCTCCCGATACGGCCGCGCTCGGCCTCAGCGGCCGGTGACGAGCAGGATCTTGCCGAGGTGGGCGCTCGACTCCATCAGAGCATGCGCCTTCTGCGCCTCTTCCAGGGGGAAGGTCGCGTGGATCACCGGGCGGATGCGGCCGGCATCGAGCTCCGGCCACACGTCGCGGCGGAGCCCGTCGGCGATTTCCGCCTTCTCGGCGTTCGGACGCGGCCGCAGCGTGGCGCCGGTGAAGGTGAGCCGCTTGATCATGATCGGCGTGATGTTGAGCGCCTCGACCTTGTTGCCGCCCATCAGGGCGATCAGTACGAGGCGACCCTCGACCGCGAGCGAGGCGAGGTTCTTGGCGAGGTAGCTCGCACCGATCATGTCGAGGATGACGTCGACGCCCTTGCCGTCGGTCAGCCGCTGGACCTCCTCGGCGAAGTCGGCCTCGCGGTAGTTGATCGCGGCGTCAGCGCCGAGCGACTCGCAGAACGCGCACTTCTCGGCCGAGCCGGCCGTCGTCAGCACGCGGGCGCCGAGGTGCTTGGCGATCTGGATCGCCGTGGAGCCGATGCCGCTCGATCCGCCATGGACGAGGAAGGTCTCGCCCGCGGCGAGCCGCCCGCGTTGCACCACGTTGGAATAGACCGTGAAGAACGTCTCGGGGATGCCGCCGGCATCGACGAGCGACAGCACCTCAGGCTTCGGCAGGCAATGCCCGGCCTCCGCCACCGCGAACTCGGCGTAGCCGCCGCTGATCACCAGCGCGCAGACCTCGTCGCCGAGGGACAGGCCGGACACGCCCTCGCCGAGCGCCGCGATACGGCCCGCGACCTCGAGGCCCGGCACCGCGGTGGCGCCCTTCGGCGGCGGATACTTGCCGCCGCGCTGCATCACGTCCGGACGGTTGACGCCGGCCGACACCACCTCGATCAGCACCTGTCCCGGCCCGGCCTTCGGCAGCGGCACCGTCTCGATGCCGATCACCTCGGGGCCGCCGGCTCCGTTGAAGCAGACCTGGCGCATGGTCTCGGGCAGCGTCGTCGTCATCGGGCGGTCTCCTCGCGAGGGTTCGCCCCTAGTTGCCGCCGGACGCTCCGTTGGCAAGCCCGGGTCCAAGGCCCGCGCGTCTCAGCGGGTGCCGTACATCCGGTCGCCGGCATCGCCCAGGCCCGGCACGATATAGCTGTGGTCGTTGAGGTGGCTGTCGATCGCTGCGGTCCAGATCGGCACGTCGGGGTGAGCGGCCTGAAGCCGGGCGACGCCCTCCGGCGCGGCGAGCAGGCAGACGAAGCGCAGGTCCTGCGCGCCGCGAGCCTTCAGCCGCGTCAGCGCGGCGATGGCGGAATTCGCGGTGGCGAGCATCGGGTCGAGCACCAGCACCGTGCGATCGGCGAGGTCCGACGGCGCCTTGAAGTAGTACTCGACCGCCTCGAGCGTCTCCGGGTCGCGGTAAAGCCCGACATGCGCGACGCGAGCCGAGGGCAGCAGCGACAGCATCCCGTCGAGGAAGCCGACGCCGGCGCGCAGGATCGGGGCGAGGACCAGCTTCTTGCCCTGGATCTGGCGCCCCTCCATCGTCTGGATCGGCGTCTCGATCTTCACCGGCTCCAGCGGCAGGTCGCGCGTCACTTCATAAGCGAGCAGCATCCCGATCTCGTTGAGCAGGTTGCGGAAACCCTGCGTCGAGCGGTTCTTGTCGCGCAGGAGCGTCAGCTTGTGCTGGACGAGGGGGTGGTCGACCACCGTGACCGTTGCCTGGCTCATCCTGTCCTCCCGACGCGTGCCCTCCCGCTTTGCCGAACGGCGATCCCGGGCGCAACGCGAACCCCACGAAAAAGGGCCTTCCGCTCGCACGGAAGGCCCTCGATCTCGTCGGTCGCGCGTCGGGATCAGGCGGTGAAGGACTTGTCGGTCCCGTCGGCGCGGCGCTTGGCCATAAAGGCGTCGAACTGGTCGCGATCCTTGGCGCGCTTCAGCTCCTCGACGAACTCGGCGAAGGCGCGGCTCTCCTCCTGCAGGGCGCGGCGCTGAGCGTCGAGCCGGTCGAGCTCGGCCTTGCGATACTCCTCGAAGGCCCAGTTGCCGGTGGTTCCGCGGCGGTTCGAGGCCTCGAACGCGCGGGCGAAGCGCGAGGCTCGGGCGGTGCCGCCCTCCCAGCCCGCGGCGCCGCGCTTGGCGTAGTCGCGCAGTTCCCCGAGGGCCGGATACCCGGCGATCTTCCACGCCACGAGGGCGAGGCCGACGGGCCACCAGTAGATGAAGCTCACGACGATCGCGCCGATCTCGATCGAGCGGCGCGGAAACGGGCCGCAGCGGCTGACCTTGCCGCTCGCCCAGGGGGAGGAAGTGGAAGTGCTCACGGTAAGGCTCCGCTGTTCATGTGAACAGCGTTAACATGCGGGCGGCCCGCAGGCCTTTCAAGGGGTGCGACGCGCGATGCGCATCACCCCGGCTTGCCCGCTCCGGCGCCGTGGACGAGGGCGAGCACGCCGGCGCGCAGAAGCTCGTACTTGTCGGGAATGCCCGGCCCCTTCGGCAGGTGTCCCGCTGCCGCGAGGGTCGCTAGCCCGTGCGAAAGCGCCCAGACCTCCAGCGCGATGAAGCGCGGGGCGACGCCGCCGAACCCGTCGGGGAAGGTCGCCTGCAACGCCTCGACCAGGAGGTCGAACGGGCTCGGGCGCGGCCCGGCCTCGTTCGGGGCGTGGACGCCGCGGGTCTCGAAGATCGCCGCGTAGTAGCCCGGCTCCTCCTCCGCGAAGGCGAGGTAGGCCTCGCCCATCCGGGTGAAGCGCTCCAGCGGGGTACCGCGGGCTGTGAGCGCGCGCGCCAGCCGCTCGGCCAGATCCGCGAAGCCGCGACCGGCGAGTTCCTCGAGCAACGCCTCGCGGCCGCGGAAATGCCGGTAGAGCGCGGCCGGGGTGACGCCGACGAGGCGGGCGGCGTCGACCAGGGTGAAGCCGCCGATGCCGCGCTCGGCGATGAAGCGGCGCGCGGCCTCGATCAGCGCCTCCTTCAGGTTGCCGTGGTGGTAGCCACGTCGATCAGCGGGTCCGTCTCGCCAGGGTCGCACCGGGTACTCCTCACCTGCACCCCGGACGCGGGCGCGCGACGTTTACGAGCGAGCGTCGCGTTTGTTTCGGCGATCGTGCGAGCTTACCAGAAATCCGGCTTTCCCCGACATCGTTGCGTCTACCAGTCGACGATGGACGCGGGCGTGAGGCTTGACAGCCACGCCCGATGCAACAGTGTTTCATCCGGTGATCGGCAGGGCTCGGGATGCCGTGCGGCCCCCTCGGCGCGGAACGGAGAATCGAGAGCATGGCCTTCGTCAGCCTGAAGGCGTGGCGGGCGCGCTCGGCCGAGCAGGCTCAGCGCGCCAAGCTTCTGAAGGTCGCATGCTCGGATGCCCTCGGGCTCGGCCCGGAGGATGCGATCACCGTCAACGAGATCGCCTGTGCCGACCCCGGTTGCCCGGACATCGAGACCGTGGTGCTGGTGATGCGCGCCGGCGAGCCGACGCGGGCGATCCGCATCCGCGCGCCGATGGATGCAATCGGCGAGGCCGAGCTGGAGCGGCTCGTCGCGGACGAGCGGGTGCTCCGCAAGCCGAACGCATCTTAGGCGCAACCGTGCCGGCGGCTCGGCACGACGCGCGGCGCACTATGTTTTGACCGGGGAAATTCGGCAATCTCCTCTATAAGTCTATCGTGACGGCGGTGCCATCAAGAGCACCGATGCAACGAACGAAGAGATTACGAGGAAACGCCATGCGCCACATCATCCGAAAGACCGTCGTCGGCCTCGCCGTCGCGTTGCCCGTGCTGGCCTCGGCCGGTGTCGCCTTCGCGGCGGCCGGCGACGGCGACGCCGAGCGCGCGGCACGCTGGCAGGAGCTGCAGAAGCAGGTGTTCGGCGACCGAAAGGTCGAGCCCGGCAAGCTTGTGTCGATCGACATGCCGGTGCGCGCCGAGGACGCCGCCCTGGTCCCGGTGACGCTCACCGTCGCCAGGAAGGACCAGGTGAAGGGGCTGTACCTCATCATCGACGACAACCCGGCACCGCTCGCCGCCCATGTCGACTTCGGGCCGGCCGGCGACCCGGCGCAGCTGAAGATGCGGGTGCGGGTCAACACCTATTCCAACGTCCACGCCGTGGCCGAGACCAAGGACGGG
The DNA here is from genome assembly GCF_022829705.1 of Methylobacterium sp. E-025. NCBI lineage: Bacteria > Pseudomonadati > Pseudomonadota > Alphaproteobacteria > Hyphomicrobiales > Methylobacteriaceae > Methylobacterium > Methylobacterium sp. E-025. The sequence goes on from NZ_JAKSYR010000102.1 coordinate 127,172, forward strand.
CGCCTCGTCGCGTCCGAGATCTTCGTGAAGGCATCGGGCGGCTGCTCGGCGCCGATGGGGATGACCGACGCGGACGCGATGAAGGGCATGGGCGACATGCGGATGAAGTTCTCCGACCTCACCGCCGACAAGGCGATGCCGGCGACGCTGATGATCCGCCACCCGAACTTCTCCGGCATGCAGATGAACCAGGTTTCGCGCGAGTACACGCCCGCCCGCTACCTCGACCGGATCAGCGTCAGCCAGGGCGCGCGCAACGTCTTTACGCTGGAAGGCGACATCTCGATCTCGTCGAACCCGGTGATCGGCTTCGAGATGCGCCCCGAGGGCAGCGCGCCGATCACGGTCGCGGCCACCGACAGCCAGGGCGGCACGTTCGACCACACCTTCCCGGTGCCGGCCGTCAGCAACTGATCGACGACGACGCGCCCGGCCCGAGCGGGCCGGGCTTTCGCCAACCGGGGATCCGACGCTCATGACACGCCGCCGTACGCTCATCGCCCTCCTCGCCCTCGCGCCGCTGGCCTTCGCCCAGGCGCAGGCCGGGGAGATGAAGCCCTATTCGCAGGAGGCGTTCGACGCCGCGCAGAAGGCCGGCAAGCCGATCCTCGTCGAGGTCAGCGCGCCGTGGTGCCCGATCTGCAAGACGCAGAAGCCGATCCTGGCCAAGCTCAGCGCCGACCCGCGCTTCAAGGACCTGCAGATCTTCGACATCGACTTCGACAGCCAGAAGGACCTGCTGCGCAAGCTCGACGTCCGCATGCAGAGCACGCTGATCGCCTACAAGGGCGCCGTCGAGGCCGGCCGCTCGGTCGGCGAGACGCAGCCTGAATGGATCGAGGGGCTGGTCGAGAAGACCCTCTAGGCCGAACGCGATGCTCGTCAGCCTCGGCCTCGCGCTGCTCGCCGGACTGCTCTCGACGCTCTCGCCCTGCGTGCTGCCGCTGCTGCCGCTGGTGCTCGGGGCGGCGGCGTCCGAGCATCGCTACGGGCCGGCGGCGCTGGCGGGCGGGCTGGCCCTGTCGTTCGTCGCGATGGGCCTGTTCGTCGCCACGATCGGCTTCGGCCTCGGGCTCGACGGCGACGTGTTCCGCCGCGTCGCCGCGATCCTGCTGATCCTCGTCGGGATCGTCCTGCTGGTGCCGTCGGCGCAGACGCGCCTCGCGGTCGCCGCCGGGCCGGTCGCGAACTGGACCGAGGCGCGCTTCGGCGGGTTCTCCGCCACCGGCCTGTGGGGCCAGCTCGGCGTCGGGCTGCTGCTCGGCGCCGTCTGGAGCCCCTGCGTCGGCCCAACGCTCGGCGCCGCCTCGATCCTGGCCGCGCAGGGACGCGACCTCGGGGCGGTGGGCCTGACGATGCTGGTCTTCGGCCTCGGCGCGGCCCTGCCGCTCCTGATCCTCGGCGCCCTCTCGCGATCCGTCCTGATGCGCTGGCGCGACCGGCTGATGCGGGCCGGCAAGGGAATGAAGGCGGCGCTCGGTCTCATCCTCGTCGCCACCGGGCTGGTGATCGTGCTCGGCGCCGACAAGCGGATCGAGGCGGTGCTGGTCGACGCCTCGCCGGATTGGCTGAACGCGCTCACGACGCGCTACTGAACGCGCCGCCTCAGCGCTTGAAGAACGCGTCCGCGGCGCCGAGCGCCGCCTGCTTGGCCGTCCGGGCCGCCTCGAGCCGCCGGATCTCGTCCTGCAACAGCGCGATCCGGTGATCGATCTCGTCCACCGACAGGGTGTCGAGCCCCTGCCCGATCTCGTGGTACACCGGGCGCTTCACACGCTCGTCGTCGTCCCGCATCGCAAAACTCCTCACAAGGCCGGCGTCCCGGCGCCGGGCGGCAGGCCGAGATGGCGGGCGACGGTGGCGCCGATGTCGGAGAACGTCGCGCGCCGCCCGAGCGGGCCCGGCGCGATCCCCGGCCCGAAGGCCAGGACCGGCACCTGCTCGCGGGTATGCTCGGTGCCGTGCCAGGTCGGGTCATTGCCGTGGTCGGCGGTGACGAGGCAGAGGTCGCCCGGGCGAAGCGTCGCCAGGATGTCGGGAACGCGGGCGTCGAACGCTTCCAGCTCGGCGGCGTAGCCCGGCACGTCGCGGCGGTGGCCGTGCTCGCTGTCGAAGTCGACGAGGTTGGCGAAGACCAGCCCGCCATCGGCGAGGCTTCCGAGCGCATCGAGCGCGGCGTCGAGGCACGCCATGTTGGCGCCCGGCTTGATCTCGCGGCCGGTGGCACGGTGGGCGAAGATGTCGCCGATCTTGCCGACGCTGACCACGTCGCGGCCCGCGGCCTGGAGGCGGTCGAGCAGGGTGTCGGCCGGCGGCGCGACGGAGAAGTCGCGGCGGTGGCTCGTCCGGCGAAAGCCTGCCTCGGCCGTCCCGGCGAAGGGCCGGGCGATCACCCGGCCGATCCGGTAGGCGTCGCAGAGCTCGCGCGCGATCCGGCACAGGTCGTAGAGGCGCTCCAGGCCGAAGGCGTCCTCGTGGGCCGCGATCTGGAAGACGCTGTCGGCGGACGTGTAGCAGATCGGCCTGCCGGTCCGGACGTGCTCGGCGCCGAGCGCATCGATGATCGCGATGCCGGAGGCGTGGCGGTCGCCGAGGATGCCCGGCAGGTCCCCCAGCCGGATCAGGTCGCGCGTCAGCGACTCGGGAAAGGCCGGCCGCGTATCCGGGAAGTATCCCCACGGTTCGCGCATGGCGAGGCCGGCGATCTCCCAATGCCCGGACGGCGTGTCCTTTCCGGCCGCGGTCTCGACGGCGTGGCCCCAGGCGCCCGCGAGCGCGCCGGGCGGCGCGAGCCCCGGCGGCATCCGACCCGTGGCGGCCTCGCAGGCGAGGCCGAGGCCGAGGGCGGCCAGATGCGGCAGGCGCAACGGGCCGGAACGTAGGCCGGTACGGTCGCCCCGCCCCGCGGCGCAGGCCTCGGCGATGTGGCCGACCGTGTCGGAGCCGGCGTCGCCGTAGCGTTCGGCGTCCGGCGCGCCGCCGATGCCGACGGAATCGAGGACGATGAGCAGTGCCCGCGCCATCGTCCTAGACCGGCTCGACGTCGGCGACGGTGTCGCTCTTCAGCGCGAAGGCCGCCGAGAACAGGGTGCGGGTGTACGCGGTCTTCGGCCGGGAGAAGATCTCGTCGGCCGGTCCCTCTTCCACCACCACGCCGTTCTGCATCACCAGCACGTAGTTTGCGAGCGCGCGCACCACCTTGAGGTCGTGGCTGATGAAGAGGTAGGCGAGGCCGCGGGTGCGCTGCAGGTCGCGCAGCAAGGTCACGATCTGCGACTGCACCGAGCGGTCGAGCGCGGAGGTCGGCTCGTCGAGGACGACGAAGCGGGGGTCGAGCACCATCGCCCGGGCGATGGCGATGCGCTGGCGCTGGCCGCCGGAGAACTCGTGCGGGTAGCGGTCCATCGCCGCCGGATCGAGCCCGACATCGATCAGCGCCTGCGCGACGATGGCGCGATGCTCGCGCTTCGGCACGCCCTGCACCACCAGCCCCTCGGCGACGATGTCGGCCACCGACATCCGCGGCGAGAGCGAGCCGTAGGGGTCCTGGAAGACCACCTGCATGTCCTTGCGCAGGGGCCGCATCGCCGCGACGCCGTAGGTCTCGATGTCGCGGCCGAGGAAGACGATCGGCCCCTCCGACGCCGTCAGCCGCAGCAGCGCGAGGCCCAACGTAGTCTTGCCCGAGCCAGATTCGCCGACGACGCCGACGGTCTCGCCGGCACGGACCCGCAGGGCGACGCCGTCGACCGCCTTGACGTAGCCGGCGGTGCGCCGGAGCCAGCCCTCCTTGAGCGGAAACCACACCTTCAGCGGGCCGGCCTCGACCAGCGCCTCGGCATCCGCCGCGACCGGGTTGCCCCGGCCCTTCGGCTCGGAGGCGATCAGGCGCTGCGTGTACGCGTGCTGCGGGTCGGCGAACACCGCGGCGACCGGGCCGGCCTCGACGATCCGACCGTTCAGCATCACGCAGACCCGCGCGGCGATGCGCTCGACGATGCCGAGGTCGTGGGTGATGAACAGCATCGCCATGCCGAGCCGCTTCTGCAGGTCGGCCAGCAGCGAGAGGATCTGCGCCTGCACCGTCACGTCGAGCGCCGTGGTCGGCTCGTCGGCGACGAGCAGATCCGGCTCGCAGGCGAGCGCCATCGCGATCATCACCCGCTGGCGCTGGCCGCCGGACAATTCGTGCGGATAGGCGCCCATGCGGCGCGCGGCATCGCGCAGGCCGACCAGCTCCAGCAATTCGAGGATGCGCGCCCGCGCCGCCTTGCCGGAGAGGCCGCGGTGCAATCCCAGAACCTCGCCGATCTGCCGCTCGATGGTGTGGAGCGGGTTCAGCGAGGTCATCGGCTCCTGGAACACCATGGTGATGTCGGCGCCGCGGACCTTGCGCATCGCGCGCTCCGGCAGGGCGAGCAGGTCGCGCCCCTTGAACACGATCCGCCCGCCCGGATGGTGGGCGGCGCCGTCGAGGAGCCGCAGGATCGAGAGCGCGGTGACCGACTTGCCCGATCCCGACTCGCCGACCAGCGCCACGGTCTCGCCCGGCAGGATCGTGAACGACACGCCATCGACGGCGCGGCTCTCGCCTTCGCGCGATCGGAAGGCGACCGAGAGATCCTCGACGGAAAGCAGCGGCTCGGGCATCAATCGCGTTCGTTCCGGGGCAGGTGCGGTCTCTATAGCGCGGCGGCGGCCCGACGGCGAACCACCCGGGGGCCAACAGGGGGGCGGCATGTCGGCAGAGACCTTCGCGGCGACGATCCGTGCGGCGTTGGGCAGCGCGGCGGGCACCGCGGCGCGGACGATCACCGGGACGGGGACCCTGCCTTCGGCTTTTCCGGTCACCGACCTCGCCGCCGGCTCCGTCGCCGCGGCGGGGCTGGCGATCGCCGACCTCGTCGGCACCGTCGGCGCGACGCCGGCCGTCTCGGTCGACCGCCGCCTCGCCTCGCTGTGGTTCCGCACCTCGCTCCGCCCGATCGGATGGACGCTGCCGGACCTGTGGGACCCGGTGGCGGGCGACTACCGCACCCGCGACGGCTGGATCCGGCTCCACACCAACGCGCCGCATCACCGCGCGGCGGCCGAGCGCGTTCTCGGCGCGCAAGCCGACCGCGCGGGCATGGCGGCCGCCGTCGCCGGCTGGGACAAATCCGATCTGGAGGCGGCGATCGTGGCGGAGGGCGGCTGCGCGGCCGAGATGCGCTCGGTCGAGGCCTGGGCCGCGCATCCGCAGGGGGCGGCGGTCGCGGCCGAGCCGCTCGTCGCCTTCGATCCCGGCGCGGCGGCCCGCTCCAGTTGGAAGCCCGAACCCGCGCGGCCGCTCGCGGGCCTGCGCGTCCTCGATCTGACGCGGGTGCTCGCCGGGCCGGTGGCGACCCGGTTCCTGGCCGGCTTCGGCGCCGAGGTCCTGCGGATCGACCCGCCGGGCTGGAACGAGCCCGGCGTCGAGGTCCATATGACGCTAGGCAAGCGATGCGCCCGGCTCGACCTTCGCCGCGAGGCCGACCGCAACCGGTTCGAGGCGCTGCTCACCGGCGCCGACATCCTCGTGCACGGCTACCGGCCCGAAGCGCTCGACCGCCTCGGCTACGGCGCCGCGGCACGGCGTGCCCTGTCGCCCGGGCTGATCGACGTCAGCCTCGACGCCTACGGCTGGACCGGCCCCTGGGCCGGACGCCGCGGCTTCGACAGCCTGGTGCAGATGAGCTGCGGTATCGCCGAGGCCGGGCAGGCGTGGCGGAACGCCGACCGGCCGGTGCCTCTGCCCGTCCAGGCCCTCGACCACGCCACCGGCTACCTTCTGGCCGCCGCCGCGATCCGCCTCCTTGAGCGACGTTTGCGCGACGGGCGTGCCGGCGCGGCGCGCCTTTCGCTGGCCCGGACGGCGCGGCTGCTCCTCGACGCCGAGCGGACGGGCTCGATGGAGGCGTTCGCGCCGGAAGCCGACGACGACTTCGATGCCGGCGTCGAGGCGACGCCGTGGGGCCCGGCCCATCGCCTGCGCCCGCCCCTGGCGGTCGCCGGCGCGCCGGTCCGATGGTCCCTGCCCGCGCGCCGCCTCGGCACCGACCGCCCCGCCTGGACGTGACGCGGCGGATTGATCGCCGGTTGCAGGGCGCTAGAACGGTGCACGTGGGATGGATCGGTCTTGCGGCGCACGGCGCACGCGACCGCAAGGGGCACGATCGCGAGGCATGACCGTTCCCATTCGTGGCGTGAGGTGTTTTCAGATAGCCCCTCGTTCAGCACCCTTCCCTCCCCCCTCTGCGGGGGAGGGTGGCCCGCGAAGCGGGTCGGGAGAGGGGAGCGCCGCATCCGGCACTGTCGCTCCCCTCTTCCGACCCTCGCTGACGCGAGGCCCACCCTCCCCCGCAGAGGGGGGAGGGAAACGCGCGTGTTCGGAGCGGTATCACACCAGCATTCTTGACTATGCCTGGCGCAACGCATGGGCTCGCATCGCCGGAGGGCTGCTCAAATCCCCTCGGCATCGCGCCGCCTTCGCCCTCCTGGCGACCACCCTCCTCCTCGCCACGCCCGCACACGCCGTCCCCTCCGACGGCGCCACCGAGACCGTCGAGCAGGCGTTGTGCCGGCTGATCGAGGGATCGGCGCGGGCGCGCGGGCTGCCGGTGCCGTTCCTGACGCGATTGATCTGGCGCGAGAGCGCGTTCCGCGTCGGCGTGGTCAGCCCGGTCGGGGCGCAGGGCGTCGCCCAGTTCATGCCCGGCACGGCGCGCGAGCGCGGGCTGGCCGATCCGTTCGACCCCGAGCAGGCGATCCCGCATGCCGCCCACTTGCTGGCCGACCTGAAGCGGCAGTTCGGCAATCTCGGCCTGGCGGCGGCCGCCTACAACGGCGGCCCGGGCCGAGTGACGAGCTGGCTTGCCGGCAGCGGCGGCCTGCCCGCCGAGACCCGCGCCTACGTGCTCGCAATCACCGGCGCGCCCGCCGAGGACTGGCGCGGCGGCGCATCCCGGATCGAGATGGGGCCGCCGGAAGGGGGCGGGGCCAAGAGCACTGACGCCAAGAGCGCTGACGCCAAGAGCGCTGAGGCCAAGAGCGCCGAGACCAAGCCGGGCGAGGCCAAACCCGGCGGGACGAAGCCCGCGGACGCCCGGGTGCCCGAGTCGGCGAAGGCCGAGACCGCACCCGAGCCGGCGCAGACCTGCCTTCAGGTCACGGCCGCCTTGCGCATCCCGTCGCGCGGCGACCGCTTCGCCATCGGCGCCAACGAAGGGCCGGCCGCGCCGTGGGGCATCCAGCTCGCCGGCAACTTCTCGAAGTCGCTGGCGCTGGCGACCTTCTCCCGGGCGCGCGCCACCTACGCCAAGGTGGTCGGCGAGGTCCGCCCGATGATCATCGGCACGCGCCTGCGCAATCGCGGCACCCGCGCGTTCTACCGCATCCGCATCCCGGCCGAGAGCCGGCAGGCGGCCGACGGGCTGTGCGGCCGGATCCGCAGCGTCGGCGGCGCCTGCATCGTGCTGCGCACCTGACGCGCCGACGGAGTTCGGCGCGATCTGGTCATGAATCCGCCCAGAGCCGCATGCATCTGGCCTTCGCGGCCCAATCGGACATCGAATGACACGAATCCTCACGGCTCTCGCCAGCCTGGCATGCCTCGCGCTCGCCGCAATCGGCATCGCCGCCTGCTCGCCGCTCGCCCTGTTCGATGCGATCGGCCCGCGGGATTCCGGCGGCCGGCAGGTGCTGCGGGACGAGCCGTTCGGCGAGGGCCCGCGGCGTCGCCTCGACGTCTACGCGCCCGTGAACGCGCCCGAGAACGCGCCGGTGCTGGTGTTCTTCTACGGCGGCTCCTGGCAGAACGGCTCGAAGGCGGATTACGCCTTCGTCGGACAGGCGCTCGCCGCGCAGGGCTTCGTCACCGTGCTGCCGGACTACCGGCTCTATCCCGAGGCGCCCTTCCCCGGCTTCCTCGAGGACGGCGCAGCCGCCGTCGCCTGGGTCCGCGACAACATCGCAACCTATGGCGGCGACCCGCGCCGCATCGTGCTCGCCGGGCACTCGGCCGGTGCCTACAACGCGGTGATGCTCGGCCTCGACACCCGCTACCTCAAGGCGGCCGGGGTCGACCCGAAGGTGATCCGTGCGGTCGCCGGCCTGTCCGGCCCCTACGACTTCCTGCCGTTCGACCAGGACACCTCGCGCAAGGTGTTCGGCCAGGCGCCGGACCCGCGCGCGACTCAGCCGGTGACCTTCGCCGGCCCGAGCGCGCCGCCGGCCTTCCTCGCGACCGGCGCCGACGACACGATCGTCCGCCCGCGCAACACCCAGAGCCTCGCTGAGACGCTGCGCAACGCCCGCGTGCCGGTGCAGGAGCGGATCTATCCCGGGCTCGACCACGCCGACACCCTGCTCGCGCTCTCCGTCACCTTCCGGTCGAAGGCGCCGGAGCTCGCCGAGATGGCGGCCTTCCTCCGGACGCAGGCGACGAGCCGGCAATCGATGACGATCGGGCGGCGCTGATCGCTCCGTCAAGGTTACCCGCGATCGGACGAGACCGCGGGCAGGTTCGGGGCGACGGCATGCTCCGTCCGGACTATGATGGTGCGCGGTTCCAGACCGCGGATGGCCGGTGAGGGCGGGTTCGTGTCAGCGGCGCACGGCATCAGGGCTGAGGCGGCCGTCAGGCGGTCGCGATCGCTGCCGGGACGCGACATCCCGGACGCCGTCCGCCTGCCGTTCGTCACCGTCGTGCTGGTCCTGCTCTGGAACCATCTCTGGTTCAGCGACCTCGCCAACCGCAGCCTCCTGAGCGACCCGGAAACCGGCAGCCTCTTCACCCAGGCGCTGTTCGTCATCCTCGGCACGGCGATGCTGATGGTGCTCGGGCGGCTCGGCTTCGCCAGGCTGCGCCCCCTCGCCTCCTGGCCGCTGCTGCTGCTCGGCGGCTGGCTCGGCATCACCACCCTCCTCTCCACCGACCCGATGCTGTCGATCCGCCGGATCGTGCTGTTCGGCATCGTCGCGCTGCTCGCCGCGGGCGTTCTCGTGGTCGCGCGCAACGGGCGCCAGTTCGCCACCGCGCTGGCGCTCGCCGCCGGCATCGTGCTGGCCGCGAGCTATCTCGGCGTCGCGCTCGTCCCCAACCTCACCATCCACTCGGCCTTCGACGTCACCGGCGAGTACAACCACATCGGCCTGTGGCGCGGGATCTTCACCCACAAGAACGAGGCCGGCTCGGCGATGTCGATGATCGCGGTCTGCGGCCTCTACGTCGCCGCCGTGCTGCACCGGGGCCTGGGCTGGACCATCACGGCGGGGGCGCTGGTCTTCATGGTCTTCGCCGGCTCGAAGACGCCGCTGGCCGTGCTGCCCCTCGTCCTGCTGGTCTCGGTCCTGTGCAGCCGTCTGCGCGGGGGGACGATGCGCGGGCTGCTGCTGGTCGGCCCGGTGGCGCTGCTCATCGTCGCGACCATCGGTTCGGTACTGCTGCCGCCGATCCGAACGGTGCTGGACGCGATCATTCCCGACGCGACCTTCACCGCGCGCAACGAGATCTGGGCTTTCGCGATCGAGCACGTCGTCGTGCACCCGATCCGCGGCTGGGGCTACGGCGCCTTCTGGCTGACCGACCGCACCGTCTACGGCGGCGGCGCCGACCCGGGCTCGGACTGGGTGCAGACCGCGACGCAGGCGCACAACTCCTTCCTCGACGCCGCACTGATCATGGGCTTGCCCGGCGCGCTGCTGCTCCTGAACGCTCTCGTCGTGGCCCCGATCCGCGACCTGCAGCGGGCCAGCGCCGGGCGGCCGCTCGACGCTCAGACGCTGTTCTTCCTGCGCATCTGGATGCTGGCGGTGATCTCGGCCTCGTTCGAGAACGTGCTGCTGAACGCCAACACCGTCCTGTGCGGCATGACCATGCTCGCGGTGTTCGGCCTGCGCCTGCGCACCGCCTACCGCCCGGTCGCCTGACCCGAACGCGACGGCGGCGGTCGCGGCCCGGGACAGGCGGGGCGCGACGCCCTATGTCGATGGGATGATCGATTTCCAGACCGTCGGCGACCTATGCAACGCCCACCACATCGTCGAGGAGGAGGTCGACGCCGCGGTGGCCGCCTACCTCGCCGACCCGCTGCCGCCGATCTTCGTGTTCCAGCAGGGCTATCAGCTGAACCTGATGAAGGCGGTGCGCAACCACCAGGGCGCACGGGTCTTCATGGAGCGCGAGGATGTCGGCATCGCGCTGAAGCGCCCGTTCGTCCGCGCGGCGATCCTGCAGGCGCGGCCGAAGGGCTGAGCGATCACGCTCAGTCCGGCAGCGCGAACACCACCAGCGCGTCGCCGGTGCCGAAGCCGGACGCCTTGGTGAAGGACGAGCCGCCGGCCGCCACCGCGACGTACTGCTTCCCGTCGAGGCTGTAGGTGATCGCCGGGCCGCTGATGCCGGCGCCGCACTGGAACCGCCACAGGATCTCGCCGGTGCCGGCATCGTGCGCGTCGAGATGGCCGTCCTCCTCGCCGGAGAAGACCAGGCCGCCCGCCGTCGCCAGCGTGCCGCCGGCGAGCCGGCTCACGGACCTCACCGACCAGGCGATGGTGCCGCCCTTGGCGAGGTTGACCGCCGTGAGCGTGCTGAAGCTCGGCTCGCCCTTCGCCTCGCCGGTCTCGGTGTAGCGGATCTCCGGCCGTCCGGGGCCGCCGGGCACGGTCTTGACGGTGTAGGTGGTCGCCCCGTGCCGGACCTGTGCGAAGGCGAGGCCGCTTGCGGCATCGTAGGCCGTCGGCGGCCAGGACACGGCGCCGAGGGGTCCCGGCGCGACCACGGTGCCTTCCGCGGTCGGGGGAGCGAACAGGTTCTTCTGCGCAATCAGCGGGGCCGAGCGCTCGAGCAGCCGGCCCGTGGCGCGGTCGTGGACGTAGATCCAGCCGGTCTTGCTGGCGGAGGCGACCGCCTTCACCGGGCCGTCCTTCCCGTTCAGGTCGAGCAGGAACGGCGGGCTCGCCACGTCGTAGCCCCACTCGTCGTGCGGCACCTGCTGATAGTACCAGCGCAGCGCGCCGGTTTTCGCGTCGAGCGCCACGAGGCTCATCGTGTAGAGGTTGTCGCCCGGCCGCGAGAGCCCGAAATTCTGCGGCGCCGGGTTGCCGGTGCCGAGGTAGATCAGGCCGAGATCCGGGTCGAAGGCCGGGGTCATCCAGAGCGATCCGCCGCCGACCCGCCATGCCTCTCGGTTGGCCGGCGCTGCCGCCTTCTCGGCGGCGACGTCGCGATGCAGCGGGACGCCGTCGGCGGTGGTCTCGACGTATCCGCCCTCCCAGCCGTCGGCCTTGGTGACGTACCAGCGCCAGCGCTCTTCGCCGGTCTTCGCGTCGTAGGCGGCGAGCCACCCGCGGCGCCCGTAGCCGCCCTCGATCCCGACGACCGAGCCGCCGTCGAGGCCGCCCTTCTCGTCCTCGACATGGAGCCCGTAGCCGGCGCCGCTCACCCCGACGATGACGAGACCGTCGGCGACGAGCGGCGGCATCTTGAAGCCGAGGCGGCTCGAGCCCTGCACCGGCTTACCGCCGAGCTGCGCCGTCAGCCCCGATGCGGTCTCGGACTCGCCTTCCTCCGGGCGCACCGCCTCGTGGTCCCACACGACCTTTCCGGACTTGGCGTCGAGCGCGATCACCCGCCCGTCCATCGTCGCCTGGAACACGAGGCCGCCGGAGACGGCGACGCCGCGGTTCGAGGGCGGCCCGAAGATCTTCTCGGTGCGCGGCTTGTGGGTGTAGGTCCACAGCACCCGGCCGGACTTCGCGTCGAGCGCCGCGACGTTGTTCTGCGTGGTCGAGAGGTAGAGCGCGCCGTCGACCATCACCGGCTGGGCCTGGAAGTAGCCGGTCACCCCGGTCTGGAACATCCAGGCCGGCCGGAGCCGCCCGACGTTGCTCCGGTCGATCGCCGAGAGATCGGAGAAATTCCGGTTGGAATGGTCGTGCCCGAAGGTCCGCCACTCGCCGGCGGGCTCGGCGGCCCGCGCCGGCAGGGCGAGCGCAAGGAGCGCCACGGCGGCAACGGTCGATGTCGTCCTCGATGAACGCGGCACGCCGGCTTCCTCCCGCTCGGCGCGCAGGGCCGAGATGATTTCTTCTGGTTGCAGCCGGTAAGCGTTATCCCGCGAACTGTCGAACCGGACGAACGTTGCCGGCGCATCGATCCGCGGCCGCACCGGATCTCGGAGGGCGTTCCCTCAATGCCCCGCCGGCGCGTCGCCGCCGCGCTCGACCCGCTTGAGGATCATCGCCAGCGGCACCGCCGAAGCCGAGACGAGGCAGAGCGCCCAGAACACGTCGATGTAGGCGAAGAACGCCGTCTGCGTCGCGAGCTGCTGCCCGATCCAGGCGGTGGCCTGCCCCTGCGCGTCGACGCCGGGAGTGCCGTGCACCGTGAAGTACTGCGTCGCCTGCCGCATGGTCTCCTGGTAGGCCGGGCTCGTTGTGGTGACGCTCTCCGACAGCCGGCTCTGATGGAACTGGCTGCGATAGGCCAGGATGTTTTGCGCCAGCGACACGCCCATCGACCCGCCGACGTTGCGGGCGACGTTGATCAAGGCCGAGGCCTGGTCGGTCTGCGACTTCTCGATGCCCTCGTACGAGGCGGCGGTGATCGAGATGAAGATCATGGGCAGGCCGATGCCGATGTAGATCCGCGACCAGGCGAAGAACCAGAACGTGGAATCGCCGTAGATCCGGGTCAGGTCGTACATCGCCAGCGCCACGATCGTCGCGCCGGTGGCGATCAGCCATTTCGGCTGGAAGTAGCCGGACACCTGCCCGATCACCAGCATCATCGCCACGGTGACGAGGCCGCCGGGCGCCAGCACGAGCCCCGAGATGGTGGCGGTGTAGCCGTAATAGTCCTGCGTGATCTGCGGGATGAACTGCGTCGTCGCGATCAGGATCGCACCGGTGGCGAGCATGACCAGGAAGCACGAGCCGAACTGGCGCTTGCCGAGAAGGCGCAGGTCGACGGCCGGGTTCTTCGCCCTCAGAAGCCACGGGATCATCGCGACGAACGACACCACGGCGAGAACACCGAAGACCTGGATCAGCGGCGAGCCGAACCAGTCCTTGCGCTGGCCCTCGTCGAGGCAGACCTCGAGCGAGCCGAGGAAGGTCGCCACCAGGAGGAAGCCGACGACGTCGAACCGGATGCCCTTCTTCCGCAGCGCCTTGCGCTCCTTCACCGCGGCTTCGGAATCTTCCAGGAGCCACCACATCAGCGCCAGCGCGATCACGCCGACGGGGCCGTTGATCAGGAAGCACCAGTGCCAGGAGACGTTGTCGGACAGCCAGCCGCCGAGCGTCGGGCCGACGACCGGCGCGACGACGATCGCGAGCCCGTAGAGCGCGAAGGCTTGGCCCCGCTTGGCGGGGGGGAACGAGTCGGCGAGGATCGACTGCGCCAGGGGCGCCATGCCGCCGCCGCCGAGCCCCTGGATCACGCGGAACACTAGCAGCGAGTTCAGGTCCCAGGCGAAGCCGCAGGCGATCGAGGCGACGGTGAACAGCGCAACGCTGGCGATGAAGAACGCCTTGCGGCCGTAGCGCTTGGCCAGGAAGCTCGATGCGGTGAGCGCGATCGCGTTGGCGACGAGGTAGCTCGTGACCACCCACGCCGCCTCGTCCGGCCCGACCGCAAGCCCGCCCGAGATATAGCGGAGCGCGACGTTGGCGATGGTGGTGTCGAGCACCTCCATGAAGGTCGCGAGCGCGACGACGAGCGCCACCGCCCACGGGCTGTGGCCGCCCGCGGTGCGCGGCAGGCCGCCGGACGTCGCCTTTGCCTTTCCCGCATCCTTGCCGCCGGCCTTGCGCGAACCGCCGCCCGCCGCGGCGGCCCCGGCGCTCATCGCACCCGCACCGTCGGCACGATCGACATGCCGGGGCCGATCGACACGTCCTGCGGCCATTCGTCGACGACGATCTTCACCGGCACGCGCTGCACCACCTTCACGTAGTTGCCGGTGGCGTTCTGCGCCGGCAGCAGGCTGAAGGCGGTGCCCGAGCCGGGCTGAACAGAGGCGACCTTCCCGTTGATCTTGCGGTCGGGATAGGCGTCGATCTCGATCCTCACCGACTGGCCCGGGCGCATGTCGGTGATCTGCGTCTCCTTGTAGTTGGCGACGACCCACTTCTCGTCGGGCACGAACATCGCCAGCGATTGGCCGGCTTGAGCATACTGCCCGACCGCGCCGGTGAGCTGCACGACCCGGCCCGGCTGCGCCGCCGTCACCGTCGTGTAGCCGAGGTTGAGCACGGCCTGCGCCGCCTGCGCATCGGCGTTGGCGAGGCTGGCCTCGGCCGATGCCCGCTGCGCCTGGAGCGAGCCGATCTGCTTCTGCGCCTGCACCACGCTGGCGTTCGCGCTCGTCAGCGCGGCCTGGCGCTGCTCGAGGGTCGAAGTCGAGGATTGCGATTGCTGCACGGTGCCGGCACCGCGGCTGGCGAGATCCTTGTAGCGGGCGGCATCCGCCTTCGCGAAGTCGAGCGCCGCCTGGTTCTGCGTCACCTGCGCCTTGGCGACATCGATCTGCGCCCTCTGCGCCTCGACCTGCGCGTCGACGTTCTGAATCGACGCCTTGGCCGACGCGATCTGAGCCTGGGCCTGCTCGAGGGCGACCTGGTAATCGCGCCGGTCGATCTGGAACAGGGTCGCGCCGGTGTCGACGTGCTGGTTGTCGGTGACCGAGAGCGCGACGACGTAGCCGGACACCTTCGGCGCGATCGAGAACTGGCGCGCGTCGACGAAGGCGTCGTCGGTGGATTCGTAAGGGTGCAGGTAGATCTGCCAGTAGAAGAACCCGGCGATCCCAAGGAGCACGATCGCGATCCCGCCGAGGACGAACCACCACGGATGGCGCTTGAGGATACCCGGCCGGTTCTCGTCGTCCTCGCCCTCGGACGACGCGTCCTGATCGGGCACGGCCTTGCTCTCGTCGGCCTCGACGCCCGCCTCAGGACCTTTCTCCTGCGGCTTGAGATCGATGATGTCGCGTCGGTCGGGCGCCTCCCGGTCGTCGGGGCGCGTCTGCGGGTCCAGGGCCGTCGCCTGGCGCTGATCGTCTAGCATCGAAAAGAAACCGCCTGCGCCCGCGCCGAACACTGCCGAAGCGGCCGGAGCGAACGAATAACCCGCCTCACCGACTAAAAAGGCGATGCGACGGCAAAGTTCCGCTGCGCTTCGCCGCGCCGTTCGCCCCCGCGGAACAGGGCCGAGGGGAACGGGTGTTGCGGTGCGGCGTTTTCGCGCCGGAGTACCGTACCGATAACCAGCGAGCCGATGCGATGGCCCTCTCCTCCCGAACCCATCCGACCGGCGTCCCGCTCGTCGGGACCGCGCGCCTCGACGCGATGAGCCGGACGCTGGCGCGCAACTGGTGGCTCGTCGCCCTGCGCGGCGTCGTCGCCATCCTGTTCGGCGTGATGGCCTTCGTGGCGCCGGCCGCCTTCGTCCTGTCGCTGGTGTGGTTCTTCGCCGCCTACATGGTCGTCGACGGCGTGTTCGCGATCGTCGCCTCGGTCCGGGCGGCACAAGCCCACGAGCGCTGGGGCTTCCTGCTGATCGAGGGCCTGCTCGACATCCTGGTCGGCGTCGCGGCTTTCTTCGTGCCCGGCGCCGCCGTCTGGGCCTTCGTCCTGCTCGTCGCGATCTGGGCGATCGTCACGGGCGCGCTCATGATCGCGGCCGCCTTCCGCCTGCATCTGCATTTCGGACGCTGGTGGCTCGGCCTCGGCGGACTGGTCTCGATCCTGTTCGGTGCGGTGCTGCTCGTCGAGCCGGGCATGTCGGCGCTGGTGCTCACTTGGTGGCTCGGCGCCTACGCCGTCGCCTTCGGCGTCCTGCTGGTCGTCCTCGGCTTCCGCCTGCGCGACCGCCACGAGGCGGCCGGCTCGCCGATGCCCTTCCGCCACGGCGTCTGAGAGACCGGACGTCCCGGCGGACGCCACACGGCATAGCTTCGCTCCGCCCGATCATTCTAGAACGGCAGCGCCGGCGGAGCTGTGGCGTCGCACGGGCCGCCGTTCAGGAACACGATGCCTCCACCCGATTCGGATCGACGCCCCCCCGACGACGCCTCGCCCGATGCCGGTGCCGCGGCGCGGGAGGCGGCTGCCGCCGCCAAGGTGCTGGCGCGCCAGCTCGGCATCCTCGCAGCCGGTGCCGCGCGCGGCGCCGGGCGCAGGGGCCGGGAGGCGGCGCGAGCCACCGGATCGCTCGTCGGGGGCCTCGCGGCACGCCGCCGATCCAAAGCTCCGGCCGAGGCTGACGCCCCCATCGCGGGTCCGGCGACCGCCGGGTCCGCGCCGTCGCGCTTCGCCATCCGCGGGCGTTCGCTGCGCCCCGCCCTCCTGGTCGCCGGCGCCGTCGTCGCGTTGCCGCTCGTTGCGCTGGCCGGCTACGTCCTGTTCGCGTTCCTGACGCTGCCGCCGCTCGGCGGCGTGGTGATCGACCAGGGCCAGCGCGCGCTCACCGTCGAGGCCGACGACGGCCGGGTCTTCGCCACCCGCGGCGCGTTCCGCGGGCAGCCGATCACCAAGGCGGAGCTTCCGCCGCATCTCGCCCAGGCGATCGTCGCCATCGAGGATCGGCGCTTCTACAGCCATTGGGGCATCGACCTGCGCGGGCTGGTGCGCGCGGCCTGGCGCAACGCCGTCGGCGGCGGGGTGCGCGAGGGCGGCTCGTCGATCACGCAGCAATATGTCCGGCTGACCTCGCTCAACCAGGAGAAGACCCTGCGCCGCAAGATCCAGGAGGCCTTCCTGGCGTTGCGGGTCGAGTCCGAGATGAGCAAGGACGACATCCTGCTCGGCTACCTCAACACCGCCTATTTCGGGGCCGGCGCCTACGGTGCCGATGCGGCGGCGCGGCGCTACTTCGGCAAGGGTGCGAAGGCGCTGACCCTGCCGGAAGCGGCGATGCTCGCCGGGCTGGTGCGGGCGCCCTCGCAGCTCGCCCCGACGCGCAACTTCGGCGGCGCCAAGGAGCGCGCCGACGTGGTGCTGCAGACCATGGTCGAGACCGGCGCGATCACCGCGGAGGCCGCCGACGCGGCGCGGGCCAAGACCGTGACGCTGCGCACGCCGCCGGAGACGCCGCCGGGCAGCAACTACTTTCTCGACCTCCTCGCCGCCGACGCCAAGAAGCTCACAGACGCGCCGGGCGACCTCACCGTGCGCTCGACCCTCAACCTCGACCTCCAGAGCCTCGCCGAGGGAATCGTCGCACGCCGCCTCGACGCCGAGGGCGGCAAGAAGAAGATCGGCCAAGGCGCGCTCGTCGCGATGTCGAAGGACGGCGCGATCCTCGCGATGGTGGGCGGGCGCGACTACGAGGACAGCCAGTTCAACCGCGCGACCCAGGCCAAGCGCCAGGCCGGCTCGCTGTTCAAGCTGTTCGTCTACCTCACCGCCTACGAGAACGGGCTGACCCCGGAGACCGTGCTGGTCGACCGCCCGGTGCAGATCGGCGACTGGGAGCCGCAGAACGCCAACAACCGGTTCCGCGGCGCCGTGCCGCTGCGGACCGCCTTCGCGCTCTCGATCAACACGGTGGCGGCCCAGCTCGGCGAGGAGCTCGGCATCCCGGCCGTGATCGCGACGGCGAAATCCCTCGGGGTGCAGTCCGAGCTGCCGAACGTGCCGAGCCTCGCGCTCGGCTCGGCCGAGGTCACGCTGCTGGAGATGACACGCGCCTATGCCGGCGTTCTGGCCAACCGCACGCCGGTGGAGAGCTTCGACATCCACGCGATCCGCGGCGGAGCGCCGGCCCCGCTCTATCTGCGCCCCGACGCCAAGCCCGCCGCCGGCCTGCCGGGCGACAGCCGCACGATGATGCTCGATTCGCTGCAGGCGGTGGTCGACGGCGGAACCGGCAAGGGCGCGCGCGTGTCCGGCTTGGCCGTCGGCGGCAAGACCGGGACGACGCAGGATTACCGCGACGCCTGGTTCATCGGGATGACGCCCGACATGGTCGTCGGCGTCTGGGTCGGCAACGACGACAATTCCGCGATGAACCGCGTCGGCGGAGGCGACGTCCCGGCTTCGATCTTCCGCGATTTCGTGCAGCGGGCCTCGGCGCAGATGGCCAAGGGCCGCAAGCGCCCCTCCGCGGTCAAGGCCGAGCCGCAGCCGGCCGAAGCGGCGCCGCCCGCGCCCGCAGCCGCCGCGCCGGCCGCCGGCCCCGAGGCGCGCGGCGTGCCCGAGGTGATCGACACCGGGACCCTGTCGTTCCGCGGCCGCACCGTGCGGCTCGCCGGCGTCGACGGCCAGGGCGGCCACCTCGCCCGCCAGCTCGCGCGCTACCTGCGCCGCCGCGAGGTGGTGTGCGCGCCCGATGCCGGCGGAACCCAAGGCACCCGCTGCCGCATCGACGGCGACGACCTCGCCGCGCTGATCCTCTCGGCCGGCGGCGCCCGCGCCAGCGAGGACGCGCCGCCCGACTTGCTCGCGGCGGAGGAGCAGGCGCGGTCGGAACGCACCGGGATGTGGGGCGGGCGCCGCTGAGGAAACGTGCCGGCTTACCCGGGGCCTTGCATGCGATCCGGGCCCGCGGCGATCGACGAAGCGCTCCGGTTGGAGGCGGCCGTTCATAACGCGTTGTAGAACCCGATCGCCTCCTCGAGCTCGCGCTCCTCGTAGCCGAAATGCGAGATCACGATCTGCTCGAAGGTCTCGTAGATCCTGCCCAGGGCGAGGGCGTAGTCCCGGCGCGGATCCACGGCGATGGCGCGCGCGATCTGCAGGATGCGTTCGAGCAGGGCGTGAACGGTCCGGTGCTCCGCGCCGAGGCGGTCGAGGACCGGGCTCATGCTTGCGTCCTGCCTGATGGCCGGAAAGACGCTGCCTTCCTCGATGTCGTGATGCATCTGGAGCATCTGGCATTGTTGCCCGCACAGGTTGCCGAACGCGCGGAAGTTCGCGACCATCGACAGGGACGCGACGCCCTCGGACACGGCCTCGACGGTGCCGGTCCCCGACCGGAACCGGTCGAGCGCAGCGCGGACGGCGGCAAGCTCGGCGAGGTGGTGCCGGTGATACAGGCCCAGGCGCCGCCCTCGGGCGCGTTGCATCGGGGTGACGCCGGGGATGGCCGGTGCCCTGGGCCGGGTCGCGTCGTCCAGGAAGGGGATCCCTTCCAGGGTCAGGATGGGTTCGACCGTCATGGCGGGCAGGCTTTCGCTTCGGAACTCGTGGGAAGGGCGAGGGACCGGGTTCGCGCCTCCGCGTCAGCCCGCCGGTTGGCGCCTCTTCAGCTCCATGTTCTCGCGGTAGAGCAATTGGAGGCTCTTGAAGACGCCGGCGAGATACGACGCGTAGGTCGGCAGGGTGTCTGCGGCGACGCCCGCGCGTGTCGCGAAATGCGCGACGATGGCATCGGACTCGGCGGTGAGGACGCCGGGCGTCAGCTCGGCCGTCGGATAGGCGACCCGGGTTCCGGTTCGTGCGAGAAGGCTGCCGATCGCCTTCTGCTCCTTCGTGCCTTGGACGAACTCCCGCAAGGTCACGTGGTCGAGCTGCCCGGTTTCCAGGAGGAACAGGCGGACCTTGAAGCAGAACGGGCAGCCGGCCATCAGGTAGATGACGGGCTTGAACGGGGTATCGGTCATCGTCGGGTTTCCTGTTCGATGCGGGCTCGAAAGGTCGATGCGGCCGGAGCAAACGACTTCAGCCGCTATCCTGAGAGGCATCAGCACAGCCGGGCGACGGCGAGGCTCGCGACCAGCAGCAGGATCGCCGGCGCGGGCGAGGACGGCAGCACCGGGAGGTGGGCGAGGATCGCGCCTGTCATGTTCGCCGCGAGCCAGACGGCACCGAAGAACCCGTAGCCCGGCACCAGGAGGGTCGCGGCTCCGACGACTTCGATCACGCCCGTGACGATCCTGAGCCATTGCCCGAGGCCGATCTGATCGAAGAACTGGATCATGATCGGAACGCCGCCGCGCCTGGCACCGCCGGTTTCCAGGAAGGCGACGACGAGCAACGCCGTCAGGATCGGGACGGTGATGTCGCGAGCGCGCGCGGGCGCAGCTGCAGGAGCGACGAGGGTCTGCGACATGCGCGATCTCCTTGCTGGACGGTGAAGCCGGAGCGATCGCCGGTCGCGCGCGCCGATGCATGGGGTTCCGTCTCGTGCCTCGGTTTCGCTTAGTGACCGGGTCATGATATGAATTCGCGGAGCCGTCGCAAGACGGCACAAACCGGATACCGAGGTTACATGGATGTGACCGCGTCCCAGCCGAAGCACTCGCCCGAGTGCCTGCGCGTCTCGCAACTGCTGTCGCGCATCGGCGACAAGTGGACCGTGCTCGTGATCATGCTGTTGCGTGAGCGCGCGTGCCGTTTCAGCGAACTCAAGCGCGGCGTCGACGGGATTTCGCAGCGAATGCTGACCCTCACGCTGCGCCATCTTGAGCGGGACGGTCTGGTGACCCGGACGGTGACGCCGACCATCCCGCCGCGCGTCGACTACGAACTCACGGAGATCGGGCATTCCCTCGCGGAGCCGATCCAGGCGCTCGGGCGATGGGCGTTCGACAACCTCGCCCGGATCGACGCCGCACAGGCATCGTACGATGCGCGCGCGGAGGCGGCCTGACGCCACCCCATCGCACCCGTGGATTCACTGGCGTCGGTGACGGGCTCCGTCAGCGCTCGACGGCGTCCCCTGCGGCATGATCGGACGGCGCCGGGACATGCGGCGCGTGCTGTGGCGGTCACCGCGCAGGATGTCGAGGAAGCCCGATGCGAGCGGAAACGGAAGGCCCCCCGCTGCCGCATCGGCGGCGGCGACCCCGCCGCGTTGATCCTCTCTGCCGGTGGCGCCCGTGCCTTCGAGGGTCGGGTTCGGCGACAGACGGCCGTCGCCCTATCGGTCCGCGAGCCAAACGGCCTGACGCGGTCGCCGGCGGCTGCTAGCGTCCGATCCGACGCGAACAAGAACGTCTGCGGGAGGTCACGATGCGGAAACCCGTCCTGGGTCTCGCCTGGGCGCTGCTGAGCTTCGGGTCACCGGCTCTGGCCGAGCCTGCGCCCGACCATCCGGCGACCTTCAAGCCGGCGCAGCGCGAGGGCTACTTCTTCGTCGGCGGCGCCTACGAGACGGTCGCGGGCAAGGGTGCCGCCGTCGGGCAGATGTTCGTGCAGTATCACGCGCCGGTCGAGGTGGCGCAGCCCTATCCCGTGGTGATGGTGCACGGCACGGCGCAGACCGGCGTGAACTTCCTCGGCACGCCGGACGGGCGTCCCGGCTGGGTCGATCGGTTCGTCGAGAAGGGGTTTGCCGTCTACGTCGTCGATCAGGTCGGCCGCGGCCGGTCCGGCGACGATCCGGACGCCTACGGCCCCTATGCGCGGCTCGCGCCGAACGACCTGGAGACGATCTTCACCGGGCAGGAGCGCTTCGACCTGTTTCCGCAGGCCAAGCTTCACACCCGCTGGCCGGGCGGGGCCGGCGTGAGGGGCAACGCGGCGTTCGACCAGTTCTACTTCTCGCAGGTGCCGTTCATCGCCAGCGCCCTGCGCAGCGAGGAACTCGTCGACCCCGCGCTGATCGCGCTGCTCGAGAAGATCGGGCCGTCCGTCCTGCTGACGCATTCGCAGGCCGGCGTGTTCGGATGGGCGGTGTCGGACCGGCGCCCCGACCTGGTGAAGGCGCATGTCGCGGTCGAGCCGAACGGGCCGACCTTCTACGACATCCGCTTCAAGGGGGGAGCGGACTGGTACGAGAAGGTGAGCGAGGCGCGCGCCCGGCCCTACGGCATCACCCGCGTGCCACTCACCTTCGCTCCGCCGGTCTCGACCCCGACCGACCTCGTCGTGGCGCAGTCCGAGGCCCCGCTCCGTCACGGCCAAATCCGCTGCTGGCTCCAGGCCGAGCAGGCACGCAAGCTGCCGAATCTCGCCCGCGTGCCGGCCGTGATCGTGACGGCCGAGGCCTCGTTCCGCGCGACGATGGACGACTGCACCGGGGCCTTCCTCGAGCAGGCGGGCGCCAAGCCCGACCGCTTGGCGCTGGCCGAGCACGGCATCCACGGCAACGGCCACATGATGATGCTGGAGACCAACAACGGCGAGGTCGCCGACGCGATCATCGGATGGATCGCCGGCAGGCTGAAGTAGCGGCGCGGCCTACCGGAACGGCGGCTCGTCGAAGCTGCGCAGCTTGCGCGAGTGCAGGCCGTGGCGGTCGCTGCGCAGGATGTCGAGGGCGGCCAGCCCGATCAGTAAGTGCTCGGCCACCGCTCGCTCGTAGAACGCGTTGGCCGCGCCCGGCAGCTTGATCTCGCCGTGCAGCGGCTTGTCGGAGACGCAGAGCAGCGTGCCGTAGGGCACCCGCAGGCGGTAGCCCTGCGCGGCGATCGTCCCGCTCTCCATGTCGACGCCGATGGCGCGGCTGAGGTTGATCCGGCGGCGTTCCTGGCTGAAGCGCAGCTCCCAGTTGCGGTCGTCGTAGGTGACGACCGTGCCGGTGCGCAGGCGCCGCTTCAGCGCGTCGGCCTTCTCGCCCGTGACCTGCGCGGCCGCGGCCTGGAGCGCGAGCTGCACCTCGGCGAGCGCCGGCACCGGAACGTCCGGCGGCACCAGCTCGTCGAGGATGCGGTCGCGGCGCATGTAGCCGTGGGCGAGCACGTAGTCGCCGATGGTCTGCGATTGCCGCAGGCCGCCGCAATGCCCGACCATCAGCCAGCAATGCGGGCGCAGCACCGCGAGGTGATCGGTGATCGTCTTCGCGTTCGAGGGGCCGACGCCGATATTGACCAGCGTCGTGCCCTGCGCGGTGCCGTCGGCACCTTCGGACGCGAGGTGGTAGGCCGGCATCTGGAAGCGGTGCCAGGGCGAGGCGGCCATCAGCGCCGCCGGGTCGGCGGAGGCGGCCTCGCCACGCGTCACGGTGATGCCCCCCGGCATGACTAACTTGGTGAAGCCCTCCGCGCCGGAGGCGAGGCGCTCCAGCCCGTGGCGGACGAACTGGTCGACGTAGCGATGGTAGTTGGTCAGCAGGATCCAGGGCTGGACCTCGCGCCAGTCGCAGCCAGTGTAGTGCACGAGGCGACGGAGCGAGTAATCGACCCGCACGGCGTCGAACAGGGCGAGCGGGCGCGGCTCGTCGGCCATCGGCTGCCAGGTCCCGTCGGCGATCTCGTCGCCGACGAGCGAGAGCAGCGGCACCGGGAACCAGGTCGCGAGCTCGGCCGGGCTGACGCGTCCCGCGCCGAGGTCGGTGCCGGGCTCGAGCACGTAGGAATACGGGATCTCCTGCGCGCTCAGGCCGACCTCGAGCCCGACCCCGTAATCGGCCACCAGCGGCTCGAGCTGCGCCGTCAGGTAGGCGCGAAAGTCGGCGGGGCTGGTGACGGTGGTGCTGTAGGTGCCCGGCGCCTGCATCTTGGCGGTCGCGCGGCTGATGCGCGGGACCGGGCCGGCGGGCCGGTAGGTCACGCGAAGCTCCGGGTAGCGGAACTGTAGCCGCTCGGCGGCGTCCGGCGGCTTGCCGCCGTCCAGCGTGCGGGTCAGCGCGGTGCGCAGGGCCTGGGTCGCGCCGGCATGCAGCTCGACCAGCCGGTCGACGGCGGTCGCGACGTCGGCCACCGCCTCCATCGGGCGCAGTTCGTTCTCGATCACGCGCGTTCCCCGTTCAGATCCTGCCTGGCCCGTCCCGCCCGGCTCTACACCCCGGCGCCCGTGCGCGCGAGGCGGGGCTTGCGGTCGGCGTCGCGTTGCCCGAAAGCCGGCGGATGACCGATCGGGATGCTAAGAACGCGACCAGCATGGACGCCGCCGGCGACGCGTTCGCGCGCCGCGCGGGCGAGGAGGCCGTCGCCCTCCCCGATCGCGCCGATGCCGGGCTCCACTTCATCGGCCGCATCCGCACGCCGTGGACGGTTCGCGGAGACTGCCCGAAAAACGGGCTGCAGACCGACGCGGCCTGCACCGTCGCAGTCGATCCGCGCTACGCGCCGGGCCTGCAGAACGTCGAGGGCGCGAGCCACCTGATCCTGCTGTACTGGATGGACAGGGCCGAGCGCGGCCTGCTGGTGCAGCGCCCGCGCCACGCCGACGGCAGCCGCGGCACGTTCTCGCTGCGCTCGCCGGCGCGGCCGAACCCGATCGCGCTCTCGGTGGTGGAGCTGCTCGGACGCGACGGCCCGACCCTGACGGTGCGCGGTCTCGACTGCCTCGACGGCACCCCGCTCCTCGACATCAAGCCCTACTACGCGACGACCGATTCCCGGCCCGACGCGACGGTGGACCGGGCCGGAACCGCCCGCGCATGAGGCGCCGCGTCGCCGCCGGCCTCGCCGCCCTCGCCCTCGCCCTCGTCGGCACCGGCATCCTGATCGGGCGGATGCTCGCGGTCGCGCCGGTCAACGTCCGCGCCTACGCGCAGGGCCGGCTCACCGCGGTGCAGGTCCATCTCGACGAGGCGCCCGCCGACTACGTCTTCCTGGCCGGCGACTCCCACGCCGAGTTGGAAACGCCGGCACAGCGACCCTGCGGCCTGGAACTGGTGAACGGCGGCGTCAGCGGCGCCAGCGCGCCGGTCTACGCCGACCTCGTCGCGACCCTGCGGTTTCCGGTCCGGCCGCGGGCGGCGGTGCTGACGATCGGCACCAACGACATCCTGGCCAAGAACCACCCGCGCGAGGCCGCGGCGACGGCGCGCTACGAGGCGGCGGCGACGCGGATCATCCAACAAATGACGGCGAACACGGATCGCCTCGTCGTGACGGCGCTGCCGCCGATCGGTCGCGCGCTTGACGGGCGCCTCGACCCGCTCGCGGTCGCGGATTACTCGGATCGGCTCAAAACCCTGTGCGCGCGGCTCGGCTGCCGCTTCGCCGATCCCTTCGCCGCGATCCGCGACGGGGCGACGGGCTTCGCCAAGCCCGGCACGATGCGCGACGGGCTCCACCTTGCGGCCTACCGGCCCGTGCTCGGCGCGCTCGCGCCGGCCCTGTGCGACCCAACGCCGCCCTGATCGGATCCGCGCACGACCAAAAAGGTTGTGTCGGCGGAGACAAGTTTCCAGCCGGCAGGTGCGCGACGGGTGCGATCGGGTCTAAGTATTCCGGATACCGGGACGATCCGGCAACGCGCGAGCGGATGCACGGAGGAGCACGTCTTGGCGGGGCATGGTCAATGGGTGGATCGATCGCCGGCGCACAGGAATTCCCCGCGGTGAGCCGGGACGAGCCCGCCATCGTCGATCCCGACGTCTACGTCCCGGCACTGCTGACGCACCTGTCGAACACGCTGACCAACAACGCCTCGATCTTCTACCGGCAGCATTTCGGGGTCGGCCTGACCGACTGGCGGATCATGTATCGGCTCGCCTCCGAGCCGTGGATCACCGCACACCGGATCTGCGAGCTGTCGGCCCTCGACAAGGCCGTGGTGAGCCGCAGCATCGCCTGGATGGAGAGCCGCGGCCTGGTGCTGATCCAGGGCGACGCGAAGGACGCCCGCCGCCGCCTGCTGGCGCTGTCGCCCGCCGGCCTCGACCTGCACGACCGCATCACCGTCGTGGCGCTGGAGCGCGAGCGCAACTTCCTCGCCGCGCTCAGCGCGGACGAGGTCGCCGAGACGATCCGCCTGCTGACGAAGCTGGTCAACAACCTCGGCGCGTTCTCGAAGCCGGTGGCGATCCCGCCCGAGGCGGTCGCCCCTGACGAGACCGCGCCGCCGACATCGCCGCGCCGGCCGATCAAGCCGCGGTAGCGGCCGGGCGGCTCGGGGCCGGCGGCCGGATCCGGTACCAGCCGACGTAGAGCGCCGGCAGGAAGAACAGCGTCAGGAAGGTCGCCGCGATGATGCCGCCGATCATCGCGTAGGCCATCGGCCCCCAGAACACCTCGCGGGCGATCGGGACCATGCCGAGGCTCGCCGCCGCGGCCGTCAGCAGGATCGGGCGCATGCGGTGGCGGGTCGCCTCCACCACCGCGTCCCAGGGCCCGAGGCCGTCGGCCTCGCATTCCTCGATCTGGCTCACCAGGATCACCGCGTTGCGGATGATGATGCCGATCAGCGCCAGGATGCCGAGGATCGCGACGAAGCCCATCGGCTTGCCCGAGGGCAGCAGAGCCGCGACGACGCCGATGAGCCCGAGCGGGGCCACGCTCGACACCAGGAACAGCTTCTGCACGCTCTGCAGCTGGATCATCAGGAACACCGCCATCGTCAGCAGCATCACCGGCACCACCGCGGCGATCGGGCCCTGGCCCTTGGCCGCCTCCTCGACCGCGCCGCCGGTGGCGAGCGCGTAACCCTCCGGCAGGGCCGCGGCGAACGCGTCGATGTCGGCGGCGAGCGCCGCCACGATGGTCGGCGGCTGCGTCGCGTCGATAATCGGGGCGCGCACCGTCAGCGTCGCGACCCGGTCGCGGCGCCAGACGATCGGCTGCTCCAGGTCGTAGGCGATCCGCGCGAAGGCGAGCAACGGCACCACCGAGCCGTTGGCGAGCGTCACCTGCAGGCTCTGCAGGGTGTCGAGCGAGGTCCGTTCCGCCGCCTGCGCCCGCCCGATCACGTTGACGAGGTAGATCGAGTCGCGCACCTGCGTGATCGCCGTGCCGCCGACGACGCCGTTGAGGATGCCGGCGATGTCCTGGCTGGTGACGCCGAGCTGGCGTGCCTTGTCCTGCAGGATCTCGACCCGCAGCACCTTGCCGGGCTCGTTCCAGTCGAAGGTCGGCACGCCGACATGCGGGCTCCTGGCGACGATGTCGGCGAGCGCGAGCGCCTTCGCGCGGACCACCTGGAGGTCGGGCCCGCTCAAGCGGTACTGGATCGGCCGGCCGACCGGGGGGCCGAGCGAGAGCGGGTTCACGAACACGTCGGTGCCGACGAAGTCGCGCTTCGCCCGCTCCTCGAGCTTGGGGAACAGGCGGTCGCGCGCCTCCAGCGACTTCGTCACCACGACGACCTGCCCGAAGAAGCTGTTGGCGAGCTGCTGGTCGAGGGGCAGGTAGAAGCGCACCGCTCCCTGGCCGACATAGGACGACCAGCGCTCGACGTCGGGGTCGCCCGTCAGGGTCGCCTCGAACCGGTCCATCTGGGCCTGCGTCTCGGTGACCGTCGCGTTCTGCGGCAGGGTGAAGTCCACCAGGATCTCGGTGCGGTCGGAGGCCGGGAAGAACTGCTGCTGCACGAAGGTCATGCCGTACATCGACAGGCCGAGCAGCGCGACGCAGCCCGCGACGGTGAGCCAGCGGAAGCGCATCGCGGCGACGAGCGCGCGCAGGAACAGCCGCCCCATCCGGCCGGGCTCGTGGCTGTGCTTCTTCATGGTCTTGGGCAGCAGCGTCACGCCGATCAGCGGCGCGAACAGCACGGCCACCACCCACGAGACCAGGAGCGAGGCGGCGATCACCACGAACAGCGAGTAGGTGTACTCGCCGGCCGACGAGCCGTTGAAGCCGATCGGCAGGAAGCCGGCCACCGTCACCAGGGTGCCGGTCAGCATCGGGAAGGCGGTCGAGGTGTAGGCGAAGGTCGCGGCCTTCTTCAGCGAATCGCCGAGCTCGAGCCGCGCGACCATCATCTCGACGGTGATCATCGCGTCGTCGACGAGCAGGCCCAGCGCGATGATCAGCGCACCGAGCGAGATGCGCTGCAGGGTGACGCCCATGATCTGCATCACGACGAAGACGATGGCGAGCACCAGCGGGATCGAGATCGAGACCACGAGGCCGGCGCGGATGCCGAGGCTGAGGAAGCTCACCGCAAGCACGATCACCACCGCCTCGAGGAGCGCCTGGGTGAAGCCGCCGACCGCCTCCTCGACGATCCGCGGCTGGTCCGAGACGAGGTGGATGCCGACGCCGATCGGCAGCTTCGCCTCGATCAGGCGCATGCGCGCCTTCAGGTCCTCGCCGAAATGCAGCAGGTTGGCGTTCGGCCGCATGGCGATCGCCAGCCCGATCGCCGGCTTGCCGTCGACGCGGAACAGCGCGGCCGGCGGGTCCTCGTAGCCGCGGCTGATCTCGGCGACGTCCGACAGGCGGAAGAAGCGGTCGTTGACCCGCAGGTTGATGGTCTCCAGCGAGGTCTCGGACGAGAACTGCCCGCTCACCCGCACCGAGACCCGCTCCGGCCCGGCCTGGACGACGCCCGAGGGCGAGATCGCGTTCTGGCTCTGCAGCGTCTTGATCAGCGACTGGATGTCGATGCCGTAGCCGGCGAGCTTGCGCGTCGAGAAGTCGAGGAAGATCGTCTCCTTCTGCGTGCCGAGCAGCAGCGTCTTGCCGATGTTGGGCACCTTCAGGATCTCGGTGCGCACGCCCTCGACGTAGTCGCGCAGCTGGCGGTGGCTCAGGCCGTCGGCGGTGAAGCCGTAGACGTTGCCGTAGACGTCGCCGAACTCGTCGTTGAAGAACGGCCCCTGCATCCCCTGCGGGAAGGTGCCCTGGATGTCGCCGAGGCGCTTGCGGACCTGGTAGAACGACGGCTGGATCTCGGACGCCTTCGTGGTGTCGCGCAGCTGCACGAACACCGTCGCGTTGCCCGGCGTGGTGTAGCTGCGGACGTAGTCCAGGGTCGCGACCTGCTGCAGCTCCTTCTCGATCCGGTCGGTGACCTGCTCGAGCGTGTCGCCGATGGTGGCGCCCGGCCATACCGCCTGAACCACCATCGTCTTGATCGCGAAGGGCGGGTCCTCCTCGCGGCCGAGCCCGCGATAGGCGAGCGTGCCGGCCACCAGGCAGATCGCCATGAGGAACCACACGAAGGAGCGGTGCGAGAGCGCCCATTCCGATGCGTTGAAGCTACCCACGATCAGAAGTCCTGCGTGCCGGGAACGACGATGGGCGCATCCGCGAGGCGGATCGTCTGGCCGTCGGCGAGGGAGTGGACGCCGGCGACGACGACGCGGTCGCCCGCCGCCAGCCCGCTCGCGACGCCGACATAGTCGCCCTTCCGGTCCGAGACCGTGACCGGGGACCGCTTCGCCGCGTCGCCGACGGCGTTGACGATCCACACGGAATCGCGCCCGTCGGCGCCGAGGATGGCGGTGGCGGGCAGCACGAAGCGCGGCGCGATCCTGCGCACCAGCGACACGGTGATCGTCGCCCCGAGCCGGAACGCGCGCGGCGGGTTGTCGAGCGACATCCGGATGCGCCGGGTGCGGGTGCTCGCATCGGCGAAGGGCGCGGTCTCGCGCACGGTGCCGACGGCGGTGATCTCGGGGGGGCTCTGCAGCGCCACGGTGAAGCGGCCGTCCTTCGGCATGGCCGCGACGAGGTCGTCGGGGATGTCGACCACCGCCTCGCGCACCTCGGGCCGCGCCACGGTCACCACCGTCTGCCCGGCGGTGAGGTCCTGCCCGATCTCGGCGTTGCGCTGGGTGACGACGCCGTCGAAGTCGGCATGGAGCTCGGTGTAGCCCATCTGGTCGCGGGCCTTTTCCAGGCTCGCCTGCGCCTGGGTCAGCCGCGCCTGCGCGGTGTCGCGGTTGGCGACGGTGCTGTCGAGCTGCGCCTGGGTGACGTTGCCGCCTTCCATCAGGCGCCGGGTCCGCGCCTCGGTGGCGGCGGCGTTCTCGGATTGCGCCTTGGCATCCGCCACGTCGGCCTCGGCTCGGGTCATCGCGAAGCGCGGCACCACGGTGTCGAGGGCAGCCAGCCGCTGCCCCTTCTTCACGAGGTCGCCGACGGTGACGTCGCGCGCCACCACCCGGCCGGCGATCTGGAACCCGAGCTGCGACTGGTAGCGCGGCTCGACCGTGCCGGCGAACGGCCCGAACCGCACCGACGCGATCGGCTTGGCGACGGCGTACAGGACCGGCCGCACCGGCGGCGCCTTCGCCTCCTCGGCGGGCTTGCAGGCGGCGAGCGCGAGCAGCGACGTTCCGACGAGGATGGAAGGGGCCCGAAACCGCCCCCCTCCCCCCCCTGCGCGGGAGGAGGAAGGGAAGGCGGCGGCAAAGAAACGCTCGAACACCGTCACTTCGCGGCTCCCGTCGCGACCTGCTGGGCCACCGTCACGGCTTGGCCGGGGCGAAGGAACTGGATGCCGGCGATGACGACCTCCTCGCCCGACGCGACCCCGCTCGACAGCGCGATGCTGTCGGGGCCGTAGCGGTCGATCGTCACGATGCGGGGCGCCACCGTGCCGCCGGCGGGATCGCGTACCCAGACCGCGGGCTTGTCCTCCCACCGGTAGAGCGCCGACCACGGCAGCACGATCGCCGCGTGGCTCTGGAACCGGCCGCGGCCGATCACCACCGCGCCGAGGGTCATCGCGGGCGGCGTCTGCTTGAGGCCGACCTTGACGCGGACGGTGCCGGAGGCCGGATCGACGCTGGGCGAAATCTCGCGGACGCTGCCGACGGCGGTCACCGACGGGTCGCCCTGGAGCGTCACGTCGACGGTGCCGGATTGCGGAGGGGACGCCAGCAAGGCCTCGTAGACGTTGAAGACCGCATCGCGCGGCCCGTCCTGCGCCAGCGTCAGCACCGACTGGCCGGCCTGCACCACCTGCCCGGTCTCCAGGGAGCGGCTGAGCACGATGCCGGCCACGCCCGACCTCAGCTCGGTGTAGGACAGCTGTTCCTGCGCCGTGCCGAGGGCCGCCTTGGCCGAATCGACCGCGGCCTGGGTCGTGCGCAGCTGCTGCTCGGCGTTGTCGTAGGAGGGCCGCGTGGTGTAGCCGCTCGCCATCAGCGCTTCCTGGCGCTTGAACCCGAGCTTGGCCTGGGTCGAAAGCGCCTCGGCCGAGGCGAGCGCCGCCTGCGCGTTGGCGAGGTTCGAGCGTTGCTCGCGCGGGTCGAGCCGGGCCAGGACCTGATCGGCCGCGACATGGTCGCCGACCTCGACGAGGCGGGTCTCGATCTTGCCGGCGGTGCGGAACGAGACGCGGGTCTGCCCCTGCGCCTGGACGTCGCCGGTGAAGATGACGTCGCCGGCGATCGGGCTTTCCGCCGCGATCACCGTGCGCACCAGGGTCTGCGCCATCAGTGGCACCGGATCGGCACGGACGGCGGTCGCCGCCAGCATTGTCGACGCGAGGACGATGGAAAAACCTCGGTTCACGGCGTGCATGGTCCCGACTCGATCTATCGCGGCCGGAACTTATCCGCTATATTACCGACCGTCCAGACGGTTTTCACGGGCGGTATTGATGGACGACGGGACGGCGAAGACGCGTAGCCGGCGACAGGATCGCGCCGAGGTGATCCTCGACGCGGCCGAAGCCCTGCTCCGGCGCTCCGGCAGCCGCACGCTGACGATCGACGCCGTCGCGGTGGAAGCCGGGCTGAGCAAGGGCGGCGTGCTGCACCACTACGCCTCGAAGGATGCGCTCGTGACCGCGCTGGCGGTCCGCAAGGTCGGCCGGCTTCGCGCCGGCATCGCCGCCTGCCTTGCCGCCGGCCCGCGAGGGCCCGCCGCGCTGCCGCTGGCGGTGATCGCCCATGCCCGCGAGATGTACGCCGAGGAATGCGGGTTTCCGGATGCCCTGCTGATCGCGTCGGCCGACAACCCCGAGGCCGTGGCGGCCTTCTCCGACTTCCTGGCCGAGCAGCTCGCGGCGATGGGCGCGATCGAGGGGCGCGCGGGCCAGGGTGCGGCGCTGACCTTCTCGATCCTCGGCCTGATGCTGAGCCGCTCGCTCGACTTCCACCGCCTCGACGGCGCGGCGCTGAATTGCCTGTTCGACGCCCTCGAGACCCAGGCGCGGGCGCTGCCCGCGGATCAGTAGAGGGCGTTGGCCGCCAGCGCCTGGAACACCAGGGCGTGGCGGCCCGCGAGCGCGTCGACATCGTGCGTGTAGCCGCCGCCGATCACCGCGACGAGCGGGATGCCGCGGGCGCGCGCCTGCCCGACGACGAAGCGGTCGCGGGCAAGCAGCCCGTCGTCGCTGAGCGCGAGCCGGCCGAGGCGGTCGTCGCGATGCGGGTCGACGCCGGCATTGTAGAACACGAGGTCGGGCGCCAGCGCGTCGAGGAGGGGCGGAAGCCGCGCCTCGAGCACGGCGAGGTAGCCGGCATCGTCGAGCCCGTCGGGCAGGCCGATGTCGAGGTCGCCGGCGATCTTGGCGGTCGGGTAGTTCTTCTCGCAGTGGATCGAGAGGGTGAAGAGGTCCGGCGAGCGCGCGAGGCAGTCGGCGGTGCCGTCGCCCTGGTGCACGTCGCAATCGACCACGAGCGCCCGCCGGATCGCACCCTCGGCCTGCAGGGCGCGGGCGGCGACCGCGACGTCGTTGAAGACGCAGAACCCCGCCCCCTGCTCGCGCCGGGCATGATGGCTCCCGCCTGCAGCGCTTCCGGCGAGACCCTGCGCGAGGGCGAGGCGAGCCGCGAGCAGCGTGCCGCCGACCGAGGCGCGCGAGCGGCGGACGACGCTCGCGTCCACCGGCAGGCCGATCGCCCGCTCGATCGCCCGCGGGACCGAAAGAGCGAGGACGGCCTCGACGTAAGCCGCATCGTGGGCGAACCGCAGCAGCTCGGGCGAGGCCGGCTCCGGCGTCACGAACCCGCGCGGCGCCAGCCCGCGCTCCGTCAGGACTTCGGCGAGCCGCCCGTACTTGCGCATCGGGAACCGGTGCCCGGCCGGCAGGCTCGCCTCGTAGGCCGGGTGGAACACGATAGGCGGGATCACCGCGCGCCCTTCAGGTCCGCGACGATGCGCTCGCCCAGCGCCCGGCCGCTGTC
Organism: Methylobacterium sp. E-025; assembly: GCF_022829705.1. Classification (NCBI taxonomy): domain Bacteria; kingdom Pseudomonadati; phylum Pseudomonadota; class Alphaproteobacteria; order Hyphomicrobiales; family Methylobacteriaceae; genus Methylobacterium; species Methylobacterium sp. E-025. The sequence continues at coordinate 159,840 of NZ_JAKSYR010000102.1, forward strand.
GAAGGCCGCCTCGATCCGCGGGCCGAGGCACCAATCGCCGGCCGCGCCCAGCCACTGCGCCGGATCATAGAGGCAGGGCTCGCCGAGCGCCGTCTCGACCATGGCGTAGCGCCAGCGATGGACGGCGACGTAGGCCGGGCGGACCGCCCGGCCGAGACGGGCTTCGAGCGCGCCGATCAGCGCGGCCCGGACCGCCTCGCGCGGATCCTCCAGATGCGTGCGGGACCAGTCCGGCGCGGCATGCACCACCAGGGCGTGACCGGCCGCGCGGCCTGGCTTGGTCTCCTCGCGCACGATCAGCGCGATCGGACCGTCGGCGAACGCCAGATGCGCCTCCGAGAAGCCGGGGTGCTCGTCGAGGTCGAGGAGCAGCGACCAGCACGGCGCGTAGGTCGCCCGCTCCGGCCCGGCCAGGACGAGACCGCTCGCTGCAATCAACGCCACGACCTGCGGCGCCGGGAAGGTCAGGCCAACGGCGGCGAAGGGACCGCTGGCGACGCCGTCCGCATCCGTCAGCATCCAGCCGGCCTCCGAGCGCGCGATGCGGATGATCGTGGTCTCGAGTGAGACCGGAAAGCCGTCGAGCAGGGCGCGGACCGGCGCCGGCATGCCAGGCAGGCCGACGGTGCGGCCGTCCTCGCCCCAGGGCGCAGCGACGCCGGACGCGATCCAGGTTGCGCACTGCGCGCGGAACGCGTCGCCCTTGGCGCGGAAGAACTGCGCGCCGTGGTCGAAGCGCTGGCCCGTCCCGGTGCGCCGCGTCGCCATGCGCCCGCCGATGCCGCGGCCCTTGTCGAAGATGCGGACGGCGATGCCGGCTTGGGCGAGGCGTTGGGCGGCGGCGCCGCCCGCCATGCCGGCTCCGAGGATCGCGACGGTTCCGCCTTCGGCCAAAGCTTCGCTCCCCTGGGTGCGCCCGAGGCTGTCATACGGCTGAAATGCGCACCCTGTTAGGGGCAGTCCGCCGGCGCGGCCGCACGCCGCGGGACAGGCCGGTTCGGAGATGCGTGCCGCATGGGTCTCGCCAGCACCTTTACCGGCCCTCGACGGCACCGCGCTCGCCCTCGCGCCGTGCGCGCTCCTGACGATCGTCCACCTCGCGAGCCTGATCGTGGCGGGTCGGCGGATCGGCCGTTCGCCCGGCGAGACCACGTTCCCCGCCGGCGCGCCGATCTCCCTGGTGCGCCCGGTCTGCGGCCTCGAGACCTTCAGCGAGGAGACCCTCGCCCGCGGCTTCGCGCTCGACCACCCGGCCTACGAGATCCTGTTCTGCATCGCCGATGCCGCCGATCCGGTGCTGCCGCTGGTCCGCCGCCTGGTCGCGGCACATCCGCAGGTTCCGGCCCGCATCCTGATCGGCGACGAGCGCATCAGCGACAACCCGAAGCTCAACAACTGCGTGCGGGGCTGGGAGGCGGCGCGACACGATTGGATCGTCATCGCCGACTCGAACGTGCTGATGCCGGCGGACTACCTGCAGCGGATGCAGGCGGCGTGGCGCGCCGACACCGGCCTCGTCTGCTCGACGCCGATCGGCGCGCGGCCAGACGGGATCTGGGCCGCGGTCGAGTGCGCCTTCCTCAACACCCTCCAGGCGCGCTGGCAATATGCCGGCGAGGCGGTGGGGCTCGGCTTCGCGCAGGGCAAGAGCATGCTCTGGCATCGCCCGTTCCTCGAGGCGCAGGGCGGCATCCGGGCGCTGGCCGCCGAGATCGCCGAGGACGCGGCGGCGACGAAGCTGGTGCGCGCGGCCGGCCGCCGCGTCCACCTCGTCGCGGCGCCGTTCGAGCAGCCGCTGGGGCGCCGCAGGGCGTCCGAGGTCTGGTCCCGCCAGATCCGCTGGGCGCGCCTGCGCCGGGTGACGTTCCCGCTGTTCTTCGCGCCCGAGATCGCCAGCGGCACGCTGCTGCCGTTCCTGCTCGCAGGGCTCCTGGCCGGAACCTGGACGGCGGCGGCCGGCCTCGCCGCTCTCGCAGCTCTGGGCTACGCCGCCGAGCTCCGGCTGGCGACGCGCGCCGGCTGGTTCCACGCCCCCCGCCTGCTCCTCGCCTTCGTTCTGCGCGACGCGCTGATCCCGCTGGTCTGGTGCGCGGCCTGGACCCATCGCGCGATCGTCTGGCGCGGCAACGCCATGGACATCCGCCTCAAGCCCGTCGTCCGGCCGCGACGGGTCGGGCGGACGGCGCGCCCCGCCTGACCCGGTTGCATCGCGGCGCGAACGGCGCGATGCCGGTCGCGGATCATCAGCAGCGGTCGGTCACGTGCGCATCGCCATCCTCGAAGCCGGATCGCCTCCGGCGCGGCTCGACCGCTTCCCCTCCTACGGCGCGATGACGGCCCGGATGATCGGGCCGGCGCACGACAGCACGATCTTCGACGTCCGCGCAGGACGGATGCCCACCGATTGGCAGGCGTTCGACGGCTACGCCGTCACCGGCTCGGCGGCCGGCGTCTACGATCCGCTGCCGTGGATCGCGCCGCTGATCGCGGCCCTGCGCGCGCTCCCGCCGGAGAAGCGCCTCGTCGGCATCTGCTTCGGGCATCAGGTGATGGCGGAGGCCTATGGCGGCCGCGCGATCCGTTCGGAGAAGGGGCGCGCCCTCGGCCTGCACGGCTACGCGGTGACGGAGCGGGCGCCGTTCATGGACGACGCGACGCGGATCGCGGTGGCGGCGTTCCATCAGGATAAGGTCGTCGTGGCCCCGCCCGCGACCCGCGTGCTCGCGGCGAGCGCCTTCACGCCCTACGCGATGCTGGAATACCGGGACCGCGCCGCGCTGTCGGTGCAGTTCCACCTGGAATTCGAGCCCGACTACACCCGCGCCCTGATCGCCGGCCATGCCGATGCGCAGGACGATCCGGAGCGGGCGCAAGCGGCGCTCGCCTCGCTCGACGCACCGGACGACCGGCACCGGGTGGCGGGCTGGATCCGACGATTCCTGGAGCAGGAATGAGAAGGTTGGTGCGGGTAGAGGGAATCGAACCCCCACGCCTTGCGGCTGGCGATTTTGAGTCGCCCGCGTCTACCAGTTCCACCATACCCGCGACGGGGAGCCTTTTCGCACAGGTCCCGTGGCCGGGCCAAGCCCTTTCCCGAGGTCGCGCACGGCGTGCGGCGGATCGCCGGCACGCTGGTGCGGTCGGGCCGGCTGTGCTCAAAGGGCGCCCTGCCCCGAGGAACCCGATGCACAGACAGGCCCGATGATCCGCCGCCTCTACGAGTGGATACTCGCACTCTCGGGCAAGCCCTCCGCGCCCTACGTCCTCGGCGCCGTGGCGTTCGCCGAGAGCTCCTTCTTCCCGGTCCCGCCCGATGCGATGCTGGTGCCGATGGCGGTGAGCCGGCCCGACCGGGTGTGGTTCTACGCGCTGATCGCCACGGTCGGCTCGGTGCTCGGCGGCCTCGTCGGCTACGCCATCGGCGCGCTGCTGTTCGACTCGCTCGGAACCTGGCTGATCCGGCTCTACGGCCTGCAGGACAAGGCGGCGACCTTCCAGCAATCCTATGCCGAGTACGGGCACTGGGTGATCCTGCTCAAGGGGCTGACGCCGATCCCCTACAAGCTCGTGACCATCACCTCGGGCTTCGCCCATTACAGCCTGTTCTGGTTCACGCTGCTGTCGATCGTCACCCGCGGCGCGCGTTTCTTCATCCTCGCCGGGCTGCTCGGGCGCTACGGCGTCCAGATCCGCGGCGTGCTCGACCGCCATCTCAACGCGGTCGTCGCGATCTCGGTCGCGGTGATCGTCCTCGGCTTCGTCCTGTTCAAGGTGATCCTCTAGATGAGCTACGCCGTCCTGCTGCGCCTGCGCCGCGCCGCGCTCGCCGTCCTGATCGGCTCGATCCTCACGGTCGGCGCCGCCCTGGTGCTGCAGTTCGGCTACGGCTACGCACCGTGCAAGCTCTGCCTGACCGAGCGCCTGCCGTACTACGCGGCGGTGCCGCTCGCCGTCCTCGCGCTGTTCCTGCCCGAGCGACTCTCGCGCCTCACCCTCGGGCTGGCCGCGGCCGGCCTGCTCTACGGCGCCGGGCTCGGTGCCTACCACGCCGGCGCGGAGTGGGGGTTCTGGCCGGGCCCGACCGATTGCGGCGGCGGCACGGGCGCGAACCCGGCGGCCGTCGGCGATTTTCTGAACGCGTTGCAGACGACGAAGGTCGTCGACTGCTCGACCGCGGCGATGCGGGTGCTCGGCGTCTCGCTCGCCGGTTGGAACGCGGTCATCGCCTTCGTGCTCGCCGGCATCGCCGGCACGGCCGCAGCGAAGCCCTGAGCGATCCGACGCGATCGCTTCCGAACGCCCGGCCACTTCGACCGCGCGATCGATCAGTTGCGATCGTCGGGCATCGGCGGCAGGGGCGCGACGTCGATGCCCTCGTCGATCAGGGCGCGGGCCTCGTCCGGGCTGGCCTGCCCGTAGATCGCGCGCTCCCGCGTCTCGCCGTAATGGATCTTGCGCGCTTCCTCCGGGAACCGCGTCCCGACATGCTCGGCCGATGCGACGACGTGCTCGCGCAGGCTCCGCAGCATCTCGCGGATGCGCCGCTCCGGCTCGGCGATCATCGGCACCGGGGCGGGTGCGACGGGCACGGGCAAATCCGCGTCCGCGCCGCCCACCGGGCGCCCGCGGTCGGTACGGGCGAGGCTCGGCGCCATCAGGCCCTTCACCACCCGCGACGTGTCGCAGGCCGGGCAGGTCACGAGGCCGCGCGCCGCCTGCGTGTCGAAGGACTCGGACGAGGGAAACCAGCTCTCGAAGCCGTGCCCGGCCTCGCAGACGAGACTGTACCGGATCATGCCGTCACGACGGGGCGGTTCCTGAGGAGCCGACCCGCTCGACCGTGAACGGGCGCCCATGTTGCAGCGAGGGGATTCGCGCGCGGGCATCCGCGACCGCGGAAAGGTCGATCTCGGCCAGGATCACGCCGGGTTCGGCGCCGCCGGCATCGGCCAGCACCCGGCCCCACGGATCGACGATGAGCGAGTGCCCGTAGGTCTCGCGACCGTCCTCGTGCGTCCCGCCCTGGGCGGCCGAGATCATGAACGACCCGGTCTCGATCGCGCGCGCCCGGTGCAGCACGTGCCAATGCGCCTCGCCGGTCTGCCGGGTGAAGCACGCCGGCGCCGTCAGCACCGAGGCGCCGGCCTCGGCGAGCGCCCGGTAGAGGGCGGGGAAGCGGATGTCGTAGCAGATGCCGAGCCCGATCTCGGCCCACGGCGTCGGCGCGACGACGGCGCAGGCGCCGCCGGTATAGGTCGAGGATTCCCGCCAGCGCTCGCCGCTCGGCAGGTCGACGTCGAACAGGTGCAGCTTGTCGTAGGCCGCGACGATCGCGCCGTCCGCACCGATCAGGAAGGCGCGGTTGGCGATCTTCTCGCCGGCGCGGATCGCGAGGGAGCCGATCTGCACCACCGTCCCGGTCTCGCGTGCCGCGTCGCGGAGCGCGGCCAGCGTCTCGTCCTCGTCCTGGCCGCGCACCACCGCGAAGAGCCGTGCGCGGTCGCGCTCGACCAGCGAGGTCATCTCCGGGGTCTGGACGAACTGCGCGCCGCGCGATGCCGCCTCCCGCACGCCGGCCACCGCCGCGTCGCGGTTCGCGCCCGGGTCGCGACCCGAGCGCATCTGCACGCAGGCGGCGACGAAGCGGGTCTCAGGCATTCGCGGAGGCCTTCAGCAGCGCATCGAGCTCGCCGGCCTTGTCGAGGGCGTAGAGGTCGTCGCAGCCGCCGACATGGGTCTCGCCGACGAAGATCTGCGGCACGCTGGTGCGTCCGCCCGCGCGCGCCATCATGGTGGCGCGCTCGGGGGGCGTCTTCTCGACGTCGATTTCACGGAATGCGACGCCCTTCTCCTTGAGCAGGCTCTTGGCCGCCGAGCAGTAGGGGCACCACGCCGTCGTGTAGATCGTAACCGGATTCATGGGCGTGTTCGCGTCCCGCGGATGACACGACCATATAGGGGTCGGCGGTCCCGATCGCCTATGGCCGGAACGTCACGCCGGCCGCCTCAAGCGGCGAGGAGCTTCTCGACCTCGTTGACCAGATCGCGCAGGTGGAACGGCTTCGACAGTACCTTCGCGTCCTTGGGAGCCTTCGAATCCGGGTTGAGCGCCACGGCGGCGAAGCCCGTGATGAACATCACCTTGATGTCCGGGTCGAGCTCGGTCGCCCGGCGGGCGAGCTCGATCCCGTCCATCTCCGGCATCACGATGTCGGTCAGCAGCAGCTCGAACGGCTCTTCCCGCAGGCGATTGTAGGCCGACAGGCCGTTGTCGAACGACAGCACGTCGAAGCCGGCATTCTGCAACGCCTTGGCCAGGAACCGGCGCATGTCGTTGTCGTCTTCCGCCAAGAGAATTTTCATCGGACGGTTCCGGACCCTCGAATCGCAACGTTCTTTTCATAAAGGGAGCCAACGGTAAACAAGACGTTAGGATTTGCCGCCCCTGCGAGGTGACAGGCCGCACCGCGCGGCCATGCCGGAGCCCGCCGGCACGGTGGACAGGCCGCCGCCGCCGCCCCACAGTGCGGCCTTGACGTTGGCCGTTCCCATTCCCGACGGTGCGCCTCCCCGCCGATGACGCTCCCCTTTCCGCATCAGACAGACGCCTTCGGCTTCTCGCCCGCCTTCGCCGTGGACGAGCCGACGCGGCACACGCTGCCGTTCGTGTTCAACACCGGCCATTCCGGGTCGGTCTACCCGGACAGCTTCCTGAAGGCCTCGCGGCTCGACGCGCTGTCGCTGCGCCGGTCGGAGGACGCGCATGTCGACCGGCTGTTCGCCCAGGTGGTCGAGCTCGGCGCGCCGCTGCTGCGCTGCAATTTCCCGCGCGCCTATCTCGACGTGAACCGCGAGCCCTACGAGCTCGACCCGCGGATGTTCGAGGGCCGCCTGCCGCCCTTCGCCAACACGCGCTCGATGCGCGTCGCCGGCGGCCTCGGCACGGTGCCGCGCGTCGTCTCGGACGGGCAGGAGATCTATGCCGCGCGCATGCCGGTGGACGAGGCGGTGGCGCGCATCGACGGGCTGTACAAGCCGTATCATCGGGCTTTGCGCGGCTTGATCCTGCGCACGGTGCGGGAATTCGGGCGCTGCATGCTGATCGACTGCCACTCGATGCCGTCGTCGAGCCTGGGGCGCGATCACGATGCGCGGGCGGACTTCGTGCTCGGCGACCGCTTCGGCACCGCCTGCGACCCGGCGCTGATCGACGCTTTCGAGGCGGCCTTCCGCGCCCGCGGTTACAAGGTGGTACGCAACAAGCCCTATGCCGGAGGCTTCATCACCGAGCATTACGGCGAGCCGAACATCGGCCGGCACGCGCTGCAGATCGAGATCAACCGGGCGCTCTACATGAACGAGGCGAGCCTCGCGATCACGCCCGGCTTCTTCGACTTGGCCAAGACGCTCGGCGAGGCGATCGTCGAGGTCGCCGACGATCTCGGCTCGGAGACGCCGATCGGCATCGCCGCCGAATAGGTCGATAACGGCCACTCGTCGGATCGGGCGCAGGGCGCCGCAGGTCCTTCCGAGGTTGCCGATCGTTCTCCGGGAATCCTCGCCCGCGAGCGGGCATGACCGATCAGCCCGTTCCCGTCATCCCGGGCCGCACAGCGGAACCCGGGATCCAGAGCCGACGACGGCAGGATCGAGAACGGCCTGCGGTTCCGGATCCCCGGATCCGCCTTCGGCGCCCCGGAATGACGAGAAGCGTGCAGAACCGTGGTTGCGTGAAACTGATGACCCCGGGCCCGACCAGACACGTCGGGCAGTCCTGCGACCAAGAAAAAAGGCCACCCCCGAAGGAGCGGCCCGAAGTCTAGGGAGGAAACGCCCAAGAAGGGCTGCCGGACCGCGACGCCATCGCGATCCCGCAATGCACAAAGTAAATTGCGGCGCACAAAACGCAAGCGGAATACCCCTACCGGTTGCGCATACCCCGCCCGCTCCGGCTGCACGTCCGCAGCCGCCTAACCGTCGGCCAGGAGCTTCGCGATCTCGGCCTTGAGCGGGCCGGCCAGGTCCTTTCGGGCGAGCGCGTAGGCGATGTTGGCGGTGAGGAAGCCGAGCTTGGAGCCGGTGTCGTAGGTGCGGCCTTCGTAGTGCATGCCGAAGAAGTCCTGCTCGGCCATCAGCTTGATCATCGCGTCGGTGAGCTGGATCTCGCCGCCCGCGCCCTTCTCGCCATGCTCGAGGATGCCGAAGATCTCCGGCTGGAGGATGTAGCGGCCCGAGATGATGAAGTTCGAAGGCGCGGTGCCCTGCTTCGGCTTCTCGACCATGCCGGTGACCTCGAAGGTCTGGCCGAAGGTCTCGCCGACGCTGACGATGCCGTACTGATGCGTCTCCTCCGGAGCGACCTCCTCGACGGCGACGACGTTGCCGCCGTGGCGCTCGTAGGCGGCGAGCATCTGGCCCATGCAGCCGCGGCTGAGCATGTCCGGCAGCAGCACGGCGAAGGGCTCGTCGCCGACGATCTCGCGGGCGCACCACACCGCGTGGCCGAGGCCGAGCGGCGCCTGCTGACGGGTGAAGCTGGTCTGGCCGGCGGCCGGCAGGTCGCGCTTCAGCTCCTCGTAGGCCGCGGTCTTGCCGCGCTCCTGCAGCATCCGGTCGAGCTCGAACGCGATGTCGAAATGGTCTTCGATCACCGCCTTGCCGCGGCCGGTGACGAAGATGAAGTGCTCGATGCCGGCTTCCCGCGCCTCGTCGACCACGTGCTGGACGACCGGCCGGTCGACCACCGTCAGCATCTCTTTCGGGACGGCCTTGGTGGCCGGCAGGAAGCGGGTGCCGAGGCCCGCGACGGGGAGGACGGCCTTTCGGATCGGTTTCATCGAGCAAAAACCCAAACGTGGGAGTTGGACGGGCCGGGCGTTCCGGGCAACACTAGCACGGCAAGCGGACGGCTTCGCGCCGTTGCGCGGCACGATTGAGCATTATCGGTTAAAAGCAAGCTTCCGCTTGCTGGTTGGCGCGGTTTCTTTCAGGGGCAACGATGGCGGTTCTGGTCACGGGTGGTGCCGGTTATATCGGCAGTCACATGGTTCTTGCCCTGCAGGATGCCGGGCGGGAGGAGACGGTCGTCCTCGACGACCTCTCCACCGGGTTCGACTGGGCCCTGCCGCCGGAGGTGAAGCTCGTGCGCGGCGACGTCGGCGACCGCGGCCTCGTCACCGAGACGATCCTGCAGAACCGCGTCGACGCGATCGCTCATTTCGCCGCCCGCATCGTCGTGCCGGACTCGGTCGCCGACCCGCTGCACTACTACCTCGCCAACACGGTAAAGACGCGCGCGCTGATCGAGACCGCGGTGCGCACCGGCGTGAAGCACATCATCTTCTCCTCGACCGCCGCGGTCTACGGCGAGCCGGAGACCGTGCCGGTGCCGGAGGACCTCGCGACCAACCCGATCAACCCCTACGGCCGCTCGAAGCTGATGAGCGAGTGGATGATCCGCGACGCGGCGGCCGCGCACGGCTTCAGCTACGTCATCCTGCGCTACTTCAACGTTGCCGGTGCCGACCCGCGCGGGCGCACCGGACAGTCCACGCCGAACGCCACCCACCTGATCAAGGTCGCGACGCAGGCGGCCCTCGGCCAGCGCCCGCATCTCGAGGTGTTCGGCACCGACTACCCGACGCCGGACGGATCGTGCCTGCGCGACTACATCCAGGTCTCCGACCTCGCCGAGGCGCACCGGGTCGCCCTCGACCACCTGCGCGCCGGCGGCGAGAGCCTGACGCTGAATTGCGGCTACGGCACTGGCTATTCGGTGCTCGAGGTGATCGACACGGTGAAGCGCGTCTCCGGTCGCGACTTCCCGGTGCGCCTCTCGCCCCGCCGCCCCGGCGATCCGGCGCGGATCGTCGCCGAGGCGTCGCGGATCCGCGAGCAGCTCGGCTGGCGCCCGAAGCACGACGACCTCGACGCGATCGTGCGCCAGGCGCTCGACTGGGAAGACGCCCTGCCCAAGCGCAACCGGCACTGAGGCCGTGCGCCCGATCCGCGCCGCGCTCCTGGCCCTCTGCCTCTCCGCCGCTCCAGGCGGCTCCCTCGCCGAGCCTGCCGCCGTCGGGCAAGCCGGCCGGGTGGACACGTTTTCCGACTTCGTCGCGGCTCTCCGCGCGGATGCGCTCGCGAAGGGTATCGCGCCGGCGACCTTCGATGCGGCGTTCCGCGGCGTCGTGCCCGACCCCGCGGTGCTCGCCCGCATCAAGGGGCAGAGCGAGTTCGGGCGGCCGGTGTGGGACTATCTCGTCGGGGCGGTCTCGCCGGCGCGGATCGCCCGCGGCCGGGCCCGTGGAGCGGCGCTCGGGCCGACCCTCCCGGCGATCGAGGCGCGCTACGGCGTTCCGGCCTCGGTGCTCCTCGCGATCTGGGGCATCGAGTCGGATTTCGGCGCGAGCGGCGGTTCGGTGCCGACGATCCGCGCGCTGGCGACGCTCGCCGCCGCCCGGCACCGCGGCACGCTGTTTCGCGACGAGTTGCTCGCCGCCCTCGCGATTCAGCAGCGCGGCGACGTCGCGCCGGACCGGATGCTCGGCAGCTGGGCCGGCGCGATGGGACAGGTGCAGTTCCTGCCCTCGACGTTCCTGGCGCACGCGGTCGACTTCGACGGGGACGGCCGCAGCGACATCTGGGCGAGCGACGCCGATTCCCTCGCCTCGATCGCCGCCTACCTCAAAGACCTCGGCTGGAATCCCGCGATCGCGTGGGGCTACGCCGTCCGCCTGCCCGAGGGCTTCGACCTGACGCGCTACGCCGCGGACCTGCCTGAATTCTCGCGCCGCGGCGTCAGCCGGATCGATGGCGGCCCGTTGCCGGACAAGGGCGGAGCGTCCGTGTTCCTGCCCGGCGGCGCCGGCGGGCCGGCCTTCCTGATCACCGACAACTTCGAGGTGATCCGCGGCTACAACACCTCGGATTCCTACGCGCTGGCGGTCGGCCATCTCGCTGACCGCCTGGCCGGCGGGCCGCCCCTCGTCGCACCCTGGCCGAGCGCGGCGTCCCGCCTCGACAAGGCCGGCCTCCAGGCCTTGCAGACGGGCCTCGTCGCGCAGGGCCTCTATGCCGGCGAGGCCGACGGCCGCGCCGGGCCGAAGCTGCGCGAGGCGATCCGGCGCTACCAGATCCGCGAAGGCCTGACCGCCGACGGCTACGCCACGCCCGCCCTGCGCGACCGTCTCGCGGGCCGGACCGACGCCAGGCCTCGCTGAGGCCGACCCGTCGAGGCCCGGACCTCGCGCCGCACGGCGGCGTTCCGCCGGGCCTCTGGGATCCCGGTCTATGCGATCCGGCATGACAGCCGTCCCGAAATGTCCGTCGCGCCATTCTGGACACAGGAGGAGGCTCCGATGATCGGGCGTTTTATGAGGGGCGCCCGCGTGTTGCATCGTCGACCGCGCTTCGCGCGAGCCGGCATCCACCGCGCCTGAAGGCGCTCTCAAGACACGTCCGATCCGAGTGGGCATGACGTCGAACCGTCCGGCGATGCCGGCCGCCAAGGGCGCGGCATTATCGATCGCCGGCCCCGACGGCGCGTGGGCTCGAGATCCACACGATCAGGCGCCACGCCGATCCCTGGTCAAGATCACCCCCGTCATGCCGTCGAGGGTCCCGATGAAATCGATGCCGGCGCCTTCCAGGGCTCGACGCATCGCCAAGCGGGTTCGCGGCTGCACCGTCCCGACCTCCTCCTCCAGGCGCCGGATGCTCGAGACAGAGACGCCGGCGGCCCGAGCCAGATCCACGACGGACCAGCGCAGCATCGCGCGGGCTCCGCGCACGAGCGTCCCGGTGATCTCAGGCGACGAGAATCGACCGCTGGGCGGCATCTTCTGCATGATCCCGATCCACTCGCGCACCGAACCATCGGCATCGTGGAGGGGTATGGTGTGGTTGCTGTACCAATGGACCGTGCCGTCCGCGCAGAGAAGGCGTGCCGTGCTCCATCGCCGTTCGCCATGCCGACTCGATCCGTGCCCGATCCTCCGGGTGAATCGCGGCGAGCCAACCGTCGCCCTGCATTTCCGGGCCCGTCTGCCCAGTCAGGACCTGCCATGTCGGGCTTGGCCGCGCCTTCCCGTCCGGAGCCGTCGTCCAGACCACGGCCGCGATGGCATGAACGAGGCCGCGATAGCGTGCGGTGCTCTGCTCGGCGAGCAGACGCGCCTCGTGCGGGCCGGTCACGTCGAAGGCGATGCCCTCGGCACGCATCGGCCGATGGGCGTCGTCGAGAACGATCTGGGCCTTGACCGAAACCCAGCGCACGGTGTGGTCGGGACGCACAAGCCGGACCGTGCGGTCGATCGCCCGGCCGCTGTAGAGCATGTCGAACAGCTCGCCGAGGGCTTCGCGATCGTCCGGGTGGAGAAGTCGGTCGAGCAGGCCGAGGAGGCTCTCGTCCGAAGGCAGGCCGGTGATGTGGGCGAGGCCCAGCGAGCCGCTCATTTCACCGGTCCGCAGGTTGAGGGACCAGACGCCGACCTGGCCGGTCGCCTCGAGAAGGTTGAGCAACTGGTAGGAGGATGCATGGCGTCGGGCGGGCATCGCCCGACTTGGCCAGACGCTCCGTCGGAGTGCAACGTCGAGCCGGGGCGAAAGAGTGCAGATCGCTCTTTTATCCATCGCTCGGAGTGGAACCGAGCGGTTTGCGCTCTCGGACGGTGTCGTTCGCAAGCCGGAAACGCGCATTGTGAGACGTGCGGTCAATCATGCATCCATGAAACTCTCCTATCTTCCGAGACGTCCGTGATGGTCGTCGCGATGTCGCGTCGTAGGTCTGTCGTCCGGATTGTTGATGTTCTCAAGAATTCGGGGGATTTGTCATCATGCGTTGGACGATCGGAAAGACACTTGGTGCTTCGGGCGTAATCGGAGTCCTGCTCGCCACGGCCCTCGTCATGAACCAGTGGATCAGCGCCCAGCATATCATCGACGCGAACGCCGCGGCCGGACGCGAGCAGATCATCCTTGCAGGCATCCAGCAGACCCGCCTCTCGCACGCGGAGCTTCAAGCGGCGGTCGGCGACATCCGCACCGCGGAAACCGCCGAGCAGGTCGCCCGCGTCGCCGAGCGCATCCGCGCCGGCAAGGCAACCGGCGCAGCGGCGCTCGACGAGCCGATCCGGATCGCGCTGATCCCGGGCGTTCTTCAGGACCTTCGGACGAATCTCGTCACCTACGCCGACCTCGCGGCGTCATTGGCCGACGTCATCCGCTTCGAGAATGGCGCGCGGTCCGTCGACGGGAACAGGCTCTCGCGGATCGTCGCCGAGCAGCAGCGCGTGAACACGCTGTTGAACGAGGCGGGAACGGAATCGGTCGCCAATGCCCAGCGCTTTGCGGACGAGGCGCGGCGGAACACGGTCGCGACCGCCGAGTCCGCCAACCGGATCGGGCTCGCCATCGGCGGCACCGTCATCCTCGTCCTGATCGGCTCGGCCGTGTTCTCGGCCCTCGCGATCGGCCGCCCGATCCGCAAGCTCGCCGCCTGCGTGAGCGCCATCGCGCGGGGCGACACGGCGGCCGAGGTGCCCGCGACCCGGCGCGGCGACGAGCTGGGGGCGATGGCCGTCTCGGTGCAGGTGTTCAAGGAGAACCTGATCCGCACACAGGCCTTGGAGGAGGAGATGTCCCAGGGGCGGCTGGAGGCGGAGCGGCAGCGCCAGGCCGGGATGCGGCAGATGGCCGACGCCTTCGAAGCGGCCGTCGGCGGCATCGTCGGGCAGGTCTCGTCGGCGGCCACCGAGCTGCAGGCGACGGCTCAGCAGATGACCGCGACCGCCGGCGACACGGCGGCGCAGTCGGGCACCGTGGCAGCGGCGGCCACGCAGGCGGCGGACAACGTGAGCACGGTGGCCATCGCTGCCGAGCAACTCGGATCCTCGGTGCAGGAGATCGGACGGCAGATGTCCAGCTCGTCCGAGCTGGCGCGAGCCGCCGTGGTGGACGCCGATCAGACGGCGCGGCTGGTGCAGGAGCTCAGCCACGCCGCCGAGCAGATCGGGGCCATGGTCGGGATGATCTCCAACATCGCCTCGCAGACCAACCTGCTCGCCCTGAACGCCACGATCGAGGCCGCGCGTGCCGGTGAGGCTGGCCGCGGCTTCGCGGTCGTCGCGACGGAGGTGAAGGAGTTGGCCGGCCAGACGGCCAAGGCCACCGAGGAGATCAGCCAGCGCATCGGGCACGTGCAACACGTGACCGATCAGGCCGTGAGCGCGATCGGCGGCATCACCACCCGGATCCGCGAGATCAACGCGGTGGCCGCGACGATCGCGGCGGCCGTCGAGGAGCAGGGAGCGGCGACCCAGGAGATCGTGCGCAACGTCGCACAGGCCTCGGCCGGTGCGAGCGAGGTCACGGCCCACATCGCGGGCGTGGCGCGCGCGTCGGAGGACACGGGCGCTGCCGCGACCCAGGTCCTGGCGTCGAGTTCCGAGCTGTCGCGCCAGTCCGAACGCCTCGGCGCAGAGGTCGCGCACTTCCTGGCCACCGTCCGCGCCGCCTGAAACCCCGTCAACGCGTTCGTCGGCCCGTTTCCCTCATCCTCGCGGTGCCGCTTCGGCGTCTGCGAAGGATGAGGGGGCCGAACGATCGGGACTCGTCGAAAGACCGACGCTCTCAGGGTCGAATGGCCGCCCGTCATCGGTCACGGAACCGCCGTCGCGCCATCGTGGGCACAGGAGACCGCCGGCGCTCGGGAGGTTTTGCGGGAGGCTCTTAGACGCGGCGAGACCGCTCCGCTATGGTCGCCCGCGGGTCGAAGCCCGCGGGACCGGAGGGCGCATGAGACGCGACGCGACAAACCGAGCCGACGCGGCAGCCGCCAAGGCGCGCCGCCTCGTTCTGGCGCTCGGGGCCGGCCTCGCGCTTCCGCTCGTCCTTCTGCCGCCGTCGCCGGCCGAGGCGCAGTGGGGCGACAGCTACGACCAGCCGCGCCGACGCGGCCGCGACGCCTATTACCGCGAGGACGACGGCTATGCCCGCGCGCCGCGCCGCGCCGCGCCGGAGCCCGAGCAGCGCCAGTTCTACTGGCCGTGGGAAGACCGGCCGAGCCCGCCGGAGCCGCGGCAGGCGGCCCCGACCTATCGCCCGCCGCGCGTGCGCCCGCCCGCCAGCGCGGAGACCGGCCGCCAGCTTCGGCGTCCGCAGACCCGGCCGGCGCCCACGGTCGCGGCGCCGGCGCCGGCCGTGAAGAAGACCGAGGCGAAGGTCCAGATCGCGGTGTTCGGCGATTCGCTGGCCGACCATCTCAGCCGCGGGCTGGACGACGTGTTCGAGGACACCGCCGACGTCGCGGTGATCGACCGCGCCAAGGCCGACAGCGGCCTCGTGCGCAGGGACGTCGTCGATTGGCCGAAGGCCGCCGAGGACTACCTGAAGGCGAACCCTAAGGTCGGCTATGCCGTGGTCATGCTCGGCGCCAACGATCGCCAGCCGATGCGCGACGGGGACCAGACCCTCGATCCGCTCTCTGACCGCTGGCGCGAGGTCTACCGCACCCGCGTGGACGCACTGGTGAAGGTCTTCACCGACCGGAAGATTCCGCTCGTCTGGGTCGGCGCCCCGCCGATGCGCAGCGAGAGCCTGACGCGCGACCTCGGCAGCCTCAACGAGATCGTCCGGGATGCCGTGACCAAGGCGGGGGGCACCTACGTCGATGTCGGGCCGGGCTTCTCCGACGACCGCAACCACTACACCGCCACGGGACCGGACCTCGACGGGCAGAGCGCCAAGCTCCGCACCGCCGACGGCGTGCACTTCACCCATGCCGGCGCCCGCAAGCTCGCGCATTTCGCCGACGTGGAGCTGAAGCGCCTGATGGGTGCGACGGCGCCCACCGCGCCCGAGCAGCCGGCCGCCGCCGTCTCGGCCCTGCCCGCGACGCCACTCGACGGGGCACCGGCGACGACCCTCGACGACGTCACCGCGATCGACAGGCAGATCACGGCGATGCTGCCGAGCCTGCCCGAGCCGCCCGGCGTCCCGGCCCTCCCCGTCAAGTCGGCGGCGGGGCCGGTCGTCCCGCTCGGCCGGATCGAGCTGTCGCCCGGCGGCGTCCTGGTCAGCGGTCGACCGCGCGACGGCGACGCCACCGGCACGGTCGAGCGCGCGCTCCAGCGCGGGGCGGCACCGCTGCCGCAGCCCGGCCGCGCCGACGATTTCCGCTGGCCGCCGGGCTGAACGCCCGGCGAAAACCTCAGCGCGGGAGGATCGAGGCACCCATCAGCGTCTCGTCGATCGAGCGGGCGGCCTGACGGCCCTCGCGGATCGCCCAGACGACGAGGGACTGGCCGCGGCGCATGTCGCCGGCCGCCCAGATCTTCGGGTCGGAGGTGCGGTAATCCTCCTCGTTGGCGGTGACGTTGCCGCGCTTGTCGACCGTGATGCCGGACTGCTCGAGCAGGCCCTTCTGGATCGAGCCGGCGAAGCCGATCGCCATGAAGACGAGGTCGGCCGGCAGCACGAACTCGCTGCCCTCGATCGGCTGGCGCTTGGCGTCGACGCGCGCGCAGACGACGCCGGTGAGCCGGCCCTTCTTGTTGCCTTCGAGCCGGAGCGTCGCCGCCTGGAACTCGCGCTCGGCGCCCTCGGCCTGGCTCGACGAGGTCCGCATCTTGGTCGGCCAGTACGGCCAGACCGAGAGCTTGTCCTCGCGCTCTGGGGGCCGCGGCCGGATGTCGAGCTGCGTCACCGACAGGGCGCCCTGCCGGAAGGCGGTTCCGACGCAATCGGACGCGGTGTCGCCGCCGCCGATCACCACCACGTTCTTGCCCGATGCCAGGATCGGCGCCTCGCCGTTGCCGCGCATCGGCTCGGCGCCGACGCGGCGGTTCGACTGGATCAGGTAGGGCATCGCGTAGTGCACGCCCTCCATCTCCTGCCCCGGCAGCTGCGGGTTGCGCGGGTCCTCGGCGCCGCCGGAGAACAGCACCGCGTCGAACTCCGCGGTCAGCTCCTCGACCGGCTTCGTCACGCCGACGTTCTGGTTGTAGTGGAAGACCACGCCCTCGGCTTCCATCTGCTTCACGCGTCGGTCGATGTGGCGCTTCTCCATCTTGAAGTCGGGAATGCCGTAGCGGAGCAGGCCGCCGGCCTTCGGCTCGCGCTCGTAGACGTGCACCGCGTGCCCGACCCGGGCGAGCTGCTGCGCCGCCGCGAGGCCGGCCGGGCCCGACCCGATCACCGCGACCTTCTTGCCGGTGCGGATCGACGACGGCTCGGGCTTGACCCAGCCCATGTTCCAGGCGCGGTCGGCGATGGCCTGCTCGATCGTCTTGATCGCGACCGGCTGGTTCTCGAGGTTCAGCGTGCAGGCTTCCTCGCACGGCGCCGGGCAGATGCGGCCGGTGAATTCCGGGAAGTTGTTGGTGGAGTGCAGGTTGCGCGCGGCTTCTTCCCAATCCGACTGGAACACGAGGTCGTTCCAGTCCGGGATCTGGTTGTGCACCGGGCAGCCGGTCGGCCCGTGGCAGAACGGGATGCCGCAATCCATGCAGCGGGCGGCCTGCTTCTTCAGGTCGTGCTCGTCGAGCGGCAGGGTGAACTCGCGGAAGTGTCGCACGCGGTCGGCCGCGAGCTGGTACTTCTGGTCCTGCCGGTCGAATTCGAGGAAGCCGGTGATCTTGCCCATCGGGATGCTCAGCGTCGGTAGCGAAAAATCGGTGGTGCCGCGATCGGGTCAGCGACCGGCGGCGGTGGCGATAGCGTCGGGTTCGATCCGGAACGCGACCTTGCATCGGTCGAGCCAATCCCGGATCGCGGGCCTCGCGGCCAGATCGAATCCACCCTCGTCGGCCCACTGGGTGTAGGCGAACAGGGCGACGTCGGCGATGGTCGCGTCGTCGCCCACGAACCAGCCCGTTCCGGCGAGATGCCGCTCCATCAGGTCGAGCGCCGCCTCGCCGCGCGCGACCCTGGCCGGATCGCGGGCCTCGCGCCGCACGCCGCGGAACTTCATCTCCGCCCGGCAGACCGCGACCGCCGGCTCGTGGCTGTACTGCTCCCAGAACAGCCACTGATCGACCGTCGCCGCCGCGAAGGCATCGTCCGGCAGCAACGCGCTGCCGCGGGCGAGGTAGCGGATGATCGCGTTCGACTGCGCGAGCCGACGCCCGTCCGCGAACGCCACGCCCGGGATCTGGCCTGCCGGAAACAGGGCGAGGTAGGCGGGCGTCCGGCTCTCGCCCTTCACCGCGTCGACCGGCACCCATTCGTAGGCGAGGCCGAGCCGATCGGCGACGATCTTGATCTTCAGGCAATTGCCCGAGGTGAGATCGCCGTAGATCCGCATGGCGGCAGGTGGGATCGTCGCTAGCGTCGCCGTCATGTCGTCCCCCCTCGCGATGTCCGCCATCGCTCGCGTGTTTCGTCCGGGCCGTTCGTCGGCCGGCTCAGAGCCGGTCGGAATGCTCGCGCAACCATTCCTTGAGCGCGGTCTCGATCCGTATCTGCCAGCCTGGCCCTCCGGCTCGGAACCGCTCGACGAGATCGGTGGGAAGCACCAACCGTTCAGTCTCGCCGGGACGGTGCCCGCGCTCGATCAGGCGGCCGCCGACGAAACGATCGGCCTTCTCGAACCAAGCCTCGTCCAGTTCCGGCGCGTCGTCCGGATCCCAGCCGATCTCGTCGGGGTTCAGCGGTCGGTCAGCCGCGTTCGCGATAGCGCGCTTGCTCTCGGTCATTGGCCTTCCTCATGCTGATGATCCGGCGAGTATGATCCCGTTCGGTCCAAACGACGACCACCATCCGTCCGTCGAGCATTCCCACCGTGATCGATCGCGCCTCGCGGTAGTCCATCCGCTCGTCCCGGAACGTCGTCACCGCGGCGGCGAAGACTTCAGGGGTGCGTGCGAAATCGAGGCCCCTCTCGCGCAACGTCACCAGACGCTTCGCGGCATCGAACGTGATCTCCATCGACCGGCACGAGGCCGGCGCGCGCCTACTCGGCCGCCACCGGCATCCGTGCCATCTCCATCTCGCGCAACGCCCGGCGGTACTCCACCGGCATCACCTTGACGAACTTGGTGCGGTAGCCCGCCCAGTCGTCGAGGATCGCCTTGGCACGCGGGCTGCCCGTATACTTCAAGTGATTGGTGATGAGCTGCGACAGGCGCTCCTCGTCGTGGCCGGACATGTCGGCGAGGATGTCGACGCGGCCCTTGGTCTCCAGGTCGCCGTCCTGGTGGAAGCGGCGCATCAGGTCGTCCTCCTCCTCGACCGGCTCGAGATCGACCATCGAGAGGTTGCAGCGGGCCGAGAACGAGCCGTCCTCGTCGAGCACGTAGGCGATGCCGCCGGACATGCCGGCGGCGAAGTTGCGGCCGGTCTCGCCGATCGACACAACCACGCCGCCGGTCATGTACTCGCAGCCATGGTCGCCCATGCCCTCGACGACGGTGATCGCACCGGAGTTGCGCACGGCGAAGCGCTCGCCGGCCGAGCCGCGGACGTAGCACTCGCCGGCAATGGCGCCGTAGAGCACGGTGTTGCCGACCATGATGGTCCTGTCGGCGGGCGCCTTCAGCGCGTCGCTCGGCCGGATGATCAGCTTGCCGCCCGACAGGCCCTTGCCGACGTAGTCGTTGCCGTGGCCGGTGAGCTCGATCGTCACGCCGGCCGCGACCCAGGCGCCGAAGCTCTGGCCGGCCGTGCCGGAGAGCTTCACCACGATGGTGTCGTCGGGCAGGCCCTCGTGGCCGTGCGCCTTGGCGACGGCGCCCGAGAGCATCGCGCCCGCGGTGCGGTCGGAATTGCGGATCACGTCGTGGAGCACCACCGGCTCGCCGGTGTCGATCGCGTTCTGCGCGCCGGCGATCAGGCGCCGGTCGAGGACGTGGTCGATCGGGTGCTTCTGCGTCTCGACCCAGCGGATGGCGACCTCCGGCCCGACGTCGGGACGGTGGAACAGCTTCGAGAAGTCGAGCCCGCGCGCCTTCCAGTGCTGGATCGCCTCCACCTTGTCGAGGAAGTCGGAACGCCCGACGAGGTCCTCGAGCTTGGTGAAGCCCATCGCCGCGATCAGCTCGCGCAGCTCCTCGGCGACGTAGAAGAAGTAGTTCACCACGTGCTCGGGGGTGCCCTTGAAGCGCTTGCGCAGCACCGGGTCCTGGGTCGCGACGCCGACCGGGCAGGTGTTGAGGTGGCACTTGCGCATCATGATGCAGCCGGCCGCGATCAGCGGCGCGGTCGAGAAGCCGAACTGGTCGGCGCCGAGCAGGGCCGCGATCAGCACGTCGCGGCCGGTGCGGATGCCGCCGTCGGCCTGCAGCGCGACGCGGCCGCGCAGGTGGTTCATCACCAGCGTCTGCTGCGTCTCGGCGAGGCCGGTCTCCCACGGGCCGCCGGCATGCTTGAGCGAGGTCAGCGGCGCCGCGCCGGTGCCGCCGTCGAAGCCCGAGATGGTGATGTGGTCGGCCCGCGCCTTGGCGACGCCGGTCGCGACCGTGCCGACGCCGACCTCGGAGACGAGCTTGACCGAGACATCGGCCGCCGGGTTCACGTTCTTCAGGTCGAAGATCAGCTGTGCCAGATCCTCGATCGAGTAGATGTCGTGGTGCGGCGGCGGCGAGATCAGGCCGACGCCGGGCGTGGCGTAGCGGACCTTGGCGATCTTGGCGTCGACCTTGTGGCCGGGCAGCTGTCCGCCCTCGCCGGGCTTGGCGCCCTGCGCGACCTTGATCTGCATCATGTCGGCGTTGACGAGGTACTCGGTCGTGACGCCGAAGCGGCCGGACGCGACCTGCTTGATCGACGAGCGGCGCGAGCGACCGTCCGGCAGCGGCTTGAAGCGCTCGACCTCCTCGCCGCCCTCGCCCGAGTTCGAACGGCCGCCGAAGGAGTTCAGGGCGATCGCCAGGGTCTCGTGCGCCTCCTTCGAGATCGAGCCGTAGGACATCGCGCCGGTGGCGAAGCGCTTGACGATGTCGGCGGCCGGCTCGACGCTCTCCACGGGCACCGGCTCGCGCCCGATCTCGCCGGCGAGCTTGATCCGGAACAGGCCGCGCAGGGTCTTGAGCTGCTGCTCCTGGTCGTTCACCAGCTTGGCGTATTCGCGGTAGCGCTCGGGCACGCCGAGGCGCACCGCATGCTGCAGCGTCGCGACGGTGTCCGGGGTCCAGGTATGGGCCTCGCCGCGCAGCCGGTAGGCGTACTCGCCGCCGACATCGAGGGCGTTGCGATAGATCGGCGCGTCGCCGAACGCGTCGGCGTGGCGGCGCACGGTCTCCTCGGCGATCTCGGCCATGCCGACGCCCTCGACCATCGTCGCGGTGCCGAAGAAGTCGCGCGCGACGAAGGCCGAGTTCAGCCCGATCGCGTCGAAGATCTGCGCGCCGCAATAGGACTGGTAGGTCGAGATGCCCATCTTCGACATGACCTTCAGCAGGCCCTTATCGATCGACTTGATGTAGCGGTAGATGATCTCCTCGTCGACGAGGTCCGGCGGGAACTCGTGCTTCATCGCCACCAGCGTCTCGAAGGCGAGATACGGGTTGATCGCCTCGGCGCCGTAGCCGGCCAGGCACGCGAAGTGATGGATCTCGCGCGGCTCGCCCGATTCGACCACGAGCCCGACCGAGGTGCGCAGCCCCTTGCGGATCAGGTAGTTGTGCACGGCCGCCGTCGCCAGCAGCGCCGGGATCGGGATGCGGTCGGGGCCGACCGCGCGGTCGGACAGGACGATGATGTTGTAGCCGCCGCGCACCGCGACTTCCGCGCGGTCGCAGAGCCGGTCGAGCGCGCCGTTCATCGCCGCCGCGCCGGTCTCGGCCGGGTAGGTGATGTCCAGCGTCTTGGTGTCGAAGCGGTCCTCGAAATGGCCGATCGAGCGGATCTTCTCGAGATCCGTGTTGGTCAGGATCGGCTGGCGGACTTCCAGGCGCTTGCGGCGCGAGGCGCCTTCCATGTCGAGCAGGTTCGGGCGCGGGCCGATGAACGAGACGAGGCTCATCACGGCCTCCTCGCGGATCGGGTCGATCGGCGGGTTGGTGACCTGCGCGAAGTTCTGCTTGAAGTAGGTGTAGAGTGACTTCGACTTGTCGGACAGAGCGGAGAGCGGCGTGTCGGTGCCCATCGAGCCGACCGCCTCCTGGCCGGTCACGGCCATCGGCGCCATGAGCAGCTTGAGGTCTTCCTGGCTGTAGCCGAAGGCCTGCTGCCGATCGAGCAGCGACACGTCGGTGCGGCTCTCGCGGGCGGTGACCGGCTTGAGGTCCTCGAGCACGATCTGGGTGTTCTTCACCCACTCCGCGTAGGGGTGCGCGGCGGCGAGCTCGCCCTTGATCTCCTCGTCGTCGACGATGCGGCCCTTCTCGAGGTCGATCAGCAGCATCCGGCCCGGCTGCAGGCGCCAGGACTGGACGATCTTCTCGTCCGGGATCGGCAGAACGCCCATCTCGGAGGCGAGCACGACGAGGCCGTCGTCGGTGACGACGTAGCGGGCGGGGCGGAGGCCGTTGCGGTCGAGGGTCGCGCCGATCTGGCGGCCGTCGGTGAAGGCGACGGCGGCGGGCCCGTCCCACGGCTCCATCAGCGCGGCATGGTACTCGTAGAACGAGCGCCGATCCTCGCCCATCAACGGGTTGCCGGCCCAGGCCTCGGGGATGAGCATCATCATCGCGTGGGCCAGCGGGTAGCCGCCCATCACGAGGAACTCGAGTGCGTTGTCGAAGCACGCGGTGTCGGACTGGCCCTCGTAGGAGATCGGCCAGATCTTCGAGATGTCGTTGCCGAACAGCTCCGAATCGACGCTCGCCTGGCGGGCCGACATCCAGTTCACGTTGCCGCGCAGCGTGTTGATCTCGCCGTTATGCGCCACCATCCGGTAGGGGTGCGACAGGCGCCAGGTCGGGAAGGTGTTGGTGGCGAAGCGCTGGTGCACCAGCGCGATCGCCGAGACGAAGCGCTGGTCCTTCAGGTCGAGAAAGTAGTTCCCGAGCTGGTTCACCAGGACCATGCCCTTGTAGACGATGGTCCGGCTCGACACGGAGACGGGGTAGAACTCCATCACCCGCGGGTCCTTCAGGCCGTAGACGCGGCCGGAGATCACCTTGCGGGCGACGTAGATGCGCCGCTCGAACGCGTCGCCATCGGCCGCCGAGGCCGGGCGCCCGATGAAGAGCTGGCGGTGATGCGGCTCGGTCGCCTTCACGGCGATGCCGAGATCCTCGGGGTCGACCGGCACGTCGCGCCAGCCGAGCAGGGGCAGCCCTTCCGACGCGAGCGCTTCCTCGACGATGGCCTCGATGATCGCGCGCGGCTCGTCGGCCTTCGGCATGAACAGCTGCGCGATGGCGTAGTCGCCGGCCGGGGGCAGCTCGAAGCCGAGGCGCGAGCATTCCTCGGCGAAGAAGGCGTGCGGGATCTGCGTGAGGATGCCGCAGCCGTCGCCCATCTTCGGGTCGGCTCCGACCGCGCCGCGATGGTCGAGGTTCTCCAGGATCTTCAGGCCCTGCTCGACGATGGCGTGGGTGCGCCGGTCGTGCATGTCGGCGACGAAGCCGACGCCGCAGCCGTCCCGCTCGTTGCGGGGATCGTAGGCGCCCTGCGCCACCGGCATCGCCGGATCGCGCACCACCAGCGGCGCGACGCCGTCGCGGGCCGCCGGCGCCGTGTCGGCGTTGAGGTTCCCGCTCACGGCCATGTCCGCATTCCCGAAAGCCGCCATGCCCACCATCCCCGAAAGATCGACCAGACCCGTTCGAACGCCCATGCCCGCCAGGCGAGCATGTTTCATGCCCGGCGCTCAAGCGAGGCCGGGCCAGTCATCTTGTCTCGTCGGGTCTCGGGAGGGTCCTCGGTGGAGGAAGCGCCCGCTACCCGCGGGCTCGCACCGGCCCGATGTCAGCCGGCGTGGGCCCGGATCGCCTCTGCGGCGACCGGCTCGCGATCTCGTTTCGACGTCACGATGGTCACGTCCCGAAACCCTCTGCCCAGGCCTGAACGGCCCCACCGCGCGGCATCGTTCGCACGCGCGCACTAGAAATGGGACAGTCATACTGTCCTAACGCTGCAAACTGGCAGATTTCAAAAATTCCAGCAAGGGCCCCGCGGGACCAAAAGCGGCGTTTTGATGCCGCATCCCATGCCGGATCCCATGTCCGGTCCCATGTCCGCCCCCACACCGGATCGGCAGGCGACCCAATTCCCCGTCGTGCGAGGGGCCATGCGAACGGGTGGATCGTGGTCGAGATCGGCCCTTCGCCGCCCGCTTTCTCCCGCAATTGCGCCCAAATCCTCCGCTCAAAGGCGAGCGCCGAGCACAAGCGGCATGCGGGGCAACGACCCTGCCGGAATGGCCGAAGGACACGCGGGACGCGGTCCTTCGGCGCGGGGCCCGGGCCGGATCGTCGGCAGGTCCCGATCGGGACTCCCCGGCGCGGGGCGAGCGCCTGCGGAGATTCGGGCGATCTTGAGAATGCGACCGGGAGGTCAGCCGTGAACCGATCCTATCGTCGTCTCCTCGCGGGCCTCGCCGCCTGCGCCCTGCTGATCGGTGCCGCCGACGCGGCGCAGGCGCAATACGCGTACGACGACGCGATCATGCCGCCGCGCGCCGTCGCATGGCGCCTGAGCGAGCGCGGCTTCAGCGGCATGAGCCGCCCGCGCTTCGACGGACGCGCCTACATCGTCGAGGCCTTCAACCCGATGGGTGCCCGCGTGCGCCTGTTCGTCGATGCCCGGGACGGCGCGATCCTCGGCCGCCAGCGCCTCGACGACGGCCCGATCGCCCTTGCCCGTCCGGCGCCCGGCTACGGCTGGACCGAAGAGGATGAGATGCCGCACCAGCCGATGCGGCAGGCAGAGCGCCTGCTCCCGCCGGCCGACATCCCGTTGCCCGAGGCGCGCGGAATGCCCCTGCGCCGTGCGCCGGCCGAGGCCGATTATGCCCGACGCGACGGATCGAACGGCATGCCGGGGCGCTTGCTCGCGGACCCGAACCCGCAGGGCATCAACCCCGATCGGCGCGGCCCCGCCGAATCGCCGCGCAAGCTCGCCCGAGTCGCCAACCCGCCACGGTTGTCCGACACCAAAGCGCTCGACGAGAAGGCGCGCGATGGCAAGGCGATCGAAGGAAAAGCGCAGGCGCGCACCGTTCCCGAGGCGCCCAAGCTCCGCCCGGTGGACGCCGCCAAGCCCGAGGCGAAGTCGGAGGCTTCCGTCGCCGCCGTGGATCAGCCGAAGGCCGCGCCGGTTCCCGGCGTCACGCCGACTCCGGCAGCGGTCCAGCCGCCCGCCGACGGGACCTTGGCCAAGTCAGTCGAATCGAAGCCGGGCGAATCGAAGCCGGCGGACGTGAAGACCTCGGAGGTCAAACCCGCCGACCAGAGCTGGAAGAATCCGCCCGAGGCCAAGCGCAACGTCCGCGTCATCGGTGGCGCGACCCTCGTGCCCGGCGCGCCGGACAAGGACGCGCCGACACCCTGATCGGCCCCTACCCTGCGCGGCCGACCACGCGCTCGTCCCCGCAGAACAGCGTGAACGAATCGGCCCGGGCGATGGCGCAGAGCGTCATGTCGTGCAGGCGCGCCCGCTCGATCGCGAGCGAGGTCGGGGCCGAGATCGCGACCAGGACCGACGCGCCGAAATGCGCAGCCTTCTCGACCATCTCGAACGAGCACCGGCTGGTGATCACGAGGAAGCCCGCGGCCGGGTCGGTTCCCGTCCGGATCAGCGCCCCGATCAGCTTGTCCAGCGCGTTGTGCCGGCCGACATCCTCGCGGACCGCCACGAGGCTCCCGTCGAGGCGCGCCCAGGCGGCGGCGTGCACGGCCCGCGTCTCGCGCCCGAGCACCTGGGAATCGCCGAGATCCGACAAGGCCCGCGTGATCGCCTCCGCCCCGACGCGCACGCGGCCCGACGCGGCCCGGGTCTCGGCCCGCGGCAGGGCGGCGAGATCCTCGATCCCGCAGACGCCGCAGCCGGTGCGCCCGCTGATCGCACGCTTGCGGGCGAGATGCTCGCGCAGGCGCCCGGGCGCCAAATCCACCAGCAGGCGCAGCCCGCCGTCGCCCGGCTCGACCGCGGCGCCGCGGATCTCGTCGGCCGCCGCGACGATGCCTTCGGTCAGGCTGAAGCCGTAGGCGAAATCCTCGAGGTCGGCCGGCGTCGCCATCATCACCGCATAGGGCACGCTGCCGTAGACGAGGTTCACCGGCATCTCGACGGCGAGCGCGCGGTGATCGTCGCGCGGCTCCGGCGCGGCGTAGGCGACGACGCGGGTCGCCACCTGCAAGGCCGTCTCCTGCAAGGCCGTCTCACGCAGGCCCGTCTCCGAAGTGGCCTGAACCGGCCGCCGTCCGTCCGTCATGGGCTGTTCCCGCCGCTCGACCCGAGCACGCCCTATAGCAGGCTGCGGGCCGAGCCGCCCCTGCGGCGATCGCCCGGGTGACGGAGCGGAGCGGCCGGAAAGCGTGCGATGCGACGCTTGTGCGGTTGCGCCTTTCACGACCTTGTGGTCTGACACCGCGATCGGATACCCGGGCCTCGCGCCTTCGGGGCGTCCATTCCGTCGAGCGACACCGCAAACCTCGTTCAAGCAAGATGCGGGCGGTCGACGGAGCGTAACGTGACCAAGGGGAGCCACGAGAGGCACATGCGGACGGCGCAGACGAAACACCGCTCCATGAGGGGGCTCGCCGCGTTCGGCGCGCTGCTCCTGACTTCGTCGCAGGCCCTGGCCGCCGGCATCGGCCAGCCCGAGCCCTGGCAGATGGACCGCCAGGTCCCCGTGACCGAGAACGCCCGCGACATCCTCCAGTTCGAGTCGTGGGTGCACTGGCTGTCGCTGGCCATCTGCGTGTTCGTGCTCGGCCTGATCCTGTGGTGCATCTACCGCTTCAGCGAGAAGCGGAACCCGACGCCCTCGAAGACCACCCACAACACCCTGATCGAGGTGGCCTGGACCATCGTCCCGGTGCTCATCCTCGTCGCCGTCGCGATCCCGTCGTTCCGCCTGCTGCGGGTGCAGCTATCGGATCCGAAGTCCGACGTGATGATTAAGGTCACCGGCCATGCCTGGTACTGGTCCTACGAGTACCCCGCCGACCAGGGCGGCGGCTTCTCGTTCGATGCCAACATCGACGAGGACAAGCAGCCGCGGCTGCTGCAGACCGACAACGAGATGGTCGTTCCTGTGAACAAGATCGTCAAGATCCAGGTCACCGCCGCCGACGTCATGCATTCCTGGGCGATGCCGTCCTTCGGCTTCAAGATCGACGCCGTCCCCGGCCGCCTCAACCAGTTCTGGTTCAAGGCCGACCGCGAGGGCACCTATCACGGCCAGTGCTCCGAGCTCTGCGGCCAGCGCCACGCCTACATGCCGATCGTCGTCCGCGTGGTGAACGACGAGGCCTACGCAGCCTGGCTCGGCGAGGCCAAGACCAAGTACGCCCGCATCGACGACGGGTCCAAGCTCGCCGACGCCCGGTAGCGGGCGCGCCTCGGGCCGGCGCCGCGACGGCGCCGGCCCGACCCACCGAGATCTCGAGAGACACGCACAAGGCTCAGCTCAGATGGCAACCGCCGCAGCGCATGCAGGGGCCCACGAGGCCCACGACCACAAACCCTCGTTCTTCGCCCGCTGGTTCCTGTCGACGAACCACAAGGACATCGGCACGCTCTACCTGCTGTTCGCGTTCTGCGCGGGCATGATCGGCGCGTTCCTGTCCTTCGGCATCCGGATGGAGATGGAGGCGCCCGGCCTCCAGTACTTCTCCAATCCGCAGACCTACAACGTCTTCGTCACCGGCCACGGCCTCATCATGGTGTTCTTCATGGTGATGCCCGCGCTGATCGGCGGGTTCGGCAACTGGTTCGTGCCGCTGATGATCGGCGCGCCGGACATGGCCTTCCCGCGCATGAACAACATCTCGTTCTGGCTGACGGTGGCGGGCTTCTGCAGCCTGATCTGCTCGCTGTTCGTCGAGGGCGCGCCCGGCGCGTCCGGCGCCGGCACCGGCTGGACCGTCTACCCGCCGCTCTCCACCGCCGGCCATCCCGGCCCGGCCGTCGACTTCGCGATCTTCGCGCTGCACCTCTCCGGCGCCGGCTCGATCCTCGGGGCGATCAACTTCATCACGACCATCCTCAACATGCGCGCCCCCGGCATGACGCTGCACAAGATGCCGCTCTTCGCCTGGGCCGAGCTCGTCACCGCCTTCCTGCTGCTGCTGTCGCTCCCGGTCCTCGCCGGCGCGATCACCATGCTGCTCACCGACCGCAACTTCGGCACAACCTTCTTCGACCCCGCCGGCGGCGGCGACCCGATCCTGTACCAGCACCTGTTCTGGTTCTTCGGTCACCCCGAAGTGTACATCATGATCCTGCCGGCCTTCGGCATCGTCTCGCACATCATCGCCACGTTCTCGCGCAAGCCGGTCTTCGGCTACCTCGCGATGGCCTACGCGATGGTCGCGATCGGCGTCGTCGGCTTCGTCGTGTGGGCGCACCACATGTACACCGTCGGCCTGTCGCTGCAGACGCAGTCCTACTTCGTGTTCGCCACCATGGTGATCGCGGTGCCGACCGGCGTGAAGATCTTCTCCTGGATCGCGACGATGTGGGGCGGCTCGATCCGCTTCACCGCGGCGATGCACTGGGCGGTGGGCTTCATCTTCCTGTTCACCGTCGGCGGCGTCACCGGCGTCGTGCTCGCGAACTCGGCGGTCGATAAGTACCTGCACGACACCTACTACGTCGTCGCGCACTTCCACTACGTGCTCTCGCTCGGGGCCGTGTTCATCATCTTCGCCGGCATCTACTACTGGTTCCCGAAGATGACCGGCCACATCATCCCCGAATGGGCCGGCAAGCTGCACTTCTGGCTGGCCTTCATCGGCGCGAACATCCTGTTCTTCCCGATGCACTTCCTCGGGCTCGCCGGCATGCCGCGTCGCTACGCCGACTACCCGGAGGCGTTCGCGGGGTGGCACAAGGTCTCGACCTACGGCGGCCACATCTTCGGCCTCGGCATGATGGTGTTCGTGATCGGCGTCATCCTCGCCTTCCGCTCGAAGGAGCGGGCCGCGGACAACCCCTGGGGTCCCGGCGCGACCACCCTGGAGTGGACGCTGTCGTCGCCGCCGCCCTTCCACCAGTTCGAGACGCTGCCCCGCATCGTCGATGAGCCGGGTCACCACTAACCACTTCGCGGGGGCCGCATCGCGCGGCCCCCGCCCTTCCCCGGATCCTTCCCGCGAAGGGTCCCGGCAAGGGCGGTGCGACGGTCCGGTCTGAGCGGCGCTCGGCAGGATCCCCCCTTTTTCCGGGCGTGCGACGCCCGGACGTTTGGAACTGTTCCGGTTCGCGACTTCCCGTGCCGGATCGAGCGCTCCCGCCGCGCGGGCCCGAGCGCGAAAAGCAGAATGGTTGCGGTGTCCATGACCACCCTGTCGAACAGCCTGCCCGCCGGCGCGACGCCGGTCTCGGTCGTCGGCGGAGACGTGCCCGACTACTTCGCCCTGCTGAAGCCGCGGGTGATGGTGCTGGTGATCTTCACCGCCCTCGTCGGCATGGTGGTGTCGCACGGCCACGTGCCGCCGGCCGTCGCGGTGATCTCGCTGCTGATGATCGCCATCGGCGCCGGCGCCTCGGGCTGCCTCAACATGTGGTGGGACGCCGACATCGACGCGATCATGACGCGCACCGCCAAGCGCCCGATCCCCGACGGCCGCATCCAGCCGAACGAGGCCCTGGCCTTCGGACTCGTGCTCTCGGTCGGCTCGGTGATGGTGCTCGGGCTCGCCGCGAACTGGCTCTCGGCCGGGCTGCTCGCCTTCACCATCGTGTTCTACGCGGTGATCTACTCGATGTGGCTCAAGCGGGCGACCGCGCAGAACATCGTCATCGGCGGCGCCGCCGGCGCCCTCCCCCCAGTGATCGGGCAGGCGGTGGTGACCGGTTCGGTCGGCATCGAGTCGCTCGTGCTGTTCGCGATCATCTTCATCTGGACGCCGCCGCACTTCTGGGCGCTCGCGCTGGTGAAGGCCGGCGAGTACGCCAAGGCCGGAATCCCGATGATGCCGAACACCGCCGGCCCGACCTCGACCCGCCGCCAGATCATCTACTACACGCTGCTGCTCGCGCCGCTCGGCCTGTTGCCGGTCTGGCTCGGCTTCGCCGGCCTGCTCTACGCGGTGGTCGGCGTGCTGGGCGGCCTCGGCATGCTGGCCTTCAGCGTGCAGGTCTATCGCAACCGCGAGGGCGAGGCCGAGAAGAAGGCCGCCATGGGGATGTTCGGCTTCTCGATTCTCTACCTGTTCGTTCTGTTCTCGGCGCTGCTCGCCGAGCAGAGCCTCGGCCTGTTCCGCCCGGTCTTCGCCTGATGGAATACGATCCGCACGGCTTTCCCAAGATCGAGATGCGCCCCCTCACCCCCGAGGAGGAGGCGCGCCGGCGCAAGCGCTCGATCGCGATCGCCCTGGCGCTCGGCGCCATGGTGCTGCTGTTCTTCGTCCTGACGATCGCCAAGCTCGGGCCGCAGATCCTGAACCGGCCGCTCTGATGAGCACACCGAACACCGACAGGACGATGCTGCGCACCGCCTTCGCCTGCGGCGGCATGGCCGTGGGCATGATCGCCCTCGCCTTCGCGTCGGTGCCGCTCTACGACGCGTTCTGCAAGGCGACCGGCTACGACGGCACGCCGCGCCAGGGCCCGGCGCTCACCGCCGGCGTCGCCACCGACGACAGCATGGTCGTCCACTTCGACACCAACGTGTCTTCCTCGCTGCCGTGGCGGTTCAAGGCCGAGTCGCGCCGGGTCGAGGCGCATCTCGGCGAGACGAAGACCGTCTTCTTCCAGGTCAAGAACACCGGCACGACGCCGTCCACCGGCGTGGCGACCTTCAACGTGCAGCCCGGGCTGATGGGCAGCTACTTCGTCAAGATCGAGTGCTTCTGCTTCAAGGAGCAGACGCTCCAGCCGGGCGAGACGCTCGACGTGCCGGTGGTGTTCTACATCGATCCCGAGGTGCGGAAGGATTCGAACACCGCGCATCTCTCCGAGATGACGCTGTCCTACACCTACTTCGCCTCGAAGAACGGCGAGCCGGTCACCGCTGCGGTCGCCAACACGAGCACACCCGGAAACAAGCGGGATTTCTGACCGCGCCGGGATTTCCCGGTGCGCGAAGCGTGACAACACGCGCCCGCCTCCGCTAAGGGTGCGGGTAGACCGGACGGGCCGGACGGCCCGAATTCGGCGTTCAGGGTAAGCGGACCGCGAGCCGGCGACGGCGCAGGACCGACGGGGTCGAGGAGAGACGGGTAAGATGGCCGAGGCGCACGCCAAGAATCACGACTTCCACATCCTCGCACCGAGCCCTTGGCCGCTCATCGGCGCCTTCTCTGGCTTCGTGATGGCCTTCGGCGCCGTGTTCTGGATGAAGAGCCTGCAGATCGGCACGCTCACCCCCGGCCCCTACATCTTCGGCGCCGGCTCGCTCGGCGTGCTCTACACCATGTTCTCGTGGTGGAAGGACGTGGTCCAAGAGGCCAACCAAGGCGACCACACCCGCGTGGTGCAGCTTCATCACCGCTACGGCATGATGATGTTCATCGCCTCCGAGGTGATGTTCTTCGTCGCGTGGTTCTGGGCCTATTTCGAGGCGGCGCTCTACACCGCCGACCCGATCCAGGCCTCGCGCGTCGGCTTCACCGGCGGCGTCTGGCCGCCGAAGGGGATCGAGGCGTTCGACCCCTGGCACCTGCCGCTGCTGAACACCCTGATCCTGTTGACCTCCGGCACCACCGTGACCTGGGCCCACCACGCCCTGCTCCACGACGACCGCAAGGGCCTGAAGTACGGCCTGTGGCTGACCGTGATCCTCGGCGTGCTGTTCACCGCCTGCCAGGCCTACGAGTACGGCCATGCGCATTTCGGCTTCGCCGGCAGCATCTACTCGTCGACCTTCTTCATGGCGACGGGCTTCCACGGCGCGCACGTCCTCATCGGCACGATCTTCCTCGGGATCTGCCTGTACCGCGCCTATCTCGGGCAGTTCACGGTCAAGCAGCATCTCGGGTTCGAGTTCGCCGCCTGGTACTGGCACTTCGTCGACGTGGTGTGGCTGTTCCTGTTCGCGGCGATCTACGTCTGGGGTTCGGGCGCCGGGCACGCGGCGCACTGATCGCGATCGGGCAGGATCCCCTGTGACGCAGGGGGGACATGCATCGAAGGGCGGCTCCGGCCGCCCTTTTTCGTGTCCGGGCACCCATATCCTCAGTGAGGCCGACACGTGGTGCATCGCTGCGGGGCTTCACGTCATGCAAGGAACCTGAGCTTGGCCCGGACCTACACGCCACAAGCACCGATCTCGACCGGCCTGCGCGGCCGCTGCCCGCGCTGCGGCGAAGGCCACATGTTCAAGGGGTTCCTCACCGTCGCCCCCGCCTGCGAGGTCTGCGGCCTCGACTACGGCGCGTTCGATTCCGGCGACGGGCCGGCCTTCTTCGTGATGTCGATCGTCGGCATCCTCGTGGTCGGCCTCGCCCTGTGGATGGAGATCACCTACCAGCCGCCAATGTGGGTCCACGCGCTGGTGGCCGGATCGCTCTCGATCGGCCTCAGCCTGATCCTGGTCCGCCCGCTGAAGGGCATGCTGCTGGCCCTGCAATACACCAACAAGGCCGAGCAGGGACGCTTCGAGCCGTGACCGCGGCCGAGACCGCCTCGCGGACGCGCCCCGGCGCGATCCGCGACCTTGTCCCGCCGGCGCTCGCGACGCTGATGGCGCTCGCGATCCTCCTCGGCCTCGGGGTGTGGCAGCTCGAGCGCAAGGGCGAGAAGGAGGCGCTGATCGCCCGCATCGTCTCGCGCTCGCAGGCCGAGCCGGTGCCGCCGCCCGCCGACTGGAACCCGGCGCGCGACGAGTTCGAGCATGTCCGCGTCGGCGGCCGCTTCCTCAACGATCGCGAGACGCTGGTCCACGGGCTCGCGGCCGGCGAGACGCCGGGCCGCGCGCTGCAGGGCTACTATGTGATCACGCCGTTCCGGCGCGACGACGGCTCGATGGTGCTGGTCAACCGCGGCTTCGTGCCGACCGAGCTGAAGAACCAGGCCGACCGCCGCGACGGGCTCGTCGAGGGCGACACCACGATCGTCGGCCTGATGCGCGGCAGCGAGCCACGGACGATGTTCGTGCCGGCGCCCGATCCGGTGCGCAACGAGTGGTTCAACCGCGACGTGCCGGGCATCGCCGCGGCGCGCGGCTTCCCGGAGGCCGCCCCCTACCTGATCGAGGCGGATGGAGCGCCCGGCAGCCGCACCTGGCCGCGCGGCGGGCAGCTCCGGGTCGACCTGCCCAACAACCACCTGCAATACGCCTTCACCTGGTTCGGCATCGCCGCCTGCCTGCTCGGCGTCTTTTCCGTGTTTGCCTGGAAGCGCCTGCACGAGCCGGACGCGCCTTCCGGCGCCTGAGGCCGGGCTTGCGGCGGCGGCGACGCCGGCTACACTCGCTGCGTCCCATGGCGGAGTGATCCGATGCGCAGCTGGCTCGCCCTGTTCCTCGCCCTCGCGTTGACGTCGGCGCACGCCGCCGACGACGGCGCCCGCGAGGCGGCCCGCGCGGCGATCACCCGGCAGGCCGAGGCGCTGGTGCGCGACGACGCCGCCACCGCCTACGCCCAGGCCGCCCCGGCGATCCAGGGCATGTTCCCGACCGCCGACGTGTTCCTCGGCATGGTGCGCAACCACTACCGGCCGGTCTATCGGCACCGCACCTTCGTGTTCGGGCAGATGCAGGACCTCGGCGACGGGGCGCTCTCGCAGGACGTTGCGATCCAGGACGAGGACGGCGTCGACTGGACCGCCGTCTACAGCCTCGAGCGCGGCGCCGACGGAGCGTGGCGCATCAGCGGCTGCCGGCTGGTCAAGGCCGAGGGCACGAACGCCTGAACCCGCCTCGGCGGTCTTCGACACGCCCGACCGCATCGTGTAGAGGGGGCGCCTTCCCTGGAGGCCCCCGTGCTGCACGTCTCGACCCGCGGATCCGCCGCGCCGCTCTCGTTCTCCGATGCCCTGCTCGCCGGGCTCGCCCGCGACGGCGGCCTCTACGTGCCCGAGGCGTGGCCGACTTTGTCCGCCGGCGAGATCGCGGGGCTGGCCGGCAAGCGCTACGCCGACGCCGCCAAGCTGGTGTTGCGCCCCCTGATCGACGGCGAGATCGCGGATGCCGACCTCGACCGGATGATCGAGGAGGCCTACGCCACCTTCCGCCACCCGGCGATCTGCCCGCTGACCCAGCTCGACGACAACCTGTTCCTGCTCGAGCTCTTCCACGGCCCGACGCTCGCGTTCAAGGACGTGGCGATGCAGCTGCTCGGGCGGCTGATGGACCACGTGCTCCGCGCCCGCGGCAGCCGCGCCACCATCGTCGGCGCGACCTCGGGCGACACCGGCAGCGCCGCGGTCGAGGCCTTCGGCGGGCTGGACCAAGTCGACATCTTCATCCTGTTCCCGCACGGCCGCGTGTCGGAGGTGCAGCGCCGGCAGATGACCTCGGTCGACGCGCCGAACGTCCACGCGCTCGCGGTCGACGGCAACTTCGACGACTGCCAGAACATGGTGAAGGCCATGTTCCAGCACGCCGACTTCGCCGACGCGGTGAAGCTCTCGGGCGTCAACTCGATCAACTGGGCCCGCGTCGCGGCGCAGGCCGTGTACTACTTCACCAGCGCGGTCGCGCTCGGCGCGCCGCACCGCAAGGTGTCGTTCGCGGTGCCGACCGGCAACTTCGGCGACGTGCTGGCCGGCTGGGTCGCCAAGCGCATGGGGCTGCCGATCGAGCGCCTGATGATCGGCACCAACGCCAACGACATCCTGGCGCGCACCCTCGAGCACGGCGTCTACGAGCTGCGCAGCGTCCAGGCCACGACCTCGCCCTCGATGGACATCCAGATCTCGTCGAACTTCGAGCGGCTGCTGTTCGAGGCGCTCGATCGCGACGCCGCCTCGCTCGGCCGCCTCATGTCCGGGCTCAAGCAGTCCGGCGGCTTCAGCCTCGACGAGGGAGTGCTCGCCAAGGTGCGTGCCGAGTTCGACGCCACCGCCGTGTCGGAGCCCGACGTGATGGACCAGATCGCCCAGACCCACGCCGCCACCGGGCACGTGCTCGATCCCCACAGCGCCATCGGCGTGCGGGCCGCCCGCCGCCTGCTGCGGCAGGACCCGGCGACCCCGGTGGTGGCGCTGGCGACCGCGCACGCCGCCAAGTTCCCCGATGCGGTGAGCCGCGCCACCGGCGGCCTTCGCCCTGCCCTCCCCCCGCATCTCGCCGACCTGATGGACCGGCCCGAGCGCATGACGCGGGTCGGCAACGACCAGGCCGCGGTCGAGGCCCTGATCCGCGACCGCGCGCGCATCACGAGGGGCGCATGAACCAGCACTTCGCCACCCACGCCGCCTCCCCGGGCCTGCGCATCACCACCCTCGACAACGGCATCACCGTCGCGACCGAAGCGATGCCGGGCGTGGCCACCGCGACGCTCGGCGTCTGGGTCGGGGCGGGATCGCGCCACGAGCGCCCGGACGAGAACGGCCTGAGCCACCTCATCGAGCACATGGCGTTCAAGGGCACGCGCACGCGCTCGGCCCGGGCCATCGCCGAGGACATCGAGAACCTCGGCGGCGAGATCAACGCCGCGACCTCGGCCGAGGGCACGAGCTACACCGCGCGGGTGCTCGGCGAGGATGTCGGCACCGCGCTCGACGTGCTCGGCGACATCCTGACTGATTCCGTGTTCGACGCGGGCGAGCTCGCCCGCGAGAAGGGCGTGATCCTGCAGGAACATGCCGGGATCGAGGACACGCCGGACGACGTGGTCTACGACGCCTTCACCGAGGCCGCCTTCCCCGGGCAGCCGATCGGGCGCCCGATCATCGGCCGGCCGGAGACCATCCGGAGCTTCGACGAGGCCGGCATCCGCGCCTACCTCGCCCGCGAATACACCCCCGACCGCTTCGTGGTCGCCGCCGCCGGCGCCGTCGAGCACGAGGCCTTCGTCGCGTCGGCCGAGCGCCATTTCGGCGCCATGCCGAGGTCGAGCGCGCCCGAGGCGATCCCCGGGACCTATGCCGGCGGCGAGCGGCGCATGCCGAAGAAGCTCGAGCAGGCCAACGTGGTGATCGGCCTGCCCGGCCTGTCGTTCCGCGACGACGCCTACTACGCGCTGCACATGTTCTCGCAGGTGCTCGGCGGCGGGCTGACCTCGCGGCTCTGGCAGGAGGTGCGCGAGACCCGTGGCCTCGCCTACGAGATCCAGGCGTTTCACTGGCCGTTCTCCGATTGCGGGCTGTTCGGCATCGGCGCGGCGACCTCCGGCGCGGACCTGCCTGAGCTTGTCGAGGTGACGCTGTCGGCGACCGCGCGCGCGGCACGCGACCTCGACACCGTCGAGATCGCCCGCGCCAAGGCCCAGCTGAAGGTCTCGCTGCTCTCCGCGCTGGAGACGCCCGGCGGCCGGATCGAGCGCAACGCGCGCCAGATCCTCGCCTGGGGCCGCGTGATCCCGGCCGAGGAGGTGATCGCCAAGGTCGACGCCGTCACGGTGGACCACGTGCGCGCGGCCGGGCTCGCGGTCCTCGCCGGCGCGCCGACGCTCGCCGCCATCGGCCCGATCAAGAAGCTCCCGTCCCTCGACCGGATCACGGCGGTGCTGCGCGCCGCCTGAGCGAGACCGGGGACGACACGCCCGCGCTGCGACCGAAAACTTGTTTTGGCCGCAAAAGCGGGCGATCCCCGGCCCGGACGATCGAGTATGCCAGCGGTGGGTGACGCCGGCCGCCGGGCCTCTGCCGCCTTGCTCCAGGTTAATCCCGCCTCTACCACTGCGCGGAACCTGAGCCGTACTCGCCGCCGTACCCGGCCGGAACACTCGCCCGTTGCGCATCCTCGCCCTTTATCTCGCACTCTTCTGCGGCCTTCTGCTCAGCGGTTCCGCTCGGGCCGTGGAGGCGGTGCGGGTCACCCTCGACGCGCCGGTGATCGACCTGACGACGGCGATCGAGCGCTACCGCTCGGACGGCGACCTGATCCAGATCTCGACGGCACCGGGCAAGGACGGCATCGTCCGCCGCATCGTCGTGAAGGCGCGCGATGCCGGCGCGCGGCCCGACTGGATGGTGTTCGCGCTTACCAACGACACCGACGAGCAGATCGAGCGCATCCTCGTCGCGCCGCATTTCCGGCTGGTCGATTCCGGCGTGGTCTGGCCCGATCTCGGCGGCTCGCGCATCGCAGCGATCACCGCGAGCCAGGGCATCCGGCCCGAGCGCAACGAGAACCCGGAAGCCGACGAGTTCGTCATCACCCTCGATCCCGGCACGACGATCACCTACGTCGCCGAGCTGCGCGGCCCGAACATCCCGCAGGTGCACCTCTGGGATCAGGACGCCTACCGCAAGAAGGCCGCCGGCCTGACGCTCTACAAGGGCATCATCATCGGCATCAGCGGCCTGCTGGCGCTGTTCCTCACCATCGTCTTCGTGGTCAAGGGCGCGATCATCTTCCCCGCGGCGGCCGCGCTCGCCTGGTCGGTCCTGGCCTATGCCTGCATCGATTTCGGTTTCCTGCAGCGGGTCTTCCCGGTCACCGAGCTGGCGGAGCGGGTCTACCGCGCCTCGGCGGAGGCGGTGCTGGCCGCGACGCTGCTGGTGTTCCTGTTCGCCTACCTCAACCTCTCGCGCTGGCACGTGCGCTACAGCCACGTCGCGTTCTTCTGGCTGACCTTCCTGGCAGGGCTCGTCGGCCTCGCCCTGTTCGATCCGCCGGTGGCGGCGGGCGTCGCGCGCATCTCGATCGCCGCGGTCGCCGGGGTCGGGCTGCTGCTGATCGCCTACCTCGCCGCCCATAACGGCTACGACCGCGCCATCCTGCTCGTCCCGACCTGGACGCTGCTCGTCGTCTGGGTCACGGCCGCCGGCTTCGCGGTGACCGGCCAGATCGGCAGCGAGCTGACCCAGCCGGCGCTGATCGGCGGCCTCGTGCTGATCGTCATGCTGATCGGCTTCACGGTGATGCAGCACGCCTTCGCCGGCGGCGGCCTCACCCACGCCCTCGTCTCCGACACCGAGCGGCGGGCGCTGGCGCTCACCGGCGCCGGCGACGTGGTGTTCGACTGGGACGTGCCGGGCGACCGGGTCTTCGCCGGCCAGGAGATCGAGGTCCAGCTCGGCCTCAAGCGCGGCGCATTGGAGGGGCCGGCCGCGAACTGGCTCGGGCTGCTGCACCCGTTCGACATCGAGCGCTACTCGGCCACCCTCGACACCATGATCGAGGAGCGGCGCGGCCGCATCGTGCACGATTTCCGCCTGCGCACCTCAGGCGGGGCCTATTACTGGTACCGCCTCAAGGCCCGCCCGGTGATCGGCAACGACGGCGAGGTGATCCGCATCGTCGGCACCATCGCCGACGTCACCGAGATCAAGACCGCCGAGGAGCGCCTCCTGCACGACGCCGTGCACGACAGCCTTACCGGCCTGCCGAACCGCGAGCTGTTCGGCGACCGTCTCGATGCCGCGATCGCCTTCGCGAGCCAGGACCCGCGGCTGAAGCCGACGGTGATCGTCCTCGACATCGACCGGTTCAAGGGCATCAACGACGCGATCGGCCTCTCGGCCGGCGACTCGATCCTGCTCACCCTGTCGCGCCGCCTCGGCCGCCTGCTGCGGCCGCAGGACACGCTGGCGCGCGTGGCCGGCGACGAGTTCGCGGTCATCCTGCTGTCGGAACGCGATTCGGACCGCATCCTGGCCTTCGCGGAGATGATCCGCCGCGCCATCGCGACGCCGATCACCTATGCCGACCGCGAGATCTTCCTCACCGTCTCGATCGGCCTGGCGCTGCACGAGACCGGCGCCAGCCTCAAGCGCGACGAGGTGTTCAAGAACGCCGAGACCGCGATGGTCCAGGCCAAGCGCGGCGGCGGCGACCGCATCGAGGTGTTCCGCGCCGACATGCGCGCCGAGCGCTCGGACCGGCTGATGCTGGAGAGCGACCTCCGCCGCTCGCTCGAGCGCAACGAGATGAAGGTGCTGTTCCAGCCGGTCGTCCGCCTGGAGGACCGCACGGTGGCCGGCTTCGAGGCGATCCTACGCTGGGATCACCCCAAGCTCGGGCGCATCCCGCCGGCCACCTTCATGCCGGTCGCGGAAGAGAGCGGGTTCGTCGTCAACCTCGGGATCTTCGCCCTCGAACGGACCGCGCTGGAGCTCGCCGCATGGCAGCGCTCGCTCGAGGTCGACCCGCCGATCTTCGCCTCGGTCAACGTCTCGTCGCGCCAGCTGCTGCGGCACGACCTGCTGCACGACGTGAAGACGGTGCTCGCCCGCTCCGGCGTGATCCCGGGCTCGCTCAAGCTCGAGCTC
Organism: Methylobacterium sp. E-025; assembly: GCF_022829705.1. Taxonomy (NCBI): domain Bacteria; kingdom Pseudomonadati; phylum Pseudomonadota; class Alphaproteobacteria; order Hyphomicrobiales; family Methylobacteriaceae; genus Methylobacterium; species Methylobacterium sp. E-025. The sequence continues at coordinate 199,215 of NZ_JAKSYR010000102.1, forward strand.
ACCGAGAGCCTGGTGATGGAGAACCCCGAATACGCCGCGCAGATGCTGACCCGCATCCACGATCTCGGCGCCGGGCTCTCGCTCGACGATTTCGGCACCGGCTACTCGGCGCTGTCCTACCTGCAGCGCTTCCCCTTCGACACGATCAAGATCGACCAGTCCTTCGTCCGTCAGATGGCCTCGGGCAAGACGGCGATCCTGCGCTCGATCGTGCGGATGGCCAACGAGCTCAACCTCGCCATCGTCGCCGAGGGTGCGGAGTCCGAGGCCGACGCCCAGGCCTTGGCCGAGCTCGGCTGCGACTACGCGCAGGGCTACGCCTTCGGCGAGCCGATGACGATGCTGCAGGCCCGCCAGCTCGTGGGGGCGGCACCGGAAGCCGCCTGATCGCGGTTTCATCCCCAGGTCGATTGCTCCGGTGTCCCGAACTCTTGCACCCCCGTCCCGTGGTCGCCCTTCGCGTTGAAGCTAAGCTTTCGGCACCCTACGGCTCGATCGCCGGCCGATCCCGCAGAACCATGCGCGGACGGAGGGCCGATGGGGCTGTCGACATCATGAAAAAACTTCTCTTCTCCGCCGAAGGCCGGATCGGGCGCGCGACCTTCTGGAAGGGCATCCTCGGCTCTGTGCTCGGCGCCATCATCGTCGCGTCCGCGCTGAACTATGTGCTGGCCCAGATGATCCCGAACGAGGCCGCCGCAGGCGAAGGCTTCAAGGTCGATGGGCCGGCAGCGATCCCGTTCGTAATCCTGAACCTCCTCACCACGGTCTTCATCGTCTGGTCGTCGGTCTGCCTCGGGATCAAGCGCTACCACGACCGCGACAAGCCCGGCGTCTGGGTGCTGCTCTCGCTCATTCCGCTCGGCAACCTCTGGTACTTTATCGAGACCGGGTTCCTGCGGGGCACGGTCGGCCCGAACACGTTCGGCCCCGACCCGCGCGGCCGCGGCCTCGCGACGTCCGCGGGCCTGTCTCCCGCGATCTGACGCCGCTCGATCGGCGCTGCGACGATCCCGAATCGGTGACGTCGCAGCGTTTCCGCGCGACGATGCGTACCCATTTCGGTCGGCGCCGGGTGCGCAGCCGAATTTTTAGAAGGCGGACGGGCGCCATGCTCGCCCGTCGCCGACCGGAGGAATCTGCGCGCGACAACCGCGATTTAAGCCTCCCTTAACCATGCCGACGGAAGGTTGTGTGGAGAAATGGCAGGGCGCACGACGCCCCTGCCGCGTGCTGGAGAACGGTGATGGCCGAAGCGGCAAGGCGGTTTCGCGAGACGAGCGGATCCGATGTGGTACGCCGGCTGATCGCGCGCCCGATCCGCCTCGACCCGCCGCGCAGCGCCGCGCCGACCGCGTACGCGATGCCGGCTTATGAGCCGGCCGACGTCCGGCTCGAGACCGCGTTCGCCACCTCGGAGCACGAGATGGCGGCCCTCGAAGACCTCGAATTCCAGGACGAGACCTTCGACGGAGAGCCCGAGGAAGACGTCATCGAGCGGCTTCAGGCCGAGATGGCGGTGATGAAGGCCATCCTGATGGCCGAGCGGGCCGAGGCGGCTTCCCTGCGCGCCCGCATGGCGCTGCACGTCGAGCCGGAGCCGATCGGCGCGGAGGCGCGTGCCACCCGCGAGCGCTGGGCCGGCATGGTCGATCGCCTGCTGATGGCCCCGCGCTGATCGCCGCCATCCTCATGACATTCGGGAGACGACCATGAGCGCGCGCTGCTCGCTCGTCGTCAACGGCAAGTCCGTCCGCATCGCCACCGGCGACACCCCGCTCGATGCGGCGGTCGCCGACGGCATGATCGCGACCGCCCAGGCGACCCACGGCGCCGCCGTTCCGGGACAGGGAGCGACTCCCGGGGCGCGCCGCGTCCCGGGCCGCCGCGAGCGGGTCGACCCGATCAAGCTGGCGCTTCCGGCCGGCCCGTCGATCCACGCGCATGCGGAGGAGCCGGCCCCGGCGGTCGCGATGCGCACCGGCACCGTCACCGAGGTCCGCGCGCTCACCGCGCATGTGATCGAGCTCGTCGTCACGGTGAGCAAGGACCTGCCGCTCGGACCCGGCGCCCAGGTCGCGCTCGCGCTCGACGGCGTCGGCCTGCGCACCCTGTGCCCGACGCTGCGCGTCGACGGCTCGGCGGAACTCAACGAGCTGGTGTTCCACCTCGCGCGGGACGAGGACGGCTGGTCGCTCGCCGATTCGCTGCCGCTGCATTCCGAGGTGAAGATTCGCGGCCCGGTCGGACGGGCGCAGTACCGCCCCGGCGGCGGGCGCCTCGTGCTGGTCTCGGCCGGCTGCGGCTTCGGGCAGATCTGGTCGATCGCCCGCGCCGCCCGCTACATCGAGCCGACCCGCGACCTCTGCGTCGTCGTCGGCGCGCGCGATCCGCTGGATCTCTACATGCGCGAGAGCCTGGAATGGCTGCGGGTCACGGGCGTCGGGCGCATCGTGCTCAGCGCCGATCGCAGCCGCCAGCGGCCGCCGGACGTGCGGCCCGGACCGCTCACCGCCCATCTGCCGGCTTTGCGCGCCACGGACGTGGTGCACGTGGCCGGCGACAGCTCGACGGTCGGCGCGGTGCAGGTTCTCGCGGCTGCCGTCGGCGCACGATGCTATCCGGTCCTGGTCGACGCGTAGATCGCCCAGGCGCTTGCCTCGTTCTCGCTTTGCGACACGAGCCACCCTGAGTCTGAGCGGCTGGTGTGTGCAGCGATTCTCTTGAAGGGGCCCGCCCTTCCCTCCCCCCTTAAGCGGGGGGAGGGAAAAACCGCGGCGAGAGGCGTCCCCCTAGACCTGCACCCGCCAGATCTCCTGCGCGTATTCCCGCATCGACCGGTCCGACGAGAACCAGGCCATCCGCGCCGTGTTGCGGATCGCCTTGGCCCACCAGCCGGCCTGGTCCTTCCAGGCGGCGTCGATCTCGCGCTGGACCCGCCAGTAATCGTCGAAGTCGACGGTGAGCAGGTACTGGTCGCGGTGGCGCAGGTCGTCGGTCAGCGGCCGGAAGCGGTTCGGCTCGTCCGGCGAGAACCGGCCCGAGGCGATCATGTCGAGGGCGGCGGCCAGGCGCGGCGAGGCCTGGATCGCGTCGCGCGCGTAGTTGGTCTCGGCGATGCGGGCCTGAACGCCGGCGGCGTCGAGCCCGAAGATGAAGATGTTGTCCGCACCGACATGGTCGCGGATCTCGATGTTGGCGCCGTCGAGCGTGCCGACCGTGAGCGCGCCGTTGAGCGCCAGCTTCATGTTGCCGGTGCCCGACGCCTCCATGCCCGCGGTCGAGATCTGCTCGGAGAGGTCGGCGGCCGGAATGATCGCCTCGGCGAGGCTCACCGAATAGTTCGGCAGGAACACCACCTTCAGGCGGTCGGCGACCTCGGGGTCGTCGTTGACGGCCTTGGCCACGTCCAGCGCCAGCTTGATGATCAGCTTGGCCTGGCTGTAGCTCGGGGCCGCCTTGCCGCCGAAGATCTTGACGCGGGGCGTCCAGTCCTTGTGGGGCTCGGCCTTGATCGCCTGGTAGAGCGCCACCGTCTCGATGACGTTGAGAAGCTGGCGCTTGTATTCGTGGATGCGCTTGATCTGCACGTCGAACAGCGCCGAGGGGTCGACGTCGATCCCGGTGCGCTCGGCGATGATCCCGGCCAGCGCCTGCTTGCGGCTGAAGCGGGCCGCCGCGTAGCGCTTCACGAAGGCCGGATCCTCGGCGTAGGCGTCGAGCCCGCGCAGCAGGCCGGGATCGTCGAGGACGCCGGGCCCGACCGCTTCCACCGCGAGGCGGGTCAGGCCGGGATTGGCGTTGTGCAGCCAGCGGCGGAAGGTGATGCCGTTGGTCTTGTTGACGATCTTGTCGCCGTCGAGCGCGTGCAGGTCGCGGAACACCGTCGAGCGCATCAGATCGGTGTGGAGCGCCGAGACGCCGTTCACCCGGCGCGCGCCGTGGAAGGCCAGGTGCCCCATCCGCACCCGGCGCCCCTGCGATTCGTCGATCAGCGAGACCGAGGCGAGGTGGGCGGCGTCGTGGCGGCCGTGGCGGCCCTGCTCCTCGAGGTGCATCCAGTTGATCAGGTAGATGATCTGCATGTGGCGCGGCAGCAGCCGCTCCATCAGCTCCACCGGCCAGGTCTCGAGCGCCTCCGGCAGCAGGGTGTGGTTGGTGTAGTTCAACGTGTTGGTCGTGACGTGCCAGGCATCGTCCCACTGCAGCCCGTGATCCTCCAGCAGGATGCGCATCAGCTCGGGCACGGCGATGGCCGGATGCGTGTCGTTGAGCTGGATCGCGGCGTGGTCGTGCAGCGAGCGGACGTCGCCGCGCTCGGCCACGTGCCGCCGGACGAGGTCCTGCAGCGAGGCGGAGGTGAAGAAGTATTCCTGGCGCAGGCGCAGCTCCTGGCCGGCGGTCGACGAGTCGCTCGGGTACAGCACCCGCGAGATCGCCTCGGCGCGCATCCGGTTGGAGACCGCGCCGACATGGTCGCCGCCGTTGAACTGCGCCAGATCGACCGGCGCCTCGCTTTCGGCCTTCCACAGGCGGAGCGTGTTCACGGTCTTTCCCCGCCAGCCGACGACGGGCACGTCGTGCGCCACCGCGAGCACCGTCTCGGCCGGATGCCAGTGCCGGCGGATCACGCCGTCCGAGACCGCCGCCATGGTGACGTGGCCGCCGAAGCCGATCGCGTAGGTCGCGTCCGGACGCACGAACTCCCAGGGGTTGCCCTCCGCGAGCCAGGTCTCGGGTGCCTCGCGCTGCCAGCCGTCCTCGAAGGTCTGGCGGAACAGGCCGTGGTCGTAGCGGATGCCGTAGCCGATCGCCGGGATGCCGATGCTCGCCATGCTCTCCATGAAGCAGGCGGCGAGGCGGCCGAGGCCGCCATTGCCCAGAGCCGCGTCGGGCTCGGCGCCCTCGACCGTGCCGAGGTCGACGCCCAGGCTCTGCAGGGCGGCACGCGTGGTCTCGACCAGGCCGAGATTGTTCATCGCGTCCGACAGGAGCCGGCCGATCAGGAATTCGAGGGAGAGATAGTAGACCCGCTTGTTCGGTACCGACGGGTCTGCGGCCTGGCAGGCGTCGACGATCCGGTCGCGCAGCGCGAGGGCGGTGGCCGCGAACCAGTCGCGCTCCCGCGCCGTCTCGGGAGACTTGCCGATCGCGTAGGCAAGCTTGGCGCGGATCGCTTCGCGGAGGTCGGCGACGGCATCGCCCGAGGCGGGCTGCGCCGGCTTGTCCCACACCTGCGGTTCACGGAACGGCACGGTGCTCGTCCGATCCGGCGCGTCGGATCGCTCGTCGCCGGGTACGGGTGCCAAGATAGCGTCTTTCAGCACGTGCAATCCCCCATCGTCGGCCCCGGCGCGTCTTCGCGTCTCGGGAGCGCCGCTTGCGTTCGTCGGCGGCGATCGACCCCTGTCTCGGATCGACGATCCTGCGGTCGCTCACCGGTCTTGTCGAGGCGTCGCTGGGGCTCGATCCCGTCGATGGCGGCGATCTGATTCGCCTTTGTGTCCTTTCAGACACAAGCACCGTCGCACCGAAACCCGACAGGACTTTGTCACGCCGGTGTTAAACTCCGGGTGAACCGTACCCCCGTCGCCTCCCGCCAGCGAAAACGCTAAAGCCGAGCCTGTCAACTTCGGGGATATCGCTCATGGCCGGCACGGTCTGGTGGAAGCGCGGCACGGTCTACCAAGTCTATCCGCGCTCCTTCCAGGACACGGACGGCGACGGGATCGGCGACCTGCCCGGCATCACCGCCCGGCTCGAGCATCTCGCCTGGCTCGGGGTCGACGCGGTCTGGATCTCGCCGATCTACCCGTCGCCGATGGCCGACTACGGCTACGATGTGGCCGACTATTGCGGGATCGACCCGCTGTTCGGCACGCTGGCCGATTTCGACGCCCTGGTCGCAGAAGCGCATCGGCGGCGGCTGAAGGTGATTCTCGACTTCGTGCCGAACCACAGCGCGATCACGCATCCCTGGTTCGCGGAAAGCCGCGCGTCGCGCACGAACCCGCGGCGCGACTGGTACATCTGGCGCGATCCGGCCCCGGATGGTGGGCCGCCGAACAACTGGCTCAGCAACTTCGGCGGACCGGCCTGGACCCTCGATCCGGCCACCGGGCAATACTACTACCACGCCTTCCTGAGGGAGCAGCCCGACCTGAACTGGCGCAACCCGGCGGTGCGGGCGGCGATGCACGACGCCCTCCGGTTCTGGCTCGAGCGCGGCGTCGACGGGTTCCGCGTCGACGTGATCTGGCACCTGATGAAGGATGCCGGATTCCGCGACAATCCGGCCAATCCCGACTTCTCGCCCGAGCAGCCGGAGATCAACCGCTTCGCCCAGGTCTACTCCGCCGACCGCCCCGAGGTGCTCGACGTCATCGCCGAGATGCGCGCGGTGCTGCGCCCCTACGGCGAGCGGGTGCTGATCGGAGAGATCTACCTGCCGATGGAGCGGCTGATGGCCTATTACGGCCCGGACCTCTCCGGCGCCGATATGCCGTTCAACTTCCAGCTGATCCAGACGCCGTGGAGCGCGGAGGCGGTGTCCGACCTCGTCGAGAACTACGAAGCCGCGCTGCCCGACGGCGGCTGGCCGAACTGGGTGCTCGGCAACCACGACCAGCCGCGCATCGCGGCCCGCGTCGGGGCGGATCAGGCGCGGATCGCGGCGATGCTGCTGCTGACGCTGCGCGGCACGCCGACGCTGTATTACGGCGACGAGATCGGCCTGGCCCACGTGCCGATCCCGGCCGACCGCGTCCGCGATCCGTGGGAGCGGAACGAGCCCGGACACGGCCGGGATCCCGAGCGGACGCCGATGCAGTGGGACGGCGAGGTCCATGCCGGCTTCTCGACGGTGGAACCGTGGCTGCCGCTCTCCGGCGATGCGGCGGCGCGGAACGTCGACGCGCTCCGCGACGATCCGACCTCGATCCTGACCCTGTACCGACGCCTCCTCGCGCTGCGGCGCGAGCACGCGGCGCTTTCGGTGGGCGTGTATCGCGGCATCGCGACCGAAGCGGCCGACGTGTTCGCCTATGAGCGGTTCGGCGATGACGGCGCGTTCCGCATCCTGCTGAACTTCGGCGGCGCCTCGCACACGCTGGCCCTGCCCGCCGACGAGACCTGGACGGTGCTTCTCTCGACCCGCGGGCATCGTGGCGGCGATGGCGCGGTCGCTTCCATCGCGCTCGGGCCGGACGAGGGGCTGATCCTGCAGAAGTGCTGAAACCGCGAACCTAAATGCCGCAGTGCAATGCGATGAACTGCGCATTAACGATCTGCCTGGCCTAGATTGTGCGTCGCAGCAGAAACCCGGCGGAGAACGAGGGCGTTGGCAATGTCGAGATCGGCTGCGGATGGAACGGTGCGCCAGGACCGATCCGCACGGCGCGGAAACCCATCGATGGTCGAGCCCCACGCGTACCACCCGGCCGCCGCGAACCTCGATCGGCCGATCCTGACGCCGTCGCACGCCCTGCCCGACCTTCGCACCGCACTCCAGCCCCGCATCCTCTACGCGACGCCGGAGATGGCCGATTTCGTGAAGACCGGCGGTCTCGGCGAGGTCGCCGGCGCGCTGCCGCGGGCGCTGCGCAAGCACTACGACGTCCGCGTCCTGATCCCCGGCTACCGGCAGGTGGTCGACGCGTTTCCAAACATGCCCGTCGTGGCGCGGCTCGACGGCTTCGCCGGCGTCCCGCCCTGCGACCTCGGCCTCGTCGAGACCGGCGACGGACTACGCATCTACGTCCTGCTCAGCCCCGGCCTCTACGAGCGCGACGGGACCCCCTACGGCAACGCCGACGGCGACTTCCCCGACAACGACCTGCGCTTCGCCCGGCTGAGCCTCGCCGCCGCCGAGATCGCGCAGGGCGCCGACCCGGCCTGGGCGGCCGATCTCCTCCACCTCAACGATTGGCAGTCGGCCCTCGCCCCGGCCTATCTCGCCTGGCGCCGGATCCGCGTGCCGAGCGTGCTGACGATCCACAACCTCGCCTACCAGGGCCTGTTCCCGCGCGAGACGATGGCGCGCCTCGGCATGCCCGAGGACGCCTTCGACATGAACGGCGTCGAGTTCTACGGGCAGCTCTCGTTCCTCAAGGCCGGCCTATACTACGCCACCCACGTCACCACCGTGAGCGAGACCTACGCCCGCGAGATCCTGACGCCGGATTCGGGCTGCGGCCTCGACGGGCTGCTGCGCACGCGCGCGGCGCAGGGGCGGCTCGCCGGCATCCTCAACGGCATCGACGAGAGCTGGGACCCGCGGATCGATCCGCACCTCGCGACGCGGTTCGAGGCCGACGACTGGAAGGGCAAGCGTGCCAACGCGGAATCGGTGCGGCGCCAGTTCGGGCTCGCGGTCTCGCGCGGGCCGCTCTTCGCCATCGTCTCGCGGCTCGTGCACCAGAAGGGCATCGACCTCTCGATCCAGGCGGCCGAGACCATCGTCGCGGAAGGCGGGCAGCTCGTGGCCATCGGCCAGGGCGAGGCGCGGTTCGAGGATGCACTGCGCGGCCTCGCCCGGCGGCACCCCGATTCGGTCGGCGTCCATGTCGGGTTCGAGGAGCGCGACGCGCGGCGGATGTTCGCCGGAAGCGACTTCCTGCTGATGCCGTCGCGTTTCGAGCCCTGCGGTCTCGCGCAGATGTACGCCCAGCGCTTCGGCTCGCTGCCGATCGTGCGCCGCACGGGCGGCCTCGCCGACACGGTCGAGGACGGCGTCACCGGCTTCACCTTCGCCGACACCTCGTCGAAGGGCTTCACCGGGGCCGTCCGCCGGGCGCTCGACACCTTCGGCCAGAAGAAGCGCCTGAACGCCATGCGCCGCACGGCGATGTCGCGCACCTTCGGCTGGGACGATGCCGCGGCCAATTACGGTACCCTCTACGGCCGCGCCTTCGGCAACGGCGCCGCCCTGCGCTGGCGCGCGGCCTGACCCGAGCCGCCGCTCACAAGGCTACGATCGGGACCACGACGAGGCCGAGGGCCGCGACGGCGACCGCCGCGTAGCGGACGAGGCGTCGGGGGGGCGCGACGCCCGCCTCGGCATCGGGCCTCAGGACCAGCGCGAAGATCGGCAGGATCGGCAGCAGGTAGCGTCCCTGGGGCCCGTCGATGCGCGGATCGCCGACATTGGTCCAGCTGAGATACTGCGAGATCAGGACGAGCCATAGGGCGAGCGCGGCGGCGAGCACCAGCAGCGCGAGCGTGGCGCCGCTTCCGGGGGCTCGCCCGGTGCCGGCCACGGCCGCCGCGAGGGCGAGAATCCACAGCGCGTGCAGCACGACCGGAAGGTGGCGGTCGTGCCAGCGCAGGATGCCGACGACGCCCTCGGTCATCGTCGCGGCGTGCTTCACCGTCAGCAGGAAGCGCGCCGGCACGGTCAGGAAGCGCATCGGCTCCGCGATCAGCACCCGAAGCTGCGCCGCCGGGTCGGTGCCGTGGAAGGTGGCCGGACGGTCGCCGGGCCAGAGCGGGCCGGCCTCGTAGGGCGGCCGGGGAACCGGGGTCGCGATCGTCGCGGTGGCGTATGCGGTCCAGAGCACGGCCGGCAGGACGACCGCCGCGACCGCAGCCAGGCGCGAAAGCAGGCCGGCGCCGATCCGGCGCCCAGTTCCGCGCGGGAGCGGCAGGAGCAGGATCAGCGCGATCGGAGCGTAGGGCGGCTTCGCCAGGAGGATCAGCGCGATCAGGATGGCGGCGCCGGCGAAGCGTCGCCGCGCACGCGGGTCGTCCGGCTCATGGGTGAGCAGCGCGACGGCCAGGATCGCGACGGCGACGATCAGCCCGTCCTGGTTGAACGAGGCGGCGAGCGACAGGGTCATCGGCAACGCGAGGAGGGCGAACAGCCAGGCCCGGCCGCGGCGTGCCACCGCGAGGGCGCAGAGGCCGATCAGCGCGTAGGCCGCCACGTCGAACAGGCGCCCGAGCCGGGCGGTGGCCCGGGCCGACAGGTCGAGGGCATGACCGATCCCGAGGCCGGCGGCCGCCGGCAGGTAGAAGACGGGGAAATAGGTGGCGATCGTGTAGAGCGGCGCGAAGGCGCCGGTCCGGCGCCAAGGGCCGGTGCCGACGGCCGGATCGACGGGCGGCGCCGCGATCTTGGCGTTGTCCGGCATGCGGGTGCGCGCCAGCTCTTCCCAGACGGGATCGACCCGGACGCCCGCCGCCATCGCGGATCGCCCGTCGGCGCCGACGATGGTCTCGCGATGCCCGACGATCTGCCCGTCGACGAGGCTCGCCGCGCGCATGAGGTGGGCGGGCTCGTCCGCCACCTCGCCGAGGGGGATCGCCAGCGCCAGCACCAGGCAGAGCGGCATCGCCAGGAGCAGGAACGCACCGAGCCAGAGACGGAGGTCGTCGGCTGCGCGGCCGGAAACCGAGCCGAGGGTCATCGCTCGGCGCCCTCGAACGGCCCGAGCGCGCTGCGCAGCCTCATCGTCAGGCCGAGGGTCGCCGCAATCCCGATCCCGAGGAGGATCGGCGAAAGCCATGCCGTTCCGCCGGTCGCGGCCAGGACGCCGCTGCGCCCGGCCGCGCCCGTGAGGACGCAGACGAAGAGGCCGGGCAAGGCTGCAAGGGTGCCGATGGCGTAGGCGCCCGCGTGCACGGTGGTGAGGCTCAGGGCGAAGCTCGTCGGCGCGAACGGCAGGATCGGCGACAGGCGGATCAGGCCGACCGCCTTCCAACCGTCGGCAACGATCATCCGGTCGATGGCAGCCAGCCGGCGGCCGCCCGAAACCCAGCCCGCGAGGTGCGGGCGGAGCCACGACCGGCCGATGGCGAAGCTCGCGCCCGCGCCGAGCAGCGTCCCCGCCGTCGCGAGGGCGAAACCGAGGCCGGGCCCGTAGAGCGCGCCCGCCGCCACGCCGATGAAGGAGGCCGGCAGGATCCCGACGGTGGCGACGAGGGTCTGCGCGAGGACGAGGCAGGCCCATCCGGCCACGCCGAAGGCCGCACCGGCGCTCATCGCTGCGTTGAGCAGGTCGAGGATCGTTCCGGGGAAGACCGCTCCGAGCACGATCGGGACCGCGATCGCAGCCAGCAGGACCCCGCCCGCCAGGACGAGGCGGGTACGTGCGGCGTTCATCGCCGCGGCGTCCCGGTGGGGGCGAAGAGCGGTTCCCGGCGGATCCCGAGGCGGTGCAGGCGGTAGGCGAAGGCCGTCCGCAGCACGCCGAAGCCGTAGACGACGCTGCGGCGGAAATTGATCGACGAGGCTTCGGGGAAGTACCGCGTCGGGCAGGAGATCTCGCCGATCCGGAACTCGGCCTGCATCGCCAGGGCGAGCATCTGGTTGTCGAACACGAAGTCCTCCGAGCAGCGGTCGAGGGGGATCGTCTCGATCACCGTGCGGCTCCAGGCGCGGTAGCCGGAGTGATATTCCGAGAGCTTCTGGCCCATGAGGAGGTTCTGCAGCAGCGTCAGCACGCGGTTGGCGACGTACTTGTACCGCGGCATGCCCCCGACGAGGGCGCCCTTGCCGAGGATGCGGGAGGCGAGGACCGCATCGTACTCGCCCGAGACGATCATCGAGGCCATCGCGGTGACCAGGCGCGGCGCGTACTGGTAGTCGGGGTGGAGCATGACGACGATGTCGGCGCCCCGCGCCAGCGCCGCCTCGTAGCAGGTCTTCTGGTTGCCGCCGTAGCCGCGGTTGCGCTCGTGCCGGATGGTGTGGATGCCGAGGCCCTCGGCGATAAGGGCGGTCCGGTCGCGGCTCGCGTCGTCGATCAGGATGATGTCGTCGACGATGTCCTTGGGGATGTCGTCGAACGTCTTCTGAAGGGTCGCGGCAGCGTTGTAGGCCGGGAGGACGACGGCGATCTTCTGTCCGTGAAGCATGGATCCTGCTGACGTCGGCGCGCTTCGGGACGGTCCGTCGCGCTTGTGTTCGGGTCAATCGGCGCGGCGCAGCCGCGCGAGAAGGGCGGGAACGGCGCCGCCGAGCAGCGCCGCCGCGTGGACGACCTCCCCGGCCTCGCGCAGGGACCGGCGACGCAGCGCCAGGGCGAGGCGCAACGGGATCTGGACCGCGAAGGTCGCCGCCAGCAGCGCGAGGGCGGTCGCCGCACCCTGGTGCTTGGCCGCATAGAGGATGCGGCTGCGCTGGATGTAGAACAGGCGCCGCGCCCTCACCTGCCGGGTCGTCCCCTGGCCGTCGTGCCGGACCGTCGCCTCGGCGACGTGGCGCACCGTGAAGCCCGCATCCCAGGCGCGGGCGCAGAGATCGACATCCTCGTAATAGACGTGGAAGCGCTCGTCGAAGCCGCCGAGCCGTTCGAACAGCGACCGGCGGATCAGCAGGAAGGCGCCCATCACCTGGTCGACCGGACCGGACGCGGCATGGTCCCACTCCGTCATGAAATGCGTCGGCACCCGGCTCGGCATCACCCGGTCGAGATGAAGCTCCTGGCCGATCAGGCTGCCCGCGGTCGGGCGCCTTGCGCACATCCGCTGCACACGGCCGGCTTCGTTGACCAGCTGTGCGCCGACGACGCCGACCGTCGGATCGGCGTCAAGCGCCGCCAGCGCCAGACGCAGCGCATCCGGCCCGACCTCGGTGTCGGGGTTGAGGAACAGGATCGCCGGCGCCCGGCCGACCGCCGCGCCCTGGTTGCAGGCGCGCCCGAACCCGGCATTGTCGGCGTTCCCGATCACGGTGAGGCGCAGGTCCGGCCGCTCCAGGCCGTCGGCGGAGCCGTCGGTCGAGGCGTTGTCGACCACGACCACGTCCGTGGCGGGATCGTCGCCGGCGGCGGCTAGGCTGGCGAGGCAGGCGCGCACCAGGGCGCCGCCGTTCCAGTTGACGATCACGACGTCGATGGCAGGCCGTCGATCGGTGCGGGGCGTCGTCATGGCGCGTCGAAGGGGCGGCCGAGGCGGCCGCGGAGACCATCGAGCACCGCCCCGGCCAGCCGCCGCAGCACCGCCGGGCGGTAGCCGCTGTCGCGCCAGTACAGGAGCGTCTGCACCGGGAGGTAGGCGACCTGGCCCAGCTTCCACGGCAGCGGGATGTGCCGCAGGCGCCAGCCGTAGACGGAGTTGCGCAGGTAGGTCGCCATGCGGAACAGCGGCTGGCGCGGCGTCTCGATGCCGAGCGCGCGGATCGTGCCGCCGCCGACGCGGTGGCCGATCGCGGCGTCCTGCGCCATCCAGCAGCCGTAGCCCGCATCCCAGGCGCGAAAGCACCATTCGAGCTCGACCCCGTCGATGAAGTAGTCCGCCCGGAACGGCCCCACGGCGCGGAACGCCGCGACGTCGACGAGCGAGCCCGAGGTCGCAAGGAATTCCACCGGCACCAGCGTGCCGACGGCCGCCTGCCGGGGCCGGCGCCGAAACCGCGGCGGCTTGGCCTCGGCGTTTGCGCGGCCCGGCACCGGTCCGATCACCGCACAGGGCCGATTCTCCGCACGGAGCCGCGTGCGGGCATCGGCGAGCGCGCCGATCATCTCCGGCCCGACCTGCGCATCCTGGTCGAGCAGGAGGACGCCGTCCGCGCCGACCCGCGTCGCGGCCTCGACGACGCCGTTGAGGGCGGCCGCGATGCCGACGTTGCTCCCGGCCGACAGCAAGCGCACGCCGGCCGCCTCGAGCTTCATCCGATCCACGGGGCCGAGGCCGCCGTTGTCGAAGGCGAGGACCGGATGCCGGCTGCCGGCATAGCGTCGGACGATGTCGTCGACCTGGTCTCGGCTCGGGTGGAACAGGGTCAGGCCGATGGCGAGCATCACGCATATCCAGGACAGGCCGCGGCCGGCCTGCGGCCCGAGCCGATAACGGAAACGCACGCCCGGGGCGAGGCCCGGGCCGAGGCTCGGGCCCAGGCCCAGGTATAGGTGCGATCAACGCTGGCCGAAGGTCGGATCCTTGAACAGGTCCTTGTGCTCGCGGGGCTGCGAGCGCCAGTACTGCTTGGGCGCGCGCACCGTCTCGCCGAGCGCGGCCGCCGCGTGCCAGGGCCAGCGCGGATCGTAGAGCAGGGCGCGCGCGAGCGAGATCGCGTCCGCCCGGCCCTCGGCGAGGATCGCCTCGGCCTGGTCCGCTTCGGTAATCAGCCCGACGGCGATGGTGGCGAGCCCGGTCTCGGCCTTGATCCGCTCGGCATAGGGCACCTGGTAGCCAGGCCCGAGCTTGATCGCCTGCTTCGGCGAGACGCCGCCGGTCGAGACGTGGATCGCGGGGGCGCCGGCGCGCTTCAGGCGCTGGCCGAGCTCCACGGTCTCCTCGAGGTCCCAGCCGTCCTCGACCCAGTCGGTCGCCGAGACCCGCATCCACACCGGGTGGCCTGCGGGCACCACCGCCCGCACCGCCTCGAACAGCTCGAGCGGGAACCGCATCCGGTTCTCGAGGCTGCCGCCGTAGGCGTCGGTGCGCTGGTTGGCCAGCGGCGAGAGGAACTGGTGCAGCAGGTAGCCGTGGGCGCCGTGCAGCTCGAACGCCTCGATCCCGAGGCGCACCGCGCGCTTGGCGGTCGCGACGAAGTCGTCGCGGATGCGCTTGAGGTCCGCGCCGTCGAGGGCGTGCGGGGCCACCTCGCCGTCGCCGTGTGCCAGGGCGGACGGGGCTTCGGTGCGCCAGCCGTAGGGATGATCCGGCGCGATCTGCTGGCCGCCGTCCCAGGGCGCCCGGCTCGACGCCTTGCGGCCGGCATGGGCGATCTGGATGCAGACCGGGATCGGCGCGTACTCGCGGATCGCCGCCAGAACCCGACCGAGCGCGCGCTCGCAGCCGTCGGAGTACAGCCCGAGGTCCCACGCGGTGATCCGCGCCTCGGGCGACACCGCCGTCGCCTCCAGCGTCAGCAGCCCGGCGCCCGACATCGCGAGCTGGCCGAGATGCATCATGTGCCAGTCGGTCGCCTCGCCGTCGCGGGCCGAGTACTGGCACATCGGCGCGATCAGGATGCGGTTCTCCAGCGTCAGGTCGTCGAGCGTCAGCGGTTCGAACAGGCGGGCGGTCATCGGCAACTCCGGGTTGCGGGGGCATCGGCTGTGTGCCGCACTCTCGGGACGGACGCCAGCTCGCCGCCTCATGCCGGCCCTTTGCGCCGTAGCAGGGGGCGGCTCACCCCTCCCCGATCCCGCGGGCCTTCAGGCTCTCGCCGATCTCGTTGAGCACGCCGGCATCGTCGATGGTCGCCGGCATGGTCCAGGGCTCGTGGTCGGCGATGCGCTTCATCGTGGCGCGCAGGATCTTGCCCGAGCGCGTCTTCGGCAGCCGCTGGACCGTCAGCGCCAGCTTGAACGCGGCCACGGGCCCGATCTCGTCGCGGACCTTGGCGACGAGCTCACGCTCGATCTCCGCCGGATCGCGCGCGACCTGGGCCTTGAGCACGACGAAGCCGCAGGGCGCCTCGCCCTTGAGCGCGTCGCGGATGCCGATGACGGCGCATTCGGCGACGTCGGGGTGGGCGGAGAGCACAGCCTCCATCCCGCCGGTGGAGAGGCGGTGGCCGGCGACGTTGATGATGTCGTCGGTCCGCCCGAGCACGGTGATGTAGCCGTCGGCGTCGATCACGCCCGCGTCCGAGGTGTCGTACCAGCCCGGGAAGGTCTCAAGGTAGCTCGTGCGCATCCGGGCGTCGGAGCCCCACAGGGTCGGCAGGCAGCCCGGCGGCAGCGGCAGGCGGATCGCGATGGTGCCCATCGTGCCGGCGGGCACCGGCTTGCCGCCCTCGTCGAGCACCTGCACGTCGTAGCCCGGCATCGGCACGCAGGTGCTGCCGTGCTTGACCGGCAGCATCCCGAGGCCGACCGGGTTGCCGGCGATCGGCCAGCCGGTCTCGGTCTGCCACCAATGGTCGATGACGGGCCGGTCGAGCACCCGCTCGGCCCAGGCGACCGAATCCGGGTCGGCGCGCTCGCCGGCCAGGAACAGGGTGCGGAAGCGAGAGAGGTCGTGGCCGGCGACGTAAGTGCCCTTCGGGTCTTCCTTCTTGATCGCCCGCAGCGCGGTCGGCGCGGTGAACAGGCAGACGGTCCCGGTCTCGGCGACGACCCGCCAGAACGCGCCGGGATCGGGGGTGCCGACCGGCTTGCCTTCGTAGAGCACCGTGGTGCAGCCGTGCAGGAGCGGCGCGTAGACGATGTAGGAATGCCCGACCACCCAGCCGATGTCGGAGGCGCAGAAGTAGGTCTCGCCGGGCTGGACGCCGTAGAGGTTCGGCATCGACCAGGCCAGCGCCACGAGGTAGCCGCCGGTGTCGCGCACCACGCCCTTGGGCTTGCCCGTCGTGCCGGAGGTGTAGAGCACGTAGAGCGGGTCGGTCGCCGTCACCGCGACGCAGTCCGTCGACCGTCCCGAGGCCGCGGCGACCGCCTCGGCCCAGTCGCGGTCGCGCCCCTCGACGAGGCTCGCGGCCGCTTGCGGACGCTGGAGGATCAGGCAGGCGGCGGGCTTGTGCTTGGCCGCGGCGAGCGCCGCGTCGAGCAGCGGCTTGTAGGCGACCAACCGGCTAGGCTCGATGCCGCAGGAAGCGGCGAGCACCACCTTCGGCGCCGCGTCCTCGATCCGGACGGCGAGCTCGTTGGCGGCGAACCCGCCGAACACCACCGAATGCACCGCGCCGATCCGGGCGCAGGCCAGCATGCCGAACAGGGCTTCGGGCACCATCGGCATGTAGAGGATCACCCGGTCGCCGCGCACCACTCCGAGGTCGCCGAGTACCGCCGCCAGGGCGGAGACCTCGCGGAGCAGCTCCGCGTAGGTGATCGCGCGCTTGGTCCCGGTCACCGGCGAATCGTACCGGATCGCGACCTGGTCGGCCCGGCCGGCCGCGACGTGGCGGTCGACCGCGTTCCAGCAGGCGTTCAGCGATCCGTCCGGAAACCAGCGGCCGTAGGAGCCGGAGGCGGCGTCGAAGGCCCGCGTCGGCCGGGTCGCCCAATCGATCGCCCACGCCGCGTCGAGCCAGAACCCCTCGGGATCGCGCATCGCGGCGGCGTGCACGTCGGCATAGCGCGACGGCGCATCGGCGGAGGGGTCGGTCGGCATGGCGGCTCCTCGGGGCGACCTCTTCACGGGGCGCCTTACGGGGCGAGCCTAGCAGACTCGCGCTCGCCGCAGGATCGGCGGACCGCACAAAAAAACCGCGCCGTCAGGGACGGCGCGGCGGACCTCGGTGCCGTGCTGGGGATCAGGCGCGTCAGTGCAGGGTGTCGACGTCGGCCTGCAACCGGTTGATCTCGTCCTTCAGGAGAAGCTTTCGCCGCTTCAGCTCCGCGATGCGAAGGTCGTCCTCGGACGGCCTCAGCGTCGCCTGGTGGATTTCCCGTTCGAGGGCTTCGTGCTTCCGGGTGAGCTGGCTCAGATGCGTCTGCAGCGACATGAGTCGTGTCTCCTGTCATCGTTCCGACCGGTCGAATCTCGCACATGTCGAGCCGGCTGTCGAAGGCAATCCTCAGCCTATGCCTCACGAATGCTTGCCGCTCGGGCGTGCCTGACGCATGCTCGCTCCAGGCACGCGGCGGGTTTCGAAGGCGACGATGACGGTTGAGTTGGTCCCGGATGAGCAGTCCGAACTGGACGTCGAGCTGGCGCGGCTGAGGCAGGAGCACCGCGACCTCGACGACGCCATCGACGCCCTCGAGCGCAACGTCGCCGGCGATCAGCTGCAGATCCAGCGGCTGAAGAAGCGCAAGCTCACGCTGCGCGACCGGATCGCCTTCGTCGAGGACCAGATCACCCCCGACATCATCGCCTGATGCCGGTGGATGCCGCCGCGCCTCGCCTTGCCGCATCGGGCCCGCGCCTGTAAGCGGCGAGCTTGCCAGCGGCGGATTCGGGCTCACGGGCTTCCTTCGCGCAGAGAATGGGTTTGACGCGGATGGTGCCGGCGCCTGCGGTCGCGATCATCATGGGCAGCCAGTCCGACTGGGCGACCATGCGGCACGCCGCCGAGACGCTCGACGCGCTCGGCGTCGCCCATGACGCGCGCATCGTCTCGGCGCATCGCACGCCGGACCGTCTGGTGGCCTTCGCCAAGGGCGCGAAGGCGGCCGGCTTCCAGGTGGTGATCGCGGGCGCCGGCGGTGCCGCGCACCTGCCCGGCATGGCCGCCGCGATGACGAGCCTTCCGGTCTTCGGCGTGCCGGTCGAATCCAAGGCGCTGTCAGGACAGGACAGCCTGCTCTCGATCGTGCAGATGCCGGCCGGCATTCCGGTGGGGACGCTGGCGATCGGCCGGGCCGGCGCGGTCAACGCCGCGCTCCTGGCGGCCGCTGTGCTCGCGCTGTCCGATGACGACCTCGCCGCCCGCCTCGATGCGTGGCGCGCGGCCCAGACTGCATCCGTCGCCGAACGGCCGGAGACCGAGACCCCGTGACCACGAAGACCATCGCGCCCGGCAGCACCCTCGGCATCGTCGGGGGCGGCCAGCTCGGCCGCATGATCGCGCTCGCGGCGGCGAATCTCGGCCTCAAGGTCCACGTCTACTGCCCCGACGCCGACAGCCCAGCCTTCGACGTCGCGGCCGCGACCACCTGTGCGGCCTACGACGACGCCGAGGCGCTGGCGCGCTTCGCGCGGAGCGTCGACGTGGTCACCTACGAGTTCGAGAACATCCCGCGCGAGACCGCCGACCTGCTGGCGGCGCACGCGCCGCTCCACCCGAGCGCCTCGGCGCTGGCGACGACGCAGGACCGGCTGTCGGAGAAGGACTTCATCAACCGCCTCGGCATCCCGACGGCGCCGTTCCGCGCCGTCGACACGCCGGACGACTTCGCCCGTGCGCTCGACGCCATCGGCCGCCCGGCGGTGCTGAAGACCCGCCGGTTCGGCTACGACGGCAAGGGCCAGCGCATCATCCGGACGGAGGCCGAATCGGATCGCAACGCGATCTTCGCCGAGTTCGGCGGCGCGGCGCTGATCCTCGAAGGCTTCGTCGCGTTCGAGCGCGAGGTCTCGGTGGTGGCCGCGCGCTCGGCCGACGGAAGCTTCGCCGCCTTCGACCTGTGCGAGAACGAGCACCGCAACCACATCCTGGCCGTCACCCGCGCGCCGGCGCCGGGGATCGCGCCGGAGACGGCGCAGGCCGCCTTCGCCATCGCCAGTACGATCGCCGACGCCCTCGACTACGTCGGGGTGCTCGCCGTCGAGATGTTCCTGGTGCGCGAGGCCGACGGCGGCGAGCGGCTCGTCGTCAATGAGATCGCGCCGCGGGTGCACAATTCCGGGCACTGGACGATCGAGGGCGCCGCGACCTCGCAGTTCGCCCAGCACGTGCGCGCGGTCTGCGGCTGGCCGCTCGGCGATCCGTCCCGCCCCGGCGGACTGCGTGCCGAGATGCGCAACCTCATCGGAGACGAGGTTTCGGGCTGGCGGTCGCTGCTGGCCGAGCCCGGCGCGCATCTGCATCTCTACGGCAAGGGCGAAGCCCGGCCCGGCCGCAAGATGGGCCACGTCACCCGCCTCGAGCCCTGAAATCCGATGCATCCGCACAACAGCGAATGCTTCGCGTGCGCCCTGCTCCCAAGATCGCAAGGTCTTTTCCAGTCGAGCCATATGTTCGCCACATCGGCCCGCATCAACGGGTCCGTCGCCCGTGCTTAATCGGGCGTTCACCGCGATGCGCGAACGTGCCGGAGCCTACGCGACCGGATCGGACCGGTTCCGTGTCGGCCGCGCCGCTCGGGGTGCGTGGATCAAGGTTCGGGCGTGCTGCAGACTTGAGCACCGTGCCGAGGGGAATGGGGCGATGACGTCAGACAGCGTGCGGTTTCAACGGTCGGCCCTGCTCGGCCTCGCTGCGCTCGCGAGCGTGGCGCTCGCCGGCTGCGAGACCGTGGGGAGCGCTGCCGGCCCACGGCAATTCGCGGTGCTCGAGGCGGACACCACGGGCGCGACCAACGTCAACATCGCCTCGCTGACCGAGGTGGTGCAGCGCAACCCGAACGACGCCGCCGCCTACAACACCCGCGGCGCGGCCTATGCCCGCGCGGGCCAGTTCAACGACGCGATCGGCGACTTCACCAAGGCGGTGCAGATCGACCCGAATTCCGGCTCGGCCTACAACAACCGCGCGCTGGCCTATCGCCAGACCGGCCGCAACGACGCGGCGCTGCAGGACTTCACCAAGGCGATCGCCTCCGACCCGAATTACGGCCCCGCCTATATCGGCCGCGCCAACGTGCTGCGGGCGCAGGGCGACCTCGACGGCGCGATGAGCGACCTCAACGTGGCGATCCGCCTGATGCCCGAATCGGCCGAGGCGTATCATGCCCGCGGCTTGGTCCGGCAGAAGCAGGGCCAGAACACCGCCGCCATCGGCGACTTCGACGCCGCGATCGACCGCAATCCCTTCGTCAGCGCGCCCTACGCCGCCCGCGGCCAGAGCCTGATCGCCACGAACCAGTACGACAAGGCGATCGAGGACTACAACGCGGCCCTCAACGTGAACAACAAGGACGCGACCTCCTGGGCCTATCGCGGCCTCGCCTACGAGAAGTCGAACCGCAAGAAGGAAGCGATGGAGAACTACCAGCGCGCCTCCACCATCGACCCGAGCAACCCGATCGCCCGCCAGGGCCTCGGCCGGGTGCAGGGCGGCGTCGGCTCGCTGTTCAACTGAAGCCCGGGGTTTGCTCGAACGAAGAACGCCGCGCGAGAGCGCGGCGTTCTTCGTTTCGGATCGCGATGACTACCACCGCGCGAACAGCCGAGACAACCAAGACCGTAGGGTGAAAGCGACAGGAAACTGACGACCTTTGCCGCCATCGGGCCGAGGAACACCCATGGCGCCGGCGCTCGAAACCTGTCACACTTCGTCGGATGCCGTACTTCTACTGTCATCTACGTGGCCCGAGCGGTTATGAACGCGACGAGATCGGGCTGGAATTCGCCGACCTCGATGCGGCGTATCTCGAGGTCTGCCGCGCCATCCTCGACATGGCGGCGGAGCTGGCACGGTCCGGCCACGACCCGATGCCCTACGCCTTCGAGATCACGGATGCCGACGGCCTCCTGCTCATGGACGTCCCGTTCCGCGAGATGCTGAGCAAGGGTCTCCGAAGCAGGCGTCGGCTTCTTCACGTCTCGTCGGCCACGCAGCGCCGCGAGATGGTGCGGGCGGTGCATCTGCGCGCAGCCGTCTCCGACTCGATCGATCGCCTGAGCCAGACGATCTGCATGTCCCAGCTGATCGTCGCCCGGTCGCGCGCGAGCGGCGCGGCCGATCCATGGGGCGCCTCGCCGCGATCGGGTGCCGTCGCCTCTTAGGTCAAGTCACGCCGAGCGCAGGGCGGCGATGCCGTCGGCCAGCGCGTCCACCTTCGCCGCGTCGTGCGCCGCCGAGAACGCCACCCGCAGCCGCGCGGTGCCGGCCGGGACGGTCGGCGGCCGGATCGCCACCACGAGGAAGCCCTGCGCTTCGAGGGCGGCCGAGCGCGCGAGCGCGGCCTGCGCCTCGCCGACCATCACCGGCACCACGGCGCTTTCGGCCTCCGGCAATCCGAGCCGCGCGGTGAAGCGGCGGGCGAGCGCCAGGGGCTTGGCACCCCGCTCCGGTTCCGCCTCCAGGATCGCCAGCGCTTCGAGGGCGGCGGCCGCGGAGGCCGGCGGCAGCCCGGTGGTGTAGACGAAGCTGCGGGCGCGGCTGATGAGCAGGTCGATCACCGCCTGCGACGCGCAGAGATAACCGCCGTAGGAGCCGAGCGACTTCGACAGGGTGCCCATCTCCAGCGGCGCCCGCGGGCCGCCTTCGACGACGCCGAGCCCGTGCGCGTCGTCCACCAGCGTCCAGACGTCGTGGGCGTCGCCGAGCCCGAGGATGTCGCCGAGCGGCGCGCGGTCGCCGTCCATGCTGAACACCCGCTCGGTCAGGATCATCGCCCGGCGATGCTGCGCGCGATGCGCCGAAAGCAGGCGGCCGAGGTCGGCGACGTCGTTGTGCCGGAACGTCAGGATCGTCGCGCCCGAGATCCGCGCACCGCCCCACATGCAGGCATGGGCGAGTTCGTCGACGAGGATGAGGTCGCCCGCACCGACCAGCGCCGGGGTGATCCCGAGGTTGGCGAGGTAGCCGCTGCCGAACACCAGCGCCGCCTCGGTGCCCTTGTGCGCGGCGAGCCGCGCTTCGAGCGCGGTCAGCAGCGGATGGTTGCCGGTCACCAGCCGCGACCCGCCGGAGCCGGCGCCGTAGGCGGCGACGGCAGCTTGCGCTGCCGCGATCACCCGCGGGTCGTGGCTCAGGCCGAGATAATCGTTGCAGGAGAACGAGACGAGCCGGCGCGCGCCGCGCTCGGCCATCGCGTCGGCGGCGCGGATCGTCGGCACTAGGCGGCGGCGGAGGGCGGCGGCATCCAGGCCGGAAAGCTTGTCGCGGGCGAAGGATTCGAGGCTCGACATCGGGCCTCAAAGCCCCGCGGCGCCGGCCGGAGTCAAGTCCGGCGTCGCGCCCGGTTGACCGTCGCGCGGCATGCCCGCATCGATCTGCGGATGCCGACCGACGATCCGAGCGCCGCGCCCCTGTGGCGCCCCTACACGCAGATGAAGCATGCGGCGCCCCCGCTGGAAGCGGTGCGCACGCACGGCTCGCGCATCGTGCTCGCCGACGGGCGGGCGCTGGTCGACGGCATCGCCTCGTGGTGGACGGCGGTGCACGGCTACAACCATCCCCACATCGCCGCGGCCGTCTCCGAGCAGCTCGGCACCATGCCGCACGTGATGTTCGGCGGCCTTACGCACGCCCCGGCCGAGCGTCTGGCGCGCCGGCTCGCCGGCTTGCTGCCCGGCGACCTGAACCACGTGTTCTTCACCGATTCCGGCTCGGTCGCCGTCGAGGTCGCCCTGAAGATGGCGGTGCAGCTCTGGCTGAACCGCGGCGAGGCCGGCCGCACCCGCATCCTCGCGTTCCGCGGCGGCTACCACGGCGACACGGTCGGGGCGATGTCGGTCTGCGACCCCGAGGAGGGCATGCACCGCCGCTTCGGCGCCTTCCTGCCGACCCAGCTCTTCTCCGACCTGCCGCGGACCGAGGCGGAGGCGGCCGCCCTCGACGGCATCCTCGCGCACCACCGCACCGAGCTCGCCGCGGTGATCGTCGAGCCGCTGGTGCAGGGTGCGGGCGGCATGCGGATGCATCCGCCCGATGTCTTGGCGACGATCGCGCGCCTCGCCCGCCGCCACGGCCTGCCGCTGATCGTCGACGAGATCTTCACCGGCTTCGGCCGCACCGGCACGCTGTTCGCCTGCGAGCAGGCCGGCATCGTGCCCGACATCCTGTGCCTGTCGAAGGCGCTGACCGGCGGCACGATGGCGCTCGCGGCCACGATCGCCACCAGCGAGGTGTTCTCCGCCTTCTGGTCGGACGATCCCGGCGCCGCGCTGATGCACGGCCCGACCTTCATGGCGAACCCGCTCGCCTGCGCGGCCGCCGATGCCAGCCTCGACCTGTTCGCGCGCGAGCCGCGGCTCGAGCAGGCCCGCGCGATCGGCACGCGCCTCGCGGAAGGGTTCGAACCGCTCCGTGGGCGGCCGGGCATCGCCGACATCCGCACGCTCGGCGCGATCGGCGTGGTGCAGTTCGCCGAGCCGCCCGACCTCGCGACGCTCAAGGCGCGGCTCGTGGAGCGCGGCGTCTGGGTGCGCCCGTTCGGCGACGTCGTCTACCTGACGCCGGCGCTGACCATCGGCCGGGACGACCTCGACCACCTCATCGAATCCGTCGTCTCGGTATCCACGGGGGTCGCGTCGCACAGGGCGATTTGACGGGCACCATGACGCGGGCTGCGGCGAGGAGGGCGGTGCTTCGCGAAGGAATGGGATCCCACCCACTCAAGGCCGCGCCGGATGTCGCATCTCGCCGGCCCGCACGGACGTGCGGTACCGCGCTGACCGTCACGATCTCAGGATCCAGTACAGCGTGCCGCTCCAGACCACGCAAACGGCCGATCCGATCGCGACTCCACCATCAAGCGCGGCGACGAGGTCGTAGAGCGGCCGCGCGGCGATCGCCGTACCGAGGAGCGTCCAACCCACTGCGATGATGATAGGCCTCTTCCTGATCGCCCGTCCGTCATCGGATGCCGATGGCGTTCGCCGGGTTTCCAGCCACCATTTCATCAGAGGCGAACAAGCGGCGCTCGCGGCCATGGCCAGCGCTCCAGGCCGCGTGTCGAGTCGTACGGCCAGCACTGTGGAAACGCTGAGAATGGCGAGGGGGAGAAGTTGCTCGAGGTCACGCCGTCGCATGGCATCCTCCGATCCGTCGTCGCGGTCGGGGGCCGGAACCGCGCCGAGATCGACGATCCGGAGGCGCCCCATTATCACGGAATAATTACCTAGCGACAGAGATCGCGGCCGCCCGTGTCGCCGAACGCCGCGTTGCGGGTCGCCGGCACGAAGCGGGGACATCGCCGGATCGGCGGCGGATCGTTGCAGGGCGGAGCGACGACCTTCGGCCGTCATCCACGGGAAAGACTTTCCGACCCGATGTCGGTGGCATTCGACCTGCCACGGACGCTTCGAGGACCGGCCAGCGTCGCTGCAACCGGAACGCCCCTCTGCCGTTGGACATCCAGGATGAGGGTGCGGCGGGGGGCGTGACCCGGCGACGCTCTCGGACCGAAACGCTGGAGATGCATATCGTGACGAGCGAGCAGACGAGTCCCCAGGAAGACCGGCCCGTGATCCTCCTCGTCGAGGACGAGGCGCTGACCATCATGGATCTCGGCGACGTTCTCGAGGGTGGCGGCTACGAGACGGTGCAATGCGCATCGGCCGAGCGGGCGATGAGCATCCTTCAGGCGCGGCCGGACATCTGCGGCCTCGTCACCGACGTGGAGCTATCGGGCAAGGCCAACGGCTTCGACCTCGCCAGCTCCGTCGCCGAGGCGCGACCGAAGCTGCCGATCCTGATCGTCTCGGGCCGCGCCGCGCCCGACCCGGCCCGGATGCCGGCCGGCGCGCACTTCATCGCCCGCCCGTGCAGCGGCGAGGACATCCTCGACCAGCTCCGCCGCCTCATGCCCTGCTGAGCAGGGGATCGCCGCCCCGACCGTCATCCCAGCTTCACACGCCCGAGGCACAGCCGGCCGCGAACGAGGCCGGTCCCGTTTCCGGGGCCGGATTTTCGGCGTGTTCGGTCGTGCAGCGCGGGGTATGGGATGTCAGCGGCGGACGAGATCCCGGCAGCCGCGCCGGTCATCGAGAACCCGGGGCTGCCCGTGAACGGCAAGGCGAAGAACCGGAAGGACGCGCGGCCCGCTCCCGACGCGGCGCGGATCAAGCGCAAGAGCCGCGACGCCTCGGCTGAGCGCCCCGGTGAAGTCCCGGCTCCGAGCCCCGAAACGGCGGCCGCGAAGCGGCCCGGATCGAAGCCACCGGGCGCCAAGAGCGTCGGCTGGGCGCTGGTCCAGGCGGCGCGCCTGCATCGCGCCCGCATCGGCGACCGGCTGGCGACGCTCGACCTGTTCGCCGGCCAGGAGCAGGTCGTGCAGGTGCTCGCGGCCTCCGGCACGATGACGATGGGCGACCTCGCCGCGACCTTGCGCGTGCGCCCGCCGACCGCATCGAAGACGATCTCGCGGCTCGCCGCCCTCGGCTTCGTCGAGCGGCGCGCGGAGGCCGGCGACGGCCGCATCGTGCGCGTGCGCCTCACCGAGGCGGGCCTCGCCAAGGCGGAGGCGATCGAGGGCATCTGGGACGCGGTCGAGGCGGAGCTGCTCGCCGGCCTCGACAACAAGGAGCGGCGACGCCTGCGCAAGCTTCTGCGCAAGGCCGCCAAGGGACTCGCCGAGGCCGGCGGGCTGACCGGGCACGAGACCGAGGCCGATGCGGAAATCGAGGCCGACGAGGACGAAGCCGACGCGCTCGCCCCGATCCCGGCGCACTGACGCGGCGCCGTTCGGAGCCGCTGCACACGATGGCCGCGGGCGATACGCTGCGGGCACGCCCACGCCCCTCGCCGTCGCCGTCGTGATCGCCGCACGCCTTGCCGGACCCACCGTCGCCGGCGATGCGATGCCGAGGCGGGTCGGGGTCTGCGCGACGACGGTGATTCCCGCGATCGGGAGGCGCTTCGGCGCTCCGCTGATGAGACCCAAGAGCAAGGCCACCGACGACGGCACCGGCGTCGAGCTTGGAAACGGCGTCCACGGCGTGTCGTACGACTTCGACCCGGCGGTCGCGAACGCGAAGGTCGGCGACCCTAGGGAGACCTGCCCGGTCTCGATCCCGAAGGGCGACGACCGCGGCAAGGTCTTCACGACGACCAACCTGCGCACGCAGGATTTCCGGACGCTCGGCGATTCCCAGCACCTGTGCGGCGGCGCCGGGCCCGACCGCCGCGAGGGCAGGTCCGGCCCGGCGAGCTAGGTCCGCCCCGGCGAGCTAGGTCCGGCCCGGCGACAGCGAGTCGCCTATCGGCCGAGCGGCTGGATGCTGCTGGCGATCGCCTTGAGCTGCGCCGCGTACTTCGTCGCGCCAGCGGGCGAGCCCCAATAGGACAGCATGCCGACCTTGGTCTCCGACAGCACGATGATCGACAGGCTCACCTTGGTCGGGCCGTCCTTGTCGACGCCGTCCCAGCCGAGATCGACCACGTCGAAGCCGTTGATCTTGGCTTCGGACTTCTTCTGCGACTTCGGATCAATCTTCACACCGCTCTCGGCGAAGAACTTCACGCCTTCGACGATGGCGTTCTCGAGGTTCTTAAGGTTCTGCACCTCGAAAGCGACGTAGATCGACGTATCCGGGGACGTCGCCTGGGCACCCTTCTCGATTTCCTCGGGCGACCACGCGTTCGGGAGGTCGATCGTCACGATCGGCTTGGTGTCGGGCAGCTCGAACGGCTTCGCCGACGCGGTGGATGCTGGGTTTGCGAAAAGGAATCCAAGAACCGCCGTCGTTGCAATGATGTTTCTCAAGACAACCTCCCCCGTCGCCGATCGCGGCGCGCGCGAAGAGCCGTGGACGACGGTGCATCGAGAGTCGAGGGGCCTCGGAAAGGTCATGCACCGCCGAGATCGATCCGGCGCGGTCGGCGATCCGCAACCGCTGGCACGAGTCCCGCATGGTGCATGGCGATCCATGCGTGCGCGCCCTCGCGGCGGGCGCCGAAACGACGGATCATCCCGAATGATATGACGGGCGGTTGACCCGGTGCCGTTTTCTTAGGCATCCAAGGGTCGTCGATCCCGCCGAGACCGGTCGCTTCAGGGAGTTGCGTTTGTCGATGTCACGGATCCGGACGTTCGCGGCCGCCGCCGGCCTTGCCCTGGCCTTCGGGATGGCGCCGGCCCAGGCGGCCAACGTCTTCCGCTTCGCCTTCCAGGGCGACATCAAGTCCCTCGATCCGTATTCGCTGAAGGAAAGCTTCACGATCGGCATGCACGCCGCAGTCTATGAGGCGCTGATCACCCGCGACAAGGATCTTAACCTCGCGCCCGGCCTCGCCGAATCGTGGGAGACGCCGGAGCCGACGCGCTGGCGCTTCCACCTGCGCAAGAACGTCAGCTTCCACGACGGCTCGCCCTTCACCGCCGACGACGTGCTGTTCTCCGCCGACCGGGTCCGGGCCGCCGGATCGAGCTTCACCACCAACATCCCGTCCGACGCCAAGTTCGTGAAGGTCGACGACCACACCGTCGACATGGTGCTGTCGAAGCCCAACCCGATCGCGGTCTACCAGTTCTCGACCTGGTACATCATGTCGAAGGCCTGGGCGGAGAAGAACAACGCCGTCGCGCCCTCGCCCGTGAGCGCGGCGTCGCCGAGCTACGCCACCCTGCACGAGAACGGCACCGGCCCGTTCGTCATCACCGAGCACCAGCCCGGCGTCCGCACCATCTTCAAGAAGTTCCCCGGCTACTGGGGCAAGGTCGAGTCGAACCTCGACGAGGCGGTGTTCACCACGATCTCGAACGACGCCACCCGCGTCGCGGCCCTGCTCGGCGGCGAGGTCGACTGGATCGACCCGGTGCCGCTGCAGGATCAGCAGCGCGTCAACGCCAGCGGCAACGCCACGGTGATGACCGGGCCGGAGCTGCGCACGATCTTTCTCGGAATGGATCAGGTCCGCGACGAGCTCAAGGACTCGAGCATCAAGGGCAAGAACCCGTTCAGGGACGTGCGCGTGCGCGAGGCAATGTACCTCGCCATCGACGAGGACACGATCGCCAAGCGCGTCATGCGCGGGCAGGCGACGCCGACCGCCCTGATGATTGCGCCCTCGCTCTACGCGCGCTCGGCCGAGTTCAAGCGGCCGGCAACGGACGCGAAACGGGCCAAGGCCCTGCTCGCCGAGGCCGGCTACCCGGACGGCTTCACCGTCCCGATGGATTGCCCGAACGACCGCTACGTCAACGACGAGGCGATCTGCCAAGCGGTCGTGTCGATGCTCGCCCGCGTCGGCGTGAAGGTGAACCTCAACGCCCAGCCGAAGGCCAAGTACTTCGCCAAGGTGCTGGCGCCGAACTACGACACCGCGTTCTACCTGCTGGGCTGGACGCCGTCGTCACAGGACAGCCACAACATCCTCTACGAGATGGTCGGCTGCCGGACCGATCCGAAGTCGAGCCGCGGCGGCTGGAACCTCGGCGGCTACTGCAACACCAAGCTCGACGCCATCGCCGACCAGGTCGAGGGCGAGACCGACCAGGCCAAGCGCGACGCCGAGATCAAGGAGGGCTTCGAGATCCTGCAGAAGGACTGGGCCGTCATCCCGCTGCACCAGCAGGCGCTGGCCTGGGGCGTCTCGAAGACGGTGACGCTGACGCAGCGGCCCGACAACCTCCTGCTGCTCTACTGGGTGTCGAAGAAGCCTTGAGGCGCGGCGTGAACGGTTGACCCGATGCTCGCCTTCATCCTCCGCCGCCTGCTGCAATCGGTCGTGGTCCTGGCCGTCGTCGGGGTGATCGCGTTCTCGATGTTCCGCTTCGCCGGCGACCCGGTGAACCAGATCGTCGGCGTCGACACCCCGGTCTCGGAGCGGGCCGAGATCCGCAGGAACCTCGGGCTCGACGACTCCGTCGCGGTGCAGGCGGCGCGCTACGCCGCCAACGTGCTGCGAGGCGATTTCGGGATCTCGTACCAGTTCCGCCAGCCAGTCTCGCACCTGCTGGCGGAGCGGATGCCCGCGACCCTCGAGCTGGCGCTGTGCGCCACGATCTTCGCCCTCGTCGTCGGGATCCTGATGGGGGTCTACTGCGCGCTGCACCGCGAGAGGGCGCTGGCCAAGCTCTTCCTGGCGATCTCGCTCGCCGGCGTCAGCCTGCCGACCTTCCTGATCGGCATCCTGCTGATCTTCCTGTTCTCGGTGACGCTCGGCTGGCTGCCGTCGTTCGGCCGCGGCGACACCGTGCGCCTCGGCTGGTGGACCACCGGCTTCCTCACGGTCTCGGGGCTCCGTGCCCTGATCCTGCCCTCGATCACCCTGGGGCTGTTCCAGATGACGCTGATCATGCGGCTCGTCCGCGCCGAGATGCTGGAGGTGCTGCGCGCCGACTACATCCGCTTCGCCCGGGCGCGCGGCCTCACCACCCGCTCGATCCATTTCGGGCATGCGCTGAAGAACACCCTCGTCCCGGTCATCACCATCGCCGGGCTTCAGCTCGGCTCGGTGATCGCCTTCTCGATCATCACCGAGACGGTGTTCCAGTGGCCGGGCATGGGCCTGCTCTTCGTGCAGGCGGTGCAGAACGTCGACATCCCGATCATGGCCGCCTACCTGGTGCTGGTCGCGGCGATCTTCGTGGCGATCAACCTCGCGGTCGACGTGCTCTACACGATCGTCGACCCGCGCCTGCGGCTGGCGGGACGCACCGCATGAGCGCCCTCGCCGCGACGCCCTCGCGCTGGGCGCGGTTCCTCGATTCCGACGTCTTCGCGAGCTTCCGCCGCTCGAAGCTGGCGATGGCGGCGCTCACCGTCACGGTGCTATTCTTCGCGCTCGCCATTGCCGCGCCGTGGATCTCGCCGCAGAATCCCTACGATCCGGCCGAGCTCGACCTGATCAACTCGAACCTGCCGCCGATCTGGTCGGCGGAGGGGCAGGCGCCGTTCCTGATCGGCACCGACGACCAGGGCCGCGACGTGCTCTCGGCCGTCTTCTACGGCCTGCGCCTCTCGCTCGTCGTCGGCCTTCTCGGCGTGCTCGTCTCGGGCGGCCTCGGCCTCGCGCTCGGGCTGATCGCCGGCTACTTCGGCGGCCTCGTCGACACGGTCATCATGCGCGTCGCCGACGTGCAGCTGACCTTCCCGGCGATCCTGATCGCGCTGGTCGTCGACGGCGTGGCGAAGGCCGCGGCCGGCGGCGGCCTCGACACCAACGCGACCATCGGGCTGATCGTCGTCTCAATCGGGCTGTCGTTCTGGGTGCAGTACGCCCGCACCGTCCGTTCCTCGGTGATGGTCGAGAAGAACAAGGACTACGTCCAGGCCGGGCGCCTGATCGGGCTGTCGTCGCCCGTGATCATGGTCCGCCATGTCCTGCCGAACGTGCTGGGACCGGTCTTCGTCATCGCGACGATCAACCTCGCGCTCGCGATCATCACTGAGGCGACGCTGTCGTTCCTAGGGACCGGCCTGCCCGAGACCATGCCGTCGCTGGGCACGCTGATCCGCACCGGCAACCGCTTCCTGTTCTCCGGCGAGTGGTGGATCGTCGCCTTCCCCGGCCTGGCGCTCGCCGGGCTGGTGCTGGCGATCAACCTGCTCGGCGACTGGCTGCGCGACGCGCTGAACCCGAAGCTGCAATGACAGAACCCGTCCTCTCCGTCCGCGACCTGCGCGTCGAGTTCGCGACGCGGCGCGGCATCCTGAAGGCGATCGACGGCGTGTCCTTCGACATCGCCCGCGGCGAGATCCTCGGCGTCGTCGGCGAATCCGGCGCCGGGAAATCGGTGACCGGCGCGGCGGTGATCGGCCTGATCGACCCGCCCGGCCGGATCAGCGGCGGCGAGATCCGGCTCGGCGGCGAACGCATCGACGACCTGCCGCCCGAGCGGCTGCGCCGCATCCGGGGCCGGCGCATCGGCATGATCTTCCAGGACCCGCTGACCAGCCTCAACCCGCTCTACCGCATCGGACGGCAGATCATCGAAACCGTGCAGACGCATACCGACCTCTCGGCCAAGGCCGCGCGGACGCGGGCGATCGACCTGCTCGCCGAGGTCGGCATCCCGGCGCCCGAGCGGCGGATCGACGGCTATCCGCACGAGTTCTCCGGCGGCATGCGCCAGCGCGTGGTGATCGCCCTCGCGCTGGCGGCCGAGCCTGAGCTGATCATCGCCGACGAGCCGACGACGGCGCTCGACGTCTCGGTGCAGGCGCAGATCATCACACTGCTCAAGCGCCTTGGGCGCGATCACGGCACCGCCGTGATGCTGATCACCCATGACATGGGCGTGATCGCCGAGGCGGCCGACCGGGTCGCGGTGATGTATTCCGGCCGCATCGCCGAGATCGGCCCGGTCCGCGCCGTGGTCGGCGACCCTCTGCATCCCTACGCCAAGGGCCTGATGGGCGCGATCCCGACCCTGACGCAGGAGACCGGGCGGCTGGCGCAGATCCCCGGTGCGATGCCGCGCCTGACCGCGATTCCCGCCGGCTGCGCCTTCAACCCGCGCTGCCCGAAGGTGTTCGACCGCTGCCGCGTCGAGCGCCCCGACCCGATCCCGGTGGGCGAGCACCGCGTCGCCTGCCACCTCTACGATCGCGCCGAGGTGGCGGCATGAGCACGCCCGCGCCGTACGTCGAGGTCGAGGGCCTGCGACGGCTGTTCGACGTGTCGAAGCCGTGGCTCAACCGGATGATCGAGCGGCAGCCGAAGCAGTGGCTGAAGGCGGTCGACGGCGTCGCCTTCACGATCGAGCGCGGCGAGACCTTCGCCCTGGTCGGCGAATCCGGCTCCGGCAAGTCGACGGTCGCGCGCATGGTGGTCGGCCTGCTTCCGCCGAGTGCGGGCGACGTCCGCATCACCGGCGTCTCGATGACCGATCCGGCGCAGAACGCGGCCCGCCGCCGGCTGCGGCGACGCATCCAGATGGTGTTCCAGGATCCCTACGCGTCGATGAACCCACGCTGGCGGGTCGGACGGATCGTCGCCGAGCCGATTCGGGCCTTCGACCTGCTCCGGGGCGAGGCGGCGATCGCCGACCGCGTCGGGGAGCTGCTCACGCTGGTCGGCCTGCATCCCGACGACCGGGTGAAGTACCCGCACGCCTTCTCCGGCGGGCAGCGCCAGCGCATCGCCATCGCCCGCGCGCTCGCCTCGGAAGCGGAGTTCCTGGTCGGCGACGAGCCGACCTCGGCGCTCGACGTGTCGGTGCAGGCACAGATCCTCAACCTGATGCGCGACCTGCAGGACCGGCTCGGGCTGACCTACCTGTTCATCAGCCACAACCTCGCCGTGGTGCGCCACATGGCGACGCGGATCGGCGTGATGTATCTCGGCCGCGTCGTCGAGATCGGCGGCGGGCGCGAGCTATTCACGCATCCGAAGCATCCCTACACCCGGATGCTGCTCGACGCGGTGCCCGATATCGGCCTGACAGGGCGGCAGCGCACGCCGGTCTCCGGCGAGATCCCCAACCCGATCGACCCGCCGCCGGGCTGCAGCTTCAACCCGCGCTGCCCCTTCGCCGACGACCGCTGCCGGGCCGAGGTGCCGACGCTGATCGATGGCGTCGCCTGCCACGCCTATCAGGAAGGGCGGCTGACCTGACCGCTTGCCCGGTGGAGTTCCGATGACATCCAGCGCGCCGTCCGACATCCTCGACATGAGCGCGGTCGCGCTGTCCGCCGCGATCCACCGGAAGGCGGTGTCCTGCGTCGAGGTGATGCAAGCCGCGCTCGCGCGGATCGCGCGGCTGAACCCGGCGGTGAACGCGATCGTCGCGCTGCAGGACCCGGGCCGCCTGATCGCGGAAGCCGCGGAGCGCGACGCCCGCCTCGCCCGCGGCGAGAGCGCCGGCCCGCTCCACGGGTTTCCTCTGGCGGTGAAGGACTTCGATGCGGTCCGCAGCCTGCCGTTCACGCAGGGCTCGCCGATCTTCCGCGACCGGATCGCGCCGGCCGACTCGATCATGGCGGGACGGCTTCGCCGCGGCGGCGCCGTGTTCATCGGCAAGACCAACGTCCCGGAATTCGGCCTCGGCTCGCATACCTTCAACCCGGTCTACGGCGCCACCGCCAACGCCTACGACCAGAGCAGGTCCGCGGGCGGCTCGAGCGGCGGCGCCGCGGTATCGGTGGCGTTGCGGATGCAGCCGGTGGCCGACGGCAGCGACCATGCCGGTAGCCTTCGCAACCCGCCGGCCTTCAACAACCTGTTCGGCCTGCGCACCAGCTACGGCCGGATCCCGATCGCCGCACCGGACGTGTTCACGCCGGGCTTGGGCGTCTCCGGCGCGATCGGCCGCTCGCCGGCCGATATCGGCCTGATGCTGTCGGTTCAGGCCGGCGCCGACCCGCGCGTGCCGTTCTCGATCCCGCAGGATCCGGCGATCTTCGCCGAGGACCTGAAGCGCGATTTTTCCGGCACGCGGATCGCGTGGCTCGGCGACCTCGACGGGCAGCTGCCCTTCGATCCCGGGGTGCTGGAATGCGGGGTCGAGGCGCTATCGGCCTTCGAGGCGGTCGGCTGCCGCGTCGAGCACGCCCGGCCCGCCTTCGACATGGAGCGGCTGTGGCAGGACTACGTCCTGCTGCGCGCCTGGATGAATGCGTCGAGCCTCCGCCCGCTCTACGACGACCCGGTGCACCGCGCCCTGCTCAAGCCCGAGGCGATCTGGGAGGTCGAGCGGGGATTGGCCCTCACCGCCGACCAGATCAGGTCGGCGCAGGAGGGCCGCACCGCCTGGTACGAGGCCGCGCGGACCTTCATGGCGCGCTTCGACTTCCTGGTGATGCCGAGCGCGCAGGTGTTCCCGTTCGCGATCGGCCTCGATTGGCCGAAAGAGGTCGGCGGCCGCACGATGGACACCTATCACCGCTGGATGCAGGTGGTGATCCCGGCGACCATGAGCGGCCTGCCGTCCCTGAACGTTCCGGCCGGGTTCGGCCCCGGCGGGCTGCCGACCGGCATCCAGATCGTCGGCCCCAACCGAGGCGAGCTGGCTTGCCTGCAGCTCGGCGCCGCCTACGACGCGGCGGCCGGCTGGGTCTCGCGCCGGCCGCCGCCGCTGCTCGGGGCATGATCCCGACCCTTCGACCCGAAGCCCTGCAATCCTGAGAGGCACCGGACGCGATCACCCGTTCGGCCGGTTGCAAGCGTTCGTTGCGGCGCGGACACAATTGGGATTTTTGCGGCCGCGACGGGATGAAACGCGGGCGGAGCGCGGTTCGGCGTGTCTATAAGATCGGCCATGAGCAATGCGGTTCGCCCCTCCTCGAAGCCGCGTGCGGCTTTCCTCGCCCTCCCCCTCGCGATCGGCCTCGGCGGATCGGCCCTCGCCGCCGACCTCGGCGCGATCATGCCGCGGGCAGTGCCGACCTTCGCGCAGGTCGATCCCGACACCTGGATCGTGACCCTGACCGGCAACCTCCAGTTCACGCCGCGCTATCCCGGCTCGGAGGACTACACGGTGATCGGCTACCCGGCGATCGACGTGCGCCGCGCCGGCGAGCCGCGCCGCTTCTCCGCGCCCGACGACGGGTTCAGCTTCTCGCTCTACGACAACGCGGTGTTCCGCATCGGCCCGACCGCGCGTTTCGTGCCGGGCCGCTACTACGGCGACGACCGCCGGCACCTGTTCGGCTTCCGCGATGCGCGCTTCGCCGTCGAGCCGGGCCTGTTCATCGAGTTCTACCCGATCCCGTCGATCCGCACGCGGGTGGAAGTCCGGCAGGGCGTGTACGGGCACCACGGCACCGTCGGCTCGGTCGGGGCGGACTACATCCTGCCGGTCGACCGCTTCCAGTTCTCGATCGGACCGCGCCTGAACATCGGCGACGCCTCCTACGCGCGGAAGTACTTCGGCGTCACCGCCGACGAGGCCGCCGTGAACGGTCGCGTCGCCGCCTACGACCCCGGCAGCTTCTTCTCCGCGGGCGTGCTCGGCGCGGTCACCTACACCCAGGACGCGACCTGGGCCTATACCGGCTACGCCGGCTACTCGCGCATCCTCGGCTCCTCCGGCGACAGCCCGCTGGTGCGGCGCCCGTTCGGCAACCCGGACCAGTTCCTGTTCGGCCTGAAGGTCGACTACTCCTTCGCCACGCGGTCCTGGTTCTGAGCGCGCGCCGACCGTCGGCGCGTCCGGCAGACGGCCCCTCCTGCCGCACCGACGTCCGAGGCGGCTCGCGGGCGACCGTGAGCGTCGGCCGGAGCGTCGGGCGCCCGCATCGAGAACCGTGAGGCTCGGCAGCCATGGAGGCCGATCGCCCACGGGCGGTGACTTAGCTTCGCGTCCGCACGCCAAGCTCATCGATCGCCTGCATTGACCCGCAGGCCGGTCTCGGGCGACACGACCCGATGCAATCCTTCTTCCGCGTCACGGCCTGGCTCGTGGTGGCCGCGCTCGTCTTCGTCACCCTGTCGCCGATCGACCTGCGGCCGTCCGTGGCGCCCGCGAACGTCGAGCGCGCGCTCGCCTACGGCGCGCTCGGGATGCTGTTCGCCCTCGCCTATCCGCGCCGATGGCTCGTCGTCCTCGTCGGCGTCGTCGCCCTCGCGGCCATCCTGGAGCTAGGGCAGGGTCTCACCCTGACCCGGCACGGCCGCCTCGCCGATTTCGTCGTCAAGGGCGGCGCGGCGATGCTCGGGACCGGCCTCGCCA
Organism: Methylobacterium sp. E-025; assembly: GCF_022829705.1. Classification (NCBI taxonomy): domain Bacteria; kingdom Pseudomonadati; phylum Pseudomonadota; class Alphaproteobacteria; order Hyphomicrobiales; family Methylobacteriaceae; genus Methylobacterium; species Methylobacterium sp. E-025. The sequence goes on from NZ_JAKSYR010000102.1 coordinate 234,944, forward strand.
TCGCCACCACCACGCTCGTGTCGCGCCGCGCACGCTCCTAGACCGGAGCGGTCAAGCCGCTTGCACCCGGGCGACGCGGCGGGTACAGCACGCCACCCGGTCGAACCGTCCGCCGCCCGCGCGATGCGCGGCGCCGACGCTTGCCGGGCACGGAGGGGTGGCCGAGTGGTTGAAGGCGCACGCCTGGAAAGTGTGTATACCGGAAACGGTATCGCGGGTTCGAATCCCGCTCCCTCCGCCACGGACCGCTGACTTTCGGTTTTTCGCCGTCTCCCGGGGCACGGCGCCCTCGGTCTCGAGCGTCGCTCGACCGTGGCGTTTGTCTCGCATCATACCGGCAATCCACAACGTCTCGGCGGGGCGGGCAGCAACAGCGACGCCGACGACTGGCCGAGCCGTCGCGATGGCATCCTGCCGATGCGCCGGCCCGGCGAGGGCTCGTCGAGCCGCGCCGACGCATTCGGCACGAAATTTCCGGCTTCGGAGGGCCGAGGTGCGCTGGAGCACCCCGAAGCGGCTGCGTCGGGCGCAGGAAACATTCGTGCAACCCGCGGCGCCTACCGTGGGTGCGTTCGATGACCCGACGACGGCGAGGCAGCACAGATGACCATCGCGACCCGGCTCCTGCGTCTTCCCGTCGTCCTCGTGGCCTTGGCCTTCGCCGTCACGCCGCTCGCCAACCCGCTCCTCCTGGCATTGGCCGCCCTCGCGACCGGCCTGCTGCTGGCCTATCGGTGCCTCGCCGACCTGCTGTCGGCGGAGCACGAGTCGACGGTCGGCCAGACGGTGTTCCGCCACTATCTCTGAGCCGGCCCGGTTGCCGCGCGCGGTGGGGATCTCCGAGCGCTACGAGACCGCGGTCAGCTTGTCGGCCATCGATTGCGCCTTGTCCCGGCGCGACGAGAACGCCATCGTGTAGAACACGCGCTGCACGCCGATCTGGCTCAGCCGCTCCTCGCACAGCTCGATCAGCCGGCAGATGTCGGCGAGCTCGCCCTCGATGTTGGTGCCGTTGGCATGCATCTCGGCGTCGAGCCCGCTCGTCTCCAAGATCGTCTTGATCTCGCGGACGTAGGGCGAGACCGAGGGGCCGACGCCCATCGGCACGATGCACAGATCTGCAACAACCTTCATGAACTTGTCCTCGGTGGCGGGCGCGGGGTTATGTCCGGCTGCAACGCCCGCTACATAGCGAGCCAGACCGCAGGAAGCCGGCACCGCGCCGTTCTGGCCGAACCGTGCCGCGTTTCCCAGCCCGACCCAACCCCCAACCCAACCGACTGTCGATGGAGATCTCCGTGACCGACCCCAAGCGCCGCGCCTCCCTGGCGGCCGTTGCCGCGGTGGCGCTCGCCTGTTTCGCCGGCGGCGCCGAGGCGGCCCAGTGCGGCAACTCGGCGAGCGGCTTCGAGGCCTGGAAGACCCAGTTCGCCGAGGAAGCCCGCGGCCGGGCGAGCGCCGCGAGCCTCGCCGCCCTGCAGGAGACCTCCTACTCGACGCCGACCATCTCGGCCGACCGCGGCCAGAAGAGCTTCAAGCTCTCGCTCGACCAGTTCCTGGCCAAGCGCGGCGCCACCACCATCGTCTCGCGCGGGCGGGCGCTCAAGCGCCAGAACGCGGCGCTGTTCGCGCAGATCGAGCAGCGCTACGGCGTTCCCCCCGGCCCGCTGCTGGCGATCTGGGGCATGGAGACCGGGTTCGGCGCGGTGCGCGGCAACGTCAACACGCTGTCCGCGGTGGCGACGCTGGCCTACGATTGCCGCCGCTCGGCCTACTTCACCGACCAGCTCTACGCGGCCCTCACCCTGGTCGACCGCGGCCTGATCACGTCCGCCACGCGCGGCGCGGCCCACGGCGAGGTCGGGCATACCCAGTTCCTGCCGAAGAACGTGCTGACCTACGGCACCGGCGACCTCAACAACGTCGGCGCGGCGCTCAGCTCGACGGCGAACTTCCTGAAGGGTCACGGCTGGCAGGCCGGCGCCGGATACCAGCCCGGCGAGCCCAACTTCGCCGCGCTCCAGGGCTGGAACGCCGCCTCGGTGTACCAGCGCGCCATCGCCCTGATGGGCCGGCAGATAGACGGGGACTGACCTCGGCGATCGGACAGGCCGCCACGGCGACGAACCCCGGCCGAGAACGGCCACGATTCGTCGCCGGTTAACCATAAAGCCGCCCCACAAAAACCGGGCGGGCTGAGCCATCTCACCGCTCGGCCGATCGGGCCGGGAGGGTGCGGATCAGCCCGCTTGCAGGGATACGTCCGGCAGTCGCGGGATCGGATCGACGGCATCCGTTTGGCAACAGGCGGTGTCCGCATGGTCGAAGTTCCCTCCTCCGGCCCACAGTCGCAACGGTTTCGGTCGAGCGCGAGCCTGCGCCGCGTCGCGCTGAGGGCGGCCTCGGTCGCAGCCGTCGCCGCCCTCGTCTCGGGCAGCGTCGTCCTCGGCGGTCTGCGCACCGCACCGACATCGGACCCCCTCGTCGCCTCGGCCGGCGCCGTGCCCGGCGCGGTCGCTCAGGACCCGGCGCCGACGCTCGGAGCGGACGCCCGCGCGCGGTGGCGGGAAGCCCTGCTCGAAGCGTTCCCCGACTGGTCCGCCGAGCGCCCGCAGGCGCCGCCGGAGCCGGCGACCCCGTTCGCGCAGCAGGAGCCGGTCCCGCAGGACGCGCCGCCTCCGGGCGCGCCGCCTGCTGCCGAGCCCAACCTGCTGGCGCAGACCGTGCCGCTGCCGGTGCCGCGGCCGCCGGAGTTCCGGCGCCCGATCGGTCCCGAGACGACCCGCCGCGCCGACCGGCAGGCGTCCCGCCGCAGCCGGACGGCGGAGATCCCGGCGCCCGCCCCCGACGATCGCAATTTCCTGGAGAAGTTCTTCGGCATCGAGCGCACCGCGACGCCGGCGTTGGCCTATGCCGCGCTGGAGACGCCCTCCCCCGCGAACCTGCCGCGCCAGCGGATCGTGCCCCCGGCCAACCCCGACCCGGCGGCGGTCGCGATCTACGACATCAGCGCGCGGATCGTCACGCTGCCCAACGGCACCAAGCTCGAGGCGCATTCCGGCCTCGGCGAGATGATGGACGACCCGCGCAACGTCCACGTGCGGATGCGGGGGGCGACGCCGCCCGGCACCTACGACCTCACCGAGCGCGAGGACCTGTTCCACGGCGTCCGCGCGATCCGGCTCACGCCGGTCGGCGGCACCGCCGCGGTCTACGGCCGGGTCGGGCTCCTCGCCCACACCTACATGCTGGGGCCGACAGGGGCCTCGAACGGCTGCGTGTCGTTCAAGGACTACCAGGCCTTCCTGCAGGCCTACCTGCGCGGCGAGGTCCAGCGCCTCGTCGTCGTGCCCGGCCGCGGCCAGGACGCGCCGCCGAGCGTCGCCCAGCAGAGCCCCCCGGCTCCGGCCCCGACGCCGGGCCGTTCGGCCCGGCTCGGCAACGACGTGTAGGGACGCCGCCTCAGAGCGGCACCACGGGGTCCTTCTTCGCCGACAGCCCGTCGATCAGCTTCGGATCGAGCTTGGTGTGGGCCTGGACGAGCGCGTGCGGCGTCAGCGCCATCCACTGGCGCAGGGACAGGTCGGCGTAGCGCGGGCTCTTGAACATCTCGAGGAAGGTCAGCGGCGTGTCGCCGGTGTTCTCGATGTAGTGGCCCATGGCGAACGGCACGTAGCCGACGTCGCCGCCCTGGTAGTCGAAGGTCCGCGCCTTCGACTCCGAGCCGAACACCGTCATCCGCCCCTTGCCGGAGAGGTAGTACTGCCACTCGTCGCCGTTCGGGTGCCAGTGCAGCTCCCGCATCGCGCCGGGTTCGAGCTCGACCAGCGCCGCGGCGATCGTCTCCGAGGCCGGGAAGTTGGTCGAATCGGTGATCCGCACCGTTCCGCCCTTCGTGCGGATCGGCTCCTGCGCCAGCATCCGGTGGCTGAACGACTTCGGGATCGGCCCGGCGCCCCCCATCCGGTCGCCCGCCAGCGGGCCGGGCTTCGGGCCGGGGAAGATGTAGAGCTCGCGCTCGGGGATGTTCGCGAAGGCGCTTTCCGGCAGGCCGAAGTTCTTGGCGAGCACCTCCTTCGGGGTGTGCGCCAGCCAGTCGGTGATCAGGAAGGTCGAGTCTTCCGAGAAGCCGCCATCGTCGAACACCAGCAGGAACTCGCAGCCGTCGACGTCGGATTCCAGCGCCTGGATCGAGTGCGGGATTCCGGAGGGGAAGTACCACAGGTCGCCCTCGCCGACGTCGTCCGCGAAGGTCCGCCCGTCCGGATCGATGGCGGTGATCCGGGCACGGCCCTTGATCATGTAGGACCACTCGGCCTCCTTGTGCCAATGCATCTCGCGCACCGCGTTGGCCTTCAGGCGCATGTTCACGCCCGCCATCGCCTTCGAGATCGGCAGCTCGCGCACCGTGGTCTGCCGGGCCCAGCCGCCCTCCTCCAGGCGCATGTGGCTGTCGGCGAACGACCATTTCAGGTTCGGCATCGTGCCGTGGTCGGTGGCGGGCGGCGCGACGGTGTAGGGATCCTCGGCCTCGCGGGCAGGGTTGCGCGGCCCGAGGATGTCCGCCCCCTTGCCGGCGCGCTCGGGCATCGGCCCTTCGGCGGCGAGGGCGCCGCCGGCGGCGAGCGCGGTGCCGGCGGCGATCAGGGTACGGCGTGAGATGTCGTTCATGCGGCCTGTCCGTGGATGCGATGGGTCGTGCGCCGTCGCCCGGCCCGGGTCAGTGGGTGGATCGTCGGCGTGGCGACGGCGTGCGCGGCAGGACAAGCCGCATGGTTGCGATCCGATCCCGCCATTCCCGGCATGGCTGCAACGCGTGGCGGGCGAACCTGTCCGAACGGTCATCTTCCCGCGATCTCCCGGTCATCCGGGCGGGTGCAGGATGCGGACGACCGAATGATGGAGGGCAGCCCGACCGTGACCGTCCAAGCCCATTCCGCCCCGTCCCGGTCCGCGCTATGGACCGAACCCATGCGGCTCCTGATCATCGAGGACGATCGCGAGGCGGTCTCCTACCTCGTCAAGGCGTTCCGGGAGGCCGGGCACCTCGCCGACCACGCGACCGACGGCCTCGACGGCTACGGCCTCGCCTGCGACGGCGCCTACGACGTGCTGATCGTCGACCGGATGCTGCCGAAGCTCGACGGGCTTTCGCTGATCCGCTCCCTGCGCGAGCAGAGGGTGACGACGCCGGTGCTGATCCTGTCGGCGCTGGGGCAGGTGGACGACCGGGTGAAGGGCCTGCGCGCCGGCGGCGACGACTACCTGCCGAAGCCCTACGCCTTCTCGGAGCTGCTCGCCCGCGTCGAGGTGTTGGCACGGCGCGGCGGCTCGTCGGCCGCGAGCGCCGAGGCGACCGCCTACCGCGTCGGCGACCTCGAGCTCGACCGGCTCTCCCACCGGGTGACGCGGGCGGGCCAGGACGTCGCCCTACAGCCGCGCGAGTTCCGGCTGCTGGAGTACCTGATGCGCCATGCCGGCCAGGTCGTGACCCGGACCATGCTCCTGGAGCACGTCTGGGACTATCACTTCGACCCGCAGACCAACGTCATCGACGTGCACGTCTCGCGCCTCAGGGCCAAGCTCGACAAGGGTTTCGGCACGCCGATGATCCACACCATCCGCGGCGCCGGCTACATCCTGCGCGCCGACGAGGCGCGACCGCCATCATGATGCCCGCGAGGACGGATCGAGCCCGCGCGATCGCCGGCATCCTCGTCCCGTGACGCCGCACGTCCCGACCCCGGACAGCGCCTTCGTCCGCATCCAGAAGCTGTTCCGGACGACGGCGTTCAAGCTGTCGATCGCGTACCTCGTCGTGTTCGCGGCCTGCGCCGGGGTGGCGCTCGGCACCATCGCCTGGAGCGCCCGTCGCGTCCTCGACGACCAGATCGTCTCGACGATAGACGCCGAGATCAACGGGCTCGCCGAGCAGTACAACGGCGGCGGTCTGCGCCGGCTGATCTCCGCGGTCGAGCGAAGGGCGGCCGAGCCCGGCGCCTCGCTCTACCTCGTGACCACGGCCAACGGCGACCACGTGGTCGGCAACGTCGGCGACCTGCCCGCGAGCGTGCTGGCGACGCCGGGACAAGCGGAGACCGTCTACGGCCGCAGCCGCGAGACGCAAGGGCGCGAGACCCATCGCGCGATCGTGCGCATCTTCACGCTGCCCGGCGGCTTCCGGCTGCTCGTCGGCCGCGACGTCGAGGAGCGCGACCGCCTGCGCGGGGTGATCGCCAGCACCTTCGGCACCTCGCTCGCGGTCGTGGTGCTGCTCGGCGTGATCGGCGGCTGGGTGGTCGCCGGCCGGGTCCTCAAGCGGGTCGACGCGATGACCGAGACCGCCGGCACCATCATGGCGGGCGATCTCGGCCGCCGCCTGCCGGTCGCGGGCAACGGCGACGAGCTCGATCGCCTCGCCCAGAATCTGAACCTGATGCTGGAGCGGATCGGCGAGCTGATGCGCGGCCTGCGGGAGGTCTCCGACAACATCGCCCACGACTTGAAGACACCGCTGACGCGCCTGCGCAACCGCGCCGACGAGGCGCTTCGCGGCGAGCGCTCGCCGGACGCCCTGCGCGCGGCGCTGGACGGGGTGATCGAGGACAGCGACGGCCTGATCCGGGTGTTCAACGCGCTCCTGATGATCGCGCGGCTCGAGGCGGGCAACGCCCGCGAGATGATGGCGCCGTTCGATCTCGGACCGTCCGTGCGGGCGATCGGCGAGCTCTACGAGGCGCTGGCCGAGGAGCGCGGCCAGCGCCTCGACGTGTCGGCGCCGGACGGCCTGATCGTCGACGGCAACCGCGAGCTGGCGGGACAGGCGCTCGCCAACCTCCTGGACAACGCGATCAAGTACGGCGCCGAGGCCCGCGGCGGGTCGCCGGGCGGGATCGTGATGGCGGCGTCGCGGATCGGTGCGGAGATCGTCGTCACGGTGGCCGATCGCGGCCCGGGCATCCCGGAAGCCGAGCGCGGGCGCGTCCTCGACCGCTTCGTGCGCCTGGAGGACGCCCGATCGGCACCGGGCTTCGGCCTGGGCCTGAGCCTCGTCGCCGCCGTCGTGCGCCTGCATCAGGGGCGCCTGACGCTGGAGGACAACGCGCCCGGCCTGCGCGTGGCGATCGCCCTGCCGGCGGCGGGCGCCGCGAACCGGCAGAGCCCGGACGCTCCGTCGGAGGGCGGGGCCTGATCGCGACGGCGACCTTCGCCGGCCGGGACAGGGCGGCCTGCGCGACGAAGCGCGGATCGGCCGACCGCGGCGACCGTCACCCGCCGGTGCGTCGGCCGGCGACCGGCACGATCGCGGGCTGCGCGTTCTCAGTTCTCGGCGGTCGCTTCGTCGGTCTCCGAAGCCGCCTCGTCCTCGGACGCGTCCTCGTTCTCGAGTTCCGCATCGGCCTCCGCATCCGCGTCGGCGGACGTCGCCTTGGCGATGCTGATGAAGTCGCCCCGGCGGATCGCCTCGCCGCCCGAGGCCATGGTGCTGAGGTAGGCGTTCAGCGTGGCCGGCGCGACGTCGGGCAGGCGCTGCGCGATCTGGGCGGTGGACAGGCCCTGCGGGCCGGCGCTTTCCAGGAGGGCGCGGAGCCGGCCCTTCGCCGAGTTCGCCCGGGGACCGCGCGGGCCGCGCGTCGAGGTCTGGCCGGGCGTCGCGACGCGCTCGGCGCTCCTTCGGGCCGGGCCGTCGCCGAGCGACACGGCGGCATCGAGCGGCGTGTTGTCGACGATCGACCGCAGCGCCCCCTCGGCCATCTGCAGCTTTGCCAGCTCGGTCCCGATCCGCTCGTACTCGGCCTGAAGGAGATCACGGCGCTGGCTGATTTCCGCAAGTGCCTTCGTGATGGTGTGATCTTCTGCCATGGCCGCCTCTACTCTCGAATGGGGGCCATAACTCATAGGCGCCAAGACGGGTCAAGACCGGCAAGGGCATTGCCATCTGTACGTCAGGAAAACCGCCCTGCGGATGCCGACGCCCTGGCCTGAGGCCGCGGACCGGGTAAGACACGATCGCCGGGCCGCTGCGACGAGCCCGGCGCTGGAACGCATGCGATGACCGAAGACCCAGCCGCCGTCCCCCACGTCTCGATCGACGCGATCGCCGCGCGCTTCGAGCGCTGCGCCGCCACCATCGGGGTCGTCGGGCTCGGCTATGTCGGCCTGCCGCTCTGCCTCGCGGCGACGGAGGCCGGCTTCGCCGTCGTCGGCTTCGACATCGACGCCGACAAGCCGGCGATGCTGATGCGCGGCGAGACCTATCTCGAGCACATCCCCGCGCGGGCGGTGGCGGCGATGGCGGGAAGCGGCCGCTTCCGCGCCACGACCGATTTCGACAACCTGGCGCAGGTCGACGCGATCCTGATCTGCGTTCCGACGCCGCTCACCCGGCAGCGCGAGCCCGACCTGTCGTTTGTGCGCACGACCACGCAGGAGATCGCGAAGCGCTTGCGGCCGGGGCAGCTGGTCGTGCTCGAATCCACCACCTGGCCGGGAACGACCGATCAGGTCGTGCGACCGCTGCTCGAGGCGCTCACCGGCTATCGCAGCGGATCGGACTTCTTCCTCGCCTTCTCGCCCGAGCGCGAGGATCCCGGCAACCGTGCCTTCAGCACCGCGACGATCCCGAAGATCGTCGGCGGCGACGGCCCCGCGGCGGCGCGGCTCGCCGAGGCGCTCTATGCGCCGTTCGTCGCCCGCACGGTGATGGTGTCGTCTACCGCGACGGCGGAGGCGACGAAGCTCACCGAGAACATCTTCCGCGCCGTCAACATCGCCCTGGTCAACGAGCTGAAGGTGATCTTCGACGCAATGGGGATCGACGTCTGGGAGGTCATCGAAGCGGCCAAGACCAAGCCGTTCGGCTTCACCCCGTTCTATCCGGGCCCCGGCCTCGGCGGGCACTGCATCCCGATCGATCCGTTCTACCTGACGTGGAAGGCGCGCGAGTTCGGGATCGCGACGAAGTTCATCGAGCTCGCCGGCGAGATCAACCAGCAGATGCCGGGCTTCGTGCTCGACAAGCTGATCCGCGCCCTCGACACCCACGCCGGACGCGGCCTGTCGGGCAGCCGGATCCTCATCGTCGGCCTGGCCTACAAGAAGAACATCTCCGACATCCGCGAGAGCCCGGCGCTCAGGCTCTGGTCGATGCTGGAGGCGCGCGGCGCGCGGGTCGCCTACCACGACCCGTTCGTGCCCGCGGTTCCCGCGACACGGGAATACAGGACGCTTCAGGGGGCGAGATCGGTCGCGCTGACGGACGGGACGCCGGCGTCGTTCGACGCCGTGCTGATCGTGACCGACCACGACGCGGTCGATTACCCCGCGATCTGCGGGAGCGCCCGGATCGTCGTCGATTGCCGCAACGCGCTTCGCAGCCGCGGGCTGACCGCGAAGATCGTGATCTCGGCGTGATGGCGGCGCGGTCTTCCCTCCATCCTTTGCGGGAGGGGAAACGCACCCGACCTTCCGGTTCGATCCGACCTCCTAAGTCAGATACGCCTTCAGGTTCCGGCGGATGCGGTCGAGCGGGACCTCGGCCGGGTCCGGCAGGGTGAACGTGGCGCCGGTGATTGCCTCGTAGGCGTTGATGTAGACGGCCGCCGTCTCCAGCACGATCTCGGCCGGGATTTCCGGGATCGGGTCGTTGTAGGGGTCGCAGCGCGCCACCACCCAGTTGCGGACGAAATCCTTGTCGAAGCTCTCCGGGGCCGCGCCGGCGGCGAAGCGCTCGGGATAGGTCTTCGCGAACCAGTAGCGGCTGCTGTCGGGGGTATGGATCTCGTCGGCGAGCACGATACGGCCGTCGGCGTCGGTGCCGAACTCGTACTTGGTGTCGGCGAGGATCAGCCCACGCCGCGCCGCGAGGTCCTGGCCGCGGGCGAACAGCGCGAGCGCCGTCTCCGATACGGTCCGCCACTGCGCCGGCGTAAGCAGGCCCTGGTCGAGGATCGCGTCGGCGGTCAGCGGCGCGTCATGGGCACCGTCGGCGGCCTTGGTGGTCGGGGTGATGATCGCCTGCGGCAGCCGCTCGTTCGGGCGCATCCCGTCCGGCAGGGTATGGCCGTACATCGTGCGCGCGCCGGCCTTGTACTGCGTCAGGATCGAGGTCGCAGTGCTGCCGGCGAGGTAGCCCCGCACCACGATCTCCACCGGCAGGATGTCGAGGCGTTGCCCGACGAGCACGTTCGGGTCGGGATAGGCGAGGACGTGGTTCGGGCAGAGGTCGGCGGTCGCCTCGAACCAGTAGCGGGCGGTCTGCGTCAGCACCTGGCCCTTGAAGGGGATCGCGGCGAGCGCCCGATCGAAGGCGCTGATCCGGTCGCTGCTGATCAGGATGCGGCGCCCGTCCGGCAGGTCGTAGTTGTCGCGCACCTTGCCACGATAATGGTTCGGCCATTCCGGCAGCGTCGCGTCCTCGAGGACTTGTTGGGCGTGCGGGGCGAGGGATACCGTGTCCAAACCGGGTTGCTCCATCAGGCTGCGCGGACGACCGGACGCGGTGTGAACCAGCGCACGCGGCGTGACCAGCCCCCCCTCCGATGCGGGGCGCGAACCTTGCAGGACGGCGCCGCTCATGAAACCGCTCCGACCTGCGCGCGGTCCGCAGGCCCGGCTCGATCCGACGAACGTGAAGCGAGGGATTCTCGACGTGTCCCACACCCATCGACCGCCGCGCATCTTCGAGACCGTCGAGGGAGGGCGCCTCGCCGAGACGCGGACCGACCCCGCCTGGCGCCTGTGGGGGCCGTATCTCAGCGATCGGCAATGGGGCACGGTGCGGGAGGATTACAGCGCCGACGGCGAGGCCTGGGACTACCTGCCCCACGACCATGCCCGCTCGCGCGCCTATCGCTGGGGCGAGGACGGCATCGGCGGCTTCGCCGACAAGGACCTTAACTGGTGCCTGTCGCTCGCCCTATGGAACGGCCGCGACCCGATCCTCAAGGAACGCCTATTCGGCCTGACCAATGCCGAGGGCAATCACGGCGAAGACGTCAAGGAGCTGTACTACTACCTCGACGGCGTCCCGACCCACGCTTACATGCGGATGCTGTACAAGTACCCGCACGACGCGTTTCCGTATTCTCGCCTGACCGAGGAGAACGCGCGCCGCGGCCTCGACGACCGCGAGTTCGAGCTGATCGATACCGGCCTGTTCGACGCGGGCCGCTACTGCGACGTCACCATCGAGTACGCCAAGGCGGGGCCCGACGACGTGCTGATGCGGGTGACCGCAACCAACCGCGGCCCGGATGAAGCGACGCTGGCGCTGCTGCCGCAGCTGTTCTCGCGCAACACGTGGTCGTGGGCGAACGGCCCGCGCCCCGACCTGCGGCTCGCCGCCGACGGCACCGTGCTCGCCGTCCACCATGCCATGCCGGCGATGCGGCTCCATGCCGACGGGGCACCGGAATGGCTGTTCTGCGAGAACGAGACCAACGCCCACCGCCTGTTCGGCGCGCCGCAATCCGGATACCCGAAGGACGGAATCGGCCGTCGCGTGGTCGACGGGGAGCTGGATGCGGTCAATCCTGACCGGTCCGGCACCAAATGCGCCGGCGTGCACCGGCTGACCATCGCGCCGGGCGGCGAGCAAAGCGTGCGCCTGCGCTTCCGCATCGCGGAGGCGTCCGGCGACGCCTTCGCCGACATCGACGCGGTGTTTTCCGCCCGCATCGCCGAGGCCGACGCATTCTACGCCGCGTTGCAGGCCGACATCGCGGATGCCGACCGCCGGGCGGTCCAGCGACAGGCCCTGGCCGGGATGCTGTGGTCGAAGCAGCTCTACCATTACGACGTGCGCGAGTGGCTCGACGGCGACCCGGCCCAGCCGGCCCCGCCCGAGGCGCGCAAGGCCGGCCGCAACGCCGATTGGCGCCACGTGCGGGCGCACGACATCATTTCGATGCCGGATGCCTGGGAATACCCGTGGTTCGCCTCCTGGGACCTCGCGCTCCAGAGCCTCGTCTTCGCGACGATCGACCCCGATTTCGCCAAGGGGCAGATCCTGCTGCTGCTCGACGACGCCTACGGCCACCCCAATGCCGAGGTGCCGGCCTACGAGTGGAACTTCTCCGATGCCAATCCGCCGCTGCACGCCTTCGCCGCGTGGCGGGTGTTCTCCCTCGACCAGGCGCTGACCGGGCGGCCGGACCACGACTTCCTGCTCCGGGTGTTCAACAAGCTGACGATGAACTTCACCTGGTGGGTGAACCGCAAGGACGCATCCGGGCGCAACCTGTTCCAGGGCGGCTTCCTCGGGCTCGACAACATCGGCCTGTTCGACCGCTCGAAGCCGATCGCGGGCGGGGCGCTGACGCAGTCGGACGCGACCGCCTGGATGGCGATGAACGCGCTCGAGCTGATGCGGATTGCGGTGGAGCTTGCGCTGCGCGATCCCGCCTACGAGGACATGGCGGAAAAGTTCTTCGAGCATTTCCTGCTGATCGCCGATGCCGCCGCGCGCAGGGGCGGCCTCTGGGACGAGGCCGACCAGTTCTTCTACGACGTGATCGAGACGCCGGGCGGCGAGCGCATCCCGATCCGCGCCCGCACCCTCGTCGGGTTGATCCCGATCTGCGCGGTCGCCGTGCTGCGCGAGACCGACCTGGTGAAGCTGCCCGGGCTGCAGAAGCGGCTGCGCTTCTTCCTGGAGAACCGGCCCGACCTCGCATCCCTGGTCTCGCGCTGGCAGGAGCCGGGCGAAGGCGGCACGGCCCTGCTGTCGCTGCTGCGCGGCCATCGCCTCAAGGCGCTGCTGCGGCGGATGCTCGACGAAGGCGAGTTCCTGTCGCCGCACGGTATCCGCGGCGTCTCCAAGGTCTACGAGCGCACGCCGTTCCACTTCGTCTGGGACGGGGCCGACCTGACCCTGCCCTACGAGCCGGCCGAGTCGCGGACGCGGCTGTTCGGCGGGAACTCGAACTGGCGCGGGCCGATCTGGCTGCCGATCAACTACCTGCTGATCGACGGCCTGCGCCGGTTCCACCGCTATTACGGGCCCGACTTCCGGGTCGAGGCCCCGACCGGCTCAGGGACCTTCCTGTCGCTGCAGGAGATCGCCGACGAGCTGGCGAACCGCATGATCGGGCTCTCGACCCGCGGGCCGGACGGGACGCGCCCGTTCCAGGCGACGAGCAGGCTGGAGCAGGAGGACCCGCATTTCCGCGACCACGTGCTCTGCTACGAGTACTACCACGGCGACACGGGCCGGGGCCTCGGCGCCTCGCATCAAACCGGCTGGTCGGGCCTGATCGCGCTGCTGATCCAGCAATGCGCGCTCGGTCCGATCCACGCGCTGTCGCCCTCGGGCGCCTCGTGACTACTGGGTGAGCCGCAGCGTGCCGATGCTGGCCGCGATCTGGTTGAAGGCCGAGATGAGGCTGTTCGAATCGTTGGCGACGAACGATTGGGACGCCGTCGTCGCGCAGTTGCTCAGGAGGTTCAGGCCGGCACTGTCGATCGGGTCCGAGGGCACGCTGAAGCCGATCGTGTAGATCGAGATGCCGGCGCTCTTGGCGTTGCTGCAGGCCAGGGCCGTCAGCGCGTCGAGGGCGGCGCGTGCGTTGCTCGCGTTCGTGACGTTCTGGTTGCCGGGCGGGAGCCGCGGATTCGGCGTCGAACCGTCGACGTTCTGGAAGTAGCCGGCGGCGAAATACATCGACTGATTGAACGGCGAGTAGCCGTTCGTCGCCCAGCTGTTGGCGCCGTCGGTCATCAGGATGATGATCTTGTTGACCGTGCTCGACGCGTAGGGCGCACCGTCGGCGAAGACGCTGCTCGGCGACAGCGTCCGCCAGCCCCACATCAGGCCCTCGTGGATGTTGGTCGATCCGAGCGGCGCCATCGCGTTGATCAGCGCCTTCAGCGTCGCCGTGCTGCTGGTCAGCCGTTGGAGCGGGCGGGTGGTGCAGCCGAAATTCGGGCCGTTCGGGATGCCGGTATAGCTGTTCGACGCGGTCGGCGATGCGTCGCGGGCGTTGACGTACTTGCAGGCGCGGCCCTCGGCGGCGGCGAAGGTGGTGCTCGACTGCGACTGGCTCGCACAGCTGTTGGCGTTGGTGTAGTCGTCGATGTAGCTGTTGAAGCTGAACGCGGAATTGTTGTTGTAGCCGGCAAAGGTCGTGCTGCCATCGCCCGGCTCGTCGGGCGCGAACATCGGCACGTAGTACGAGCTTGGGTTCGAGCTCGTCGGCGCGCCGTCCTGGACGTTGAGCGGATAGGGCAGCGTTTCCAGGCACCCGGCCCAGCCCCAGCCCGAGTAGGCGCTCTGCAGCGCCGTGAAGAGGCCGAAGCGGTTGGTGAAGCCGGCGGAGGCCGGTGCGATCACGTTGGTCCAGTGATAGGCCGACTTGCCGTTCTGGTCGATCCAGGTGGCATAGCGGTAGGCGGCCGGATCGACCGCGACCGCGGCGGCGAACGGCACGATCGAGATCTTGGTGCCGGTGGCGAAGGCGGCGTTGGTGTACACGTAGTCGACGAAGTTCGTCGCCGCCGTCTGCACCGCCTGGAGCTTGCTCTGGCCGCCGCTCGATTCCGCCATCGAGCCGGTGTTGTCGAGCACCAGGGCGATCTCGAAGGTCTTGGGCACCGGGGTGGCGCAGCGCGCCGACCCGCCCGGGCGCGGGGCCGTCACGCCCGTGATGCGGCTGTAGAAGACCGGCGAGACCATGTGCGTGGTCAGGGTGATCTGGCGCGGGTTCGCCGTCACCGCCAGCGGGTCGACCGTGAGGCCGGTCGCGCCCATGTAGCCCGTCATCATTGCGACGGCCTGGGCCTGGAGAGCCGGGTTCGTCGTCGCCATCGGCGTCTGGCACAGAGCGAGGGCGGTGGCGTCGGTCGCGGCCTGGAGCTTGGTCTCCATATAGGTGGCGAAGCCGTAATCGATCGCGGCGCCGGTGAAGCCGAGGAGCGGCAGCGCGAGCAGCCCGAACAGCAGGACGACGTTGCCGTCGCGCTGCCGCGCGAAGCGGCCGAGATGTCGGCGCATCGAGATCCTTCGAGGTGTCGAGCGGGCCGGGGTCACGGGCATGCTGCGCCTCCCGGCATCCAGACTTCGGTGTAGGTGGATTTGGCGGGCTGCCCGCCGCGCGCCGGCCAGGGCATGCTGGATTTGAGCGTGATCGTGCTCGTGGCTCCGTTGACGAGCTTGACCAGCGCCGAGCCGAGCATCGGCGTGTAGGGCATGCTCACCTCGGTGAGGACGTAGCGGACCCCGTTGGTGCGGAATCCGGTCGGCACGGTGAGGTCGGAGGCGGCGCCCGTGGCGCGGGGCGACGCGTTGGCGTTGGCGGTGCTGGAACAGACCCGCGGGATCAGGTTGAGGTTCGTGAGGTCGACCGCCATCGCGCTCACCACGATCTTCACGCCGCTGGCGTCGAACGGCTTCAGCACCAGGGTCGAGGTGGCGAGGATGTCGCGCATCAGCGACGCGTCGATCGGGTTCTGGGCGTCGCCCTGCGCAGTCAGGTCGGACACCGTCCGGGCGAGCTGCGTGACCTTCCGCCAGTTGTCGACCGCGTGGGCGTACTCCGAAAGGCCCACGAAGATCGCGAGCAGCACGGGCAGGATCAACGCGAACTCGATCGCGGAGACGCCGCCGGACGCGCGTGCGAACCGAGCGAAGGCCCGCTCGGACGCGCCTGAGCTATGAAGAGGGGAACACCGCACCATCCCGGCCCTCAGCATCCGGTCGAGGCGGTGGTCTGGTACGGCTCGGTGCGGAACACGGCCGTGGACTGCAGCAGATGCGTCCCATCGGCGAAGCTCATCTGGGCGAGGTCGAGCAGGCTGAAGAACACCGGCACCTTGACGGCCGCGGTGACGACGACGATCGATCCCGGCTTCGCGCAGGCGTAGCTCGTCCCAAAGCCGTTGTTCCAGGTCCTCGTGGTGGCGTTCATCGGCGTCGCGCTCGACCCGGCCGCGAACGAGCTCGCCAGCGACACGTCGATCTTCACGCTCGAGCAGTCGAACAGCGTGAAGGCCCGGTTGGCGCCGGTTCCGCACATCGCGTCGTTGAGCTTTTGCAGCAGGACCGCTGCGCTGGTCGTCCCGCTGTTGGCGATCTGGAACTGGCCGGTGAACAGGCCGCGCACCGCGTTCTGGACGGTGCGGTCGAAGTTCTGGCCGGCCCAGATCACGAACGCGATCTGGATGATCGCGCCGACCAGCGCCAGGAAGGGCAACGACACGAGGGCGAACTCGACCGCGGCGGCCCCCTCGGCGGCGGCGGCGAACGTGCGGATCGGTGACGGACGAAATGCGCGGACGAGGCGGCGAGGCATGACACCTGAGGCGGATGAGATACGTTATTCAGTCGCTATCCACCCGAAGATCTAAACCAAAGTTGAATCGCCCTACCAACCCTAGATGACATCCTGCGGCGTCATTGCGACATGAGCACAACCCTCGGTCGCACGGAACGCCCCCTCATCTAGGACAATAAGGCGATCGGCCGGGATAAAGACTTGCGGAGAGCGGCGCATCATGTCGGCCGGGAAAAAATGACTTTCCGCCGTTCGCGATCTGCTCGAACCGTGAGCGACGATGCTTTGGAACCCGGAACGAAAAAGGCCCCGGATGCGTGATCCGGGGCCTTCACAATATCAGGAGCAAGGTGCCGACGGCGCCCGGCGGGCGGGTGCTGCCTAGAACGGGATGTCGTCGTCGAGGTCGTAGTTGCCGCGCGAACCGCCGCCACCGCCCGCGGGCGCCGGGGGCTGACGCCGCTCGCTGCCGCCCTGGGAACGGCCGCCGCCATACTCGCCGCCGCCGCCGCCGCGGCTGACCTGGCCGCCGCCCTCGTCGTCGGCCGCCATCTCGCCACCGCCGCCGCGCCCGTCGAGAATCGTCATCTCGCCGCGGAAGCGCTGGAGCACCACCTCGGTGGTGTACTTCTCGACGCCGGAATTGTCGGTCCACTTCCGGGTCTGGAGCTGGCCCTCGATGTAGACCTTCGAGCCCTTGCGCAGGTACTGCTCGGCCACGCGGGCGAGGTTCTCGTTGTAGATCACGACCGAGTGCCACTCGGTCTTCTCCTTGCGCTCGCCCGACGCCTTGTCCTTCCACGACTCGGAGGTCGCGAGGCGCAGGTTGACCACCGGATCGCCGGAGCCGAGGCGGCGCGTCTCGGGATCGCGCCCGAGATTGCCCACCAGAATGACCTTGTTGACGCTGCCCGCCATCGCTCTCTCCTTCGCCGTCGGATCTCACAGGGCTCGGTCCGGCCGAACCCGCGGGTGCTCTTCATGAGCCTCGGGACGAGCCCGGGCAACCGGCGCAGCGGCGCTTGTCCCCATCACCCACACGCGGCGCCGGCCTCCTGTGTTCTATCTTTGTTCCGATTACGCGGCAAGCCGGTGCCGCATCGCGCGGCGCCGGCTGCGAAGTCCCGCTCAGGCGACGTGGACGATGAGCTTGCCGAAGTTGCGGCCCTTCAGCAGGCCGATGAAGGCCTCGGGCGCGTTCTCCAGGCCCTCGATCACGTCCTCGCGGTACTTCACCGATCCATCCGCGATCCAGCCGCCGACCTCCCGCTCGAAGGCGTCGATCTGGCTCGCGAAATCCCAGACGATGAAGCCCTGAATCCGCAGGCGCTTGGTCAGCACCGCGCGCATCAGCAGCGGCGACCGGTCGGGGCCGGGCGGTAGCTCGGTGGCGTTGTAGCCGGCGATCAGGCCGCAGACCGGCATGCGCGCGAAGTCGTTGAGCAGCGGCAGCACCGCCTCGAAGACCGCGCCGCCGACGTTCTCGAAGTAGACGTCGATGCCCTTCGGGCAGGCGGCGGCCAGCGCGCCGGGGAGGTCGTCGGAGCGATGGTCGACCGCGGCGTCGAAGCCGAGCTCGCGCGTGAGGTAGGCGCACTTCTCGGGGCCGCCCGCGATGCCGACGGCGCGCGCACCCTTGAGCTTGGCGATCTGCCCGACGAGCGACCCCACCGGCCCGGCGGCGGCGGCCACCACCACGGTCTCGCCGGGCTTCGGCTCGCCGATGTTGAGGAGCCCGGTATAGGCGGTCATGCCGGGCATGCCGAGGACGCCGAGCGCCGTCGTCGGCGGTGCGACCGCGGGATCGACCTTTCGCAGGCCCTTGCCGTCGGACACCGAGAACTCCTGCCATCCGCCGAAGGCCTGGACCAGGGTGCCGACGGGGAAGTCCGGGTGCTCGGAGCGCATCACCTCGCTCACCGTCCCGCCGGTCATCGGCTCGCCGATGCCGACCGGCTGCGCGTAGGATTTCGCCGCGCTCATCCGGCCGCGCATGTAGGGGTCGAGCGAGAGCCAGCGTGTGCGCAGCAGGATCTCGCCGGCGCGCGGCGTCGGGACGACGGCCTCCTCGAGGCGGAAGTTCTGCAAGGTCGGCTCGCCGTGCGGACGCGCGGCGAGGACGATGCGGCGGTTCTTGGCGGCCATGCCGGGTCTCCGTGAGGGTCGAGGATCGATCGGCCTATCATGTCGCAGCGGCGAGGCCCGATGTCACCGTCGCGCGCGTTCCGCGTTGCCCGATCGAACCGATCCCCAAACACGAGAGCAACCGCATGCGCGTCGGATCCGGCCTCGCCCTCGCCATCGCGTCGATCGCCCTCGCCGGCCAGGCCGCCGCGGCGCAGGACCCGCTGGCGCGCTATCGCCAGGCGTCGCGCGTGCTCGTCCTGTCCGCCCCGGATGCCGACGATCGCCGGCTCGCCGAGCAGCGCGCCGCCGTCGAGGCGGCGCGTGCCGGGTTCGGCGAGCGGGATCTCGTGGTGGTCGAGGTGGTGGGTGATGGGGAAAGCGCCGCGGTGATCCGGCGGCAGCTGCGCCTTCCGGCCGACGCGTTCCGCGCGGTGCTCGTCGGCAAGGACGGCGGCGCCAAGATCACGGCGGCGGAGCCGATCCCGGCACTGCGGCTGTTCTCGACGATCGACGCGATGCCGATGCGCCGGGACGAGATGCGCCGCCAGCGCTGAGCCGAAACAAAAAAGGGCCGCCCGCGGGCAGCCCTCTTTCTCGTTTCCGTCGTCGATCCGCTCAGTAGCAGCGCTCGACCAGCACGCGGCGATAGCCGTACGGCGTCCAGCGGACCCGGGGAACGGTCACGCACTCGCCACCGTAACCGTAACCATAGCCGCCGTAGGCGGCCGGGGCGTAGCCATAGCCGTAGCCGTAACC
The DNA here is from genome assembly GCF_022829705.1 of Methylobacterium sp. E-025. Taxonomy (NCBI): domain Bacteria; kingdom Pseudomonadati; phylum Pseudomonadota; class Alphaproteobacteria; order Hyphomicrobiales; family Methylobacteriaceae; genus Methylobacterium; species Methylobacterium sp. E-025. Next base: position 254,098 of record NZ_JAKSYR010000102.1, read on the forward strand.
CGGGTAGCCGTAGCCGCCGTATCCCCCGTAGAGGCCGCCGGCGGCGAGGCCGAGGCCGACACCGAGACCCAGGCCGCCGAGGCCGTACCCGTAGCCGCGGCCGTAACCGTAGCCCCGATATCCGCCAAAGCCGCCGCGATAGCCGCCGAACCCGCCCCGGAAGCCGGCGCCGCGGAACCCGCCGAAGCCACCGCCGTGAAACCCACCGCCATGGAAGCCACCGCCGAAGCCGCGCGCCTCGGCCGACGCCGGCAGGTAAGCGAGCGCTCCGACCATCAACGTCGAAGCAAGAAGAAGACGCTTCATCAAACCATCTCCAGAAGAGTCGTGACCTTAACCCCCATCGTCCGAGAAACGCGCAGGCGCCGATTTCGGTTCAGGCTGCGACATTCGAAACCGCCTCCTCGCTGCGGCCATCGCGGCTGCTTGAAAAGCGTCGTTTTCTAAGGTGAGGAGACGCGCCGCAGGCGTGCGAATGGCTCGGCTGCTTCGGGGCCTCACGATGATGTTACGTTCGACCCTAGCGGCGGCTCTCGCCTTCCTGGCCGTCTCGAGCGGCGGCACGCGCGCGGAGACGGCCGTCCCCGAGGCCTGCCGGCCGGTCCAGGCGCAGGGCGACAGCTTCACCGTGTGCACCGTCGATCTCCGCCGCCAGCGCGTGCGGCTGTTCTGGCTCGGCGCCGACGGGCAGCCCTATTCGTCGCTCTCGGCGCTCGCCGAGAAGCAGGGCCCGCGCCTGAGCTTCGCGATGAACGCCGGCATGTACGACAAGGGCCAGGCCCCGGTCGGCCTCTACGTCGAGGACGGCCGCGAGATGAAGGGCGTCTCGACCGCCAACGGGCCGGGCAACTTCCACCTCAAGCCGAACGGCGTGTTCTACGTGAAGGGCGAGCGCGCCGGCGTGCTCGACACCGGGCACTACCTCAAGGCACGCCTGAGGCCCGACTTCGCGACGCAGTCCGGCCCGATGCTGGTGATCGACGGGCAGATCCACCCCAAGATCTCCGCCGACGGGCCGAGCCAGAAGATCCGCAACGGCGTCGGCGTCCGCGACGACGGGCGGGTGGCGGTGTTCGCGATCTCGGAGCATCCCGTCACCTTCGGCGCCTTCGCGCGCCTGTTCCGGGACGACCTCGGCTGCCGCAACGCGCTGTTCCTCGACGGCAGCGTGTCGAGCCTCTACGCGCCGGCGCTCAAGCGCAGCGACATCAGCCGCCCGCTCGGGCCGATGGTCGGGGCGGTCGCACGATAGGGACGGCCCGACTCAGCGGCGGGTCGCATCCATGCGCAGGCCGTGCTCGGGCCGCAAGGTCACCCGGTGCAGCGGCGTCATCGGCGGATGGTCGGCCGGCATCCGGAACCGCACGGCGCGGACGATGTGGGCCAGCACGATCACCGCCTCCTGCAGCGAGAAGCTTTGACCGATGCAGACGCGCGGGCCCGCCCCGAACGGCAGGTAGGCGAAGCGCGGGATCGCGTCGCGGTTCGCACCGAGGAACCGTTCCGGCACGAAGGCGTCCGGATCGTCCCATAGGGTGCGGTGCCGGTGCAGCACGTAGGGCGCGACCAGCACCATCGACCCGCGCGGCACCTTGATGCGGCCGAGGCGATCGTCGCGGATCGCCTGGCGGCTGAGGAACGGCACCGGCGGGAACAGGCGCATCGCCTCCTCCATCACCGCCTTGGCGAAGGGCAGCGCCTCGATCGCGACGTCGCCGTCGCCCGCCGCGTCGACCTCGGCCTCGAGGCGCTCGCGGGCGGCGTCGTCCTTCGCCAAGCAGTACAGCGCCCAGGTCAGGGCATTCGCCGTGGTCTCGTGCCCGGCGGCGATGAAGGTGACGATGTTGGCCTGAACCTCGAGGTCGGTGAGGCCCTTGCCGGTCTCGGGGTCCTGCGCCGCCAGCAACAGCGTCATCAGGTCCTGCGGCGCGCCGCCGGCCGCCAACAGCGCCTTGCGGCGGGCGATCAGCTCCTCGACCACCTCGGCGAAGTAGCGCCCCGCCGGCCGCGCCCGCAGGCGTCCGAGCCGGGGCACGAAATCGGGCACGCCGAACACGTCGAGTGGGTCGATCGGCCCGACGGCCTCGAGGAAGCGGGTGATCGCCCGCCCGAGCGCATCGGGATCGCCGGGCAGGCCCTGGGTGAAGATCGTCCGCTCCAGCACGTCCAGCGTCACGCGGGTCATCTCCAGCGCGACGTCGACCTGCGTGCCGTCGCGCCGGACCAGGCGGCGGGCGAGCTTGGCGCCGGACGCGTTCATCGCATCGGAAAAACCCTGCACGGTGCGCGCCGAGAAGATCGGCGCCAGCGTCCGCCGCTGCAGCTTCCAGGCGTCGCCCTCGGCGCTGAGCAGGCCGTTGCCAAGCCCGGGCGCCAGGACGCGGCGCTGGAGGTCGTCCTTGCGGTAGTTGCCGACGTTCTCGACGAGGAGGTAGCGAATCAGTGCCGGGTCGCTGACCACGGTGATGCGGCCCATGGCGCCGTCGCCGGCCACCACGGGGGCGGTGAAGTGATCCTCCATCCAGGTGGTGATCGGGTTCTTGCGCGCCGCCTTGAGGAACTCGAACAGGCCCATCGCCGTGCGGCGCGGCGCCGGCACCGGCGGCCGGAAGCGGGACGCCACCGGCGCATCCGTGTCGATCGCGATCGTCGCCGTCATTCGGGCGCCATCCTTGCTTGGCGCGACGGGGAACAGGCCGCCGCGTTTGTCGGGACACGGCCGGAAAAGCGCCTTCGCGATTTGCCGCCGCCTGTCGTAGGTAGGCACCGCACCGCACCGAACGTAGAGGCCACGATGTCGCCGCAGCCCGAGACCGCCACCCGCACGGAATCCGACACTTTCGGGCCGATCGAGGTTCCGGCGCACCGGTATTGGGGGGCGCAGACCCAGCGCTCGATCCAGAACTTCAAGATCGGCACCGAGCACATGCCGGCGCCGCTCGTCCACGCGCTGGGCCTCGTCAAGCAGTCGGCCGCCCTGGTGAACCAGGATCTCGGCAGCCTCGACCCGAAGGTGGCCGAGGCGATCGCGGCGTCGGCGGCCGAGGTGGTCGAGGGCCGGCACGACGACGAGTTCCCGCTGGTGGTGTGGCAGACCGGATCGGGCACCCAGTCCAACATGAACGCCAACGAGGTGATCGCCAGCCTCGCCAACGAGCGGCTCGGGGGCAAGCGCGGCGGCAAGTCGCCGGTCCACCCCAACGACCATTGCAACCGCGGCCAGTCCTCGAACGACGTCTTCCCGACGGCGATGCACATCGCGGTCTCGCGCGAGATCACCGAGCGCCTGATGCCGGCGCTGACGCACCTGCACACCGCGCTCGACGCGAAGGCGAAGGCCTTCGAATCGATCGTCAAGATCGGCCGCACCCACCTGCAGGACGCGACCCCGGTCTCGCTGGGCCAGGAATTCTCGGGCTACGCCGCGCAGGTCGCGCTCGGCGGCTCGCGCATCGCGGCGACGCTGCCCGGCGTGCTGGCGCTGGCGCAGGGCGGCACCGCCGTCGGCACCGGGTTGAACGCGCATCCGGAATTCGCCGAGCGCTTCGCCGCCAAGGTCGCGGAGCTGACCGGCCTGCCCTTCACCTCGGCCGCCAACAAGTTCGAGGCGCTGGCGACCCACGACGCGCTGGTGTTCACGCAGGGCGCGCTCTCGGCGCTCGCCGCCGGCCTGTTCAAGATCGCGCAGGACATCCGCCTGCTGGCATCCGGCCCGCGCTCCGGGCTGGGCGAGCTGTCGCTGCCGGAGAACGAGCCGGGCTCCTCGATCATGCCGGGCAAGGTCAACCCGACCCAGTGCGAGGCGCTGACGATGGTCTGCGCGCAGGTGATCGGCAACGGCACCACCGTGAGCTTCGCCGGCAGCCAGGGCAACTTCGAGCTCAACGTGTTCAAGCCTGTGATCGCCAACGCGGTGCTGCAGTCGATCCGCCTGCTCGCCGACGCGGCGGTGAGCTTCACCGACAACTGCGTCGTCGGGATCAAGGCCAACGAGGACAAGATCGCCGACCTGATGAGCCGCTCGCTGATGCTGGTGACCGCGCTCGCGCCCTCGATCGGCTACGACAAGGCCGCCGAGATCGCCAAGACGGCGCACAAGAACGGCACCACCCTGAAGCAAGAGGCCCTGCGCCTCGGCTACGTGACGGAGGCCGAGTTCGAGCGCGTGGTGCGGCCCGAGACCATGCTGGCCCCGAGCGCCGAGTAGGCCGAAGCCGAGACCCGGGAGATCGACCTGATGGCCGAGATCATCAACCTGCGCCAGGCCCGCAAGGCACGCCTGCGGGTCGAGAAGGACGAGAAGGCGGCCGACAACCGCATCGCCTTCGGCCGCCCGAAGAAGGCCCGGACCCTGCAGGAGCGCAAGACGGCGATCGAGGTCGCCCGCCACGAGGGCCACAAGCTGGTCGGGCCGGATCCGGAGACCTGAGCGAGGGTGCGCCGCCGCGCGATGTCCGTTCCCTTGGAGGGGGCCACGGCGTTCACCGATCTCGTCCGATCCAAGTGGATTGCTTCTGATACCGCTTCACTCCGTCATCCCGCGGCTGCGCAGCAGAGCCCGGGATCCAGAGCCGCCGACGGCGCCATCCGAGGCACGACCTGCGGTTCTGGATCCCGGGCTCGCCTTCGGCGCCCCGGGATGACGGGGAAGGTTGGGAGGGGAGGGAAGAGCCCGCGATGAGCATCACCAAGCGCTCGGTGATGATCGCCGGCCACCGCACCAGCGTGTCGCTGGAGGATCCGTTCTGGACCGCTCTAGGCGAGATCGCAGCAGCACGCGGCCAATCGGTGCAGGCGCTGATCGGGGCGATCGATGCCGGCCGCGACGGCCAGAACCTGTCCTCGGCGATCCGGGTCTTCGTGCTGGCGGCGTTTCGCGAGCGGGCGCCCTGACCGGTCGTCAGCGCCGGATGTCGCGAAGGCTGAGCGAGGCGGCCGGCACCGCGCCGGAGGCGGTCGACGTCGTCGTGCTCACCCATTGCCACACCGACCACATCGGCGGGCTGATGCGCGACGGGCATCCGGCATTCCCGAACGCGCGCCTCGTCGTCGGCGCGACCGAGTACGAGTTCTGGGCGAAGCCCGAACGGCTCGCGGCGGCGCCATCGGGCAACGAGCACGCCTCGGCGCTGGTGTTCCGCACCCACCTCATGCCGCTCGCCGCAAGGACGCGCTTCGTGAAGGATGGCGACGAGGTCGTGCCGGGCATCCACGCGCTCGCGGCCTACGGGCATACGCCCGGCCACCTTGCCTTCCACGTCGAGAGCGAAGGGCGGCGGATGCTGATCTGGGGCGATTGCGCCCACCACGAGGTCGCGTCGCTCGCCGAGCCAGGCTGGCACGCCCTGTTCGACATGGACAAGGCCGCGGGCGCCGCGACGCGCCGGCGGATCTACGACATGGCAGCCACCGACGACCTCGTCGTCGCCGGCTACCACACCGCGTTCCCCTCGCTCGGCTACGTCGGGCGCAGCGGCACCGGCTATCGCTGGATCCCGGTCACCTATCAGCTCGAACGCTGAGGTTCGTCACTCCGCCGCCTGCAGCGCCGGCTCGGCCGATCGCCCGATCGCGGCCGGCCGCGGTCCGCCGGTCGCCCAATCCAGCAGCTCCACCGTGTGGACGATCGGGATCGCGGTGCCCTTCCCGATCTGGGTGGCGCAGCCGATGTTGCCGGTGGCGATCACGTCGGGGCGCATGCGCTCGATGTTGGCGACCTTGCGCGTCCTGAGCTTGCCTGCCAGCTCCGGCTGCAGGATGTTGTAGGTGCCGGCCGAGCCGCAGCAGATGTGCCCCTCGGGCACGTCCTTCACGGTGAAGCCCGCCTGCTTCAGCAAGGCCTTCGGCTCGGTGCGGATGCCCTGGCCGTGCTGCATCGAGCAGGCGGAATGGTAGGCGACGACGAGGTCGCTCTCGATCACCGGCGCGATGCCGAGCGTCGCGACGAACTCGGTCACATCCTTGGCCAGCGCCGAGACCCGCGCCGCCTTGTCGGCATAGGCCGGGTCGTCGCGGAACATGAATCCGTAATCCTTGATCGTCGTGCCGCAGCCGGACGCCGTGACGAGGATCGCGTCGAGCCCGGCGCCGTCGGCCTCCGCGATCCAGGCGTCGATGGTGCGCTTGGCCTGGGCGTGCGAATCGTCCGTCCTGCCCATGTGGTGGGTGAGCGCGCCGCAGCAGCCCTCCCCGTCCGCATGCACCACCTCGACGCCGTGCCGGGTCAGCAGGCGGATCGCCGCCGCGTTGAAATCGGGGCGCAGCACGCTCTGGGCGCAGCCGCGCAGCAGCGCCACGCGCTTCCTCTCGGCCCGGGCGCCGACGGCCGGGAAGGTCGCGGGCCGGTTCGTCGGCTCGCGGCGCGGCAGCGCGGCGGGCGCGAGGTCGAGCATCGCGGCGAGGCGGTTGCCGACCCGCGGCAGGCGCGCGACCAGCGGCTTGAACGGCGCGCCGAGCTTGGCCGCCCACAGGGCCAGCCGGAACCGGCCGGGATGGGGCAGCACGAAGGCCAGGATCGCCCGGAGCGCGCGGTCGTCGAGCCGCCGGGAGAACGTCTCCTCGATATGGCTGCGGGCGTGGTCGACGAGGTGCATGTAGTGCACGCCCGACGGGCAGGTCGTCATGCAGGACAGGCACGACAGGCAGCGGTCGACGTGCTTGACCACCTCGGCGCTCGCCGCCTTGCCGCCCTCGAGCATGTCCTTGATCAGGTAGATCCGCCCGCGCGGGGAATCCAGCTCGTCGCCGAGCAGCAGGTAGGTCGGGCAGGTCGCCGTGCAGAACCCGCAATGCACGCAGGTGCGCAGGATCTTCTCGGAGGTCGCCATCGCCGGGTCGGCGAGCTGAGCGAGGGAGAAATTGGTTTGCATGGCGCGTTCTGGATGCGTCCTGTCTCAGGCCGATCGCGTCGGCCCCGTCTTTCGATCGTCTGTGCCACCGTTTCGCGCCGGGCACGATGCGGCGGACGGCCCGCGCGAGGTCGGGCCCCCGCGCGGAAGCGCTAAACCCCCGCGTACATCCGCCCGGGGTTGAAAATTCCCGCAGGATCGTGCGCCGCCTTGATCCCCTGCGTCACCCGCATCAGCGGCTCGGACAGCGGCTGGAACACCGGCACCGCGGCGCGCACCGCGTCGGGCGCGCGGATCAGCGTGGCGTGGCCGCGGTGCTCGGCGAGCGCGGCGCGGATCGCCGCGGCCCCGGCATCGCCCGCACTCGGCACGGCGAGCCAGACCAGGCCGCCGCCCCAGTCGTAGAACCAGCGGGCCGGCATCGTGCGGCCGATCGCGGCGGCGAGCGCCGGCCCGCGCGTCGGAGCGGTCGAGAGGCGCCACACGGCGTCCGCCGAGCCGGCGAACGGCGTCGCGTCGCGGATCGCCGTCCACAGGGCGGCTCCGGGCTCGCCATCCAGCATTTCGGCGGCGCCGAAGCGCTTCAGGAGCTTGCGCAGCTCGCCGATGCGGTAGTCGAGGGAGTCGGAGAAGCCTTCGAGGCGCATCAGCGTGCGGGGGTCCTCGCCGTCGATCCCCGCGGGGAGGTGCGCCGCGCCGGTGAGCTCGAACGGCGAGCCCAGCGCGGCGGCGAGCGCGGCGACGGCGCGGGCGTCGTCGAGGCCCGAGAAGACCAGCGTCGCGACGCGTTCCTGCACCGGCAGCACCTTGAAGGTGACCTCGGTCAGCAGCCCGAGGGTGCCCCAGGAGCCGGCCATCAGCTTCACGAGGTCGAGGCCAGTGACGTTCTTCATCACCCGGCCGCCGGACTTGATCGCCTGCCCGCGGCCGTTGACGAAGCGCACGCCGATCAGGCTGTCGCGGGCGGCCCCGGCGTTGATGCGGCGCGGACCGGAATTGTTGGCCGCCGCGACCGCGCCGAAGCTCGGCGCGCCGGCGCTGCCCATCAGGGCCCGGGCGTCCATCGGCTCGAACGGCAGCATCTGGCCGCGCGCGGCGAGCAGCGCCTGGACCTCCGAGAGCGGCGTGCCGGCGCGCGCCGCGATCACCATCTCGGCCGGCTCGTACAGGGTGATCCCGGAGAGCGCCCGCGCCGACAGGGTCGCCTCGTCCTGCGCCGGCCGGCCGATCCCGGCCATGGTGTCACCGCCCACGAGGCGCAGGCGCTCGGACCGGCCGGCGGCCGCACCGACGATCTCGGCCGCCTCGCCCTCGTCGCGGGGCTCGTAGAATGGCATCGTTTCCTGCCCGGTCGCGTGTTTTCGGCGGATGCCTTCTGCGCGGCATCCTTGTGGCCGCGATCATGCGGGATCGCGGCCGCCTTGCAAAGTGGAACCGCTCTACTCTGCGGCCAGGGGATGGGCGGAACGGACGCGCCCGGCCACCTGGCTGCGCAGGCCGGCGATGTCGAAGATCCACACTACGGCCGCGTAGAGGCCGGCGCCGAGCGGCACGGCGAGGCCGAGCGCGAGCGGCGGATCGAGATGGCGCAACGGCGTGAGCGCCAGGGCCATGGCGCCGCAGGCCGCGCTCGCAGACAGGATCTCGCTCCAGGGCAGCACGAGCCGGTCGCGTCCGGTCAGGGCCCGCACGGCCAGCCAGGCGAAGGCCGCGCCGAGCGCCAGCGTCTGGGCCAGCGCCACGCCGGCGCCGCCGAGCAGCGGCGGCAGGACGAGCAGGCCGAGCCCGTTGACGGCGAGCCCGGCCGCCGCGGCCGCAATCACCGGCAGGGTGCGGCGACGGATCTGGAACACCGGGTTGATCGCGAAGAACATCATCGCGAGGCAGAACAGGCCCGGGATGAGCAGCAGCGCGTAGAGGGCGAAAGGCCCGCGATAGGCCTCGGGCACCACGAGCGCCTCGAGCGCCGGCAGCACCGCCCAGAACCCGACGGCGCAGGGCAGCAGCAGCGCGAAGACCGTGGCGGCGTTGGCGGCGACCTGACGTTCGGCCGCCGCACGTCCGTGCAGCTCCTCGACGCGGACCGCGAGCTGGAACAGCAGCAGGTCGAGCGCCGTGCCGAGCATGGTCAGGCTGCGTGCGGTCACGTCGGCGGCGAGGGCGAAGTAGCCGGCCTCGGCGAATCCCGCCTGCGCCGCGATGGTGCCGCGGTTGAGGAACGGCAGGAGCTGGTAGACGGCGTTGGCCGCGATCAGCGGCAGTCCGTAGCGCAGGAACAGCGTCCAGGTCTCGCGCCGGCGATGATGCTCCACCGTCGTCACCGGGTCGCGCAGCGGGTGGCGCAGGATCAGCACCGCGAGGAGCTGGCTCAGCCCGGCGGCGGCCAGCACCCAGGCAGGCTGGCGCAGATACCAGGCGGCCGCCGCCATCATCGCGAAGGCCAGCACGTTCTTCACCGCGACGAGGCCGAAGTAGAGCTTGCCGTCGAAGCGGGCGCGGGCGAGCGCGGCGTGGTAGTCGAACACGCCGATGCCGAGCGCCGCCAGCATCGCGCCGGACAGGATCGCGGCGTGGCCGTCGGGACCGTCGCCGAGACCGAGGCCGCCGGCGATGGCCGCGGCGGACAACAGCAGCGCCGCGAGGATGGCGTAGGCCCGGTCGAGGCCGTGGCGGATCCACGGCTCGTCGAGGCGCACGCGCACGGAATAGAACCGCGTCGCCGACAGGCGCAGCCATTCGAACAGCACGGTGGTGATCACCAGGGTGCCGGCGGTGGCCAGTGCGAACCGTCCGAAGTCGGCCGGCCCGAGCAGCTTGGCGATGAGCAGGCCGAGGACGAAGTTCAGCCCAGCATTCAGGACGAAAGCGGCGATCACGGCCATGGACGAGCCTTCGGAGACGAACGAGCCTTCGGGGACGAACCGGCACGGGCGAGCGCGGCCTGCGGCCTCGATCTAGCGCCGCGCCGGTAAGATTCCCTGAATCCGGCACGACGAGGGCACGCCGGAACGGTTTGGCGCCGAAGGCCGTTTCCGCGTCCGGTCCAAACCTTCCCCGGAGTCCCCGTCAGATGCGCATCCTCGTTCCCGCCGCCGCAATCCTCGCCCTCGCGGGCGTTCAGGCCGCCACCGCCCAGACCACCGTGATCGAGCGCGGCGCGCCGGACACCGTCGTCGTCGACCGGCCGGCGACCGAGAGCAAGACGGTCGAGACCCGCGAGAGCAGCGACGGCTGCTCCACGAAGACGGTCACGTCGACCAACGACGAGGGCGACCGCAAGACGGTGCGCAAGGAGCGCTGCGACTGATCTTTCGGCCTCAGCCGCTCCGGCGCTGCCGGGGCGGCACCTGCGCCGTGCCCGGCGCGTCGTCGACGAGCAGGCGCTCGTAGCGCCACGCTTCCATCCCATCCTCGTAATAATCCTCGCGCACGTCGAAGCGGGTGTAGCCGCGCCGCTCGTACAAGCGCAGGCCGGCGCCGTTGTCGGCGCGGACCTCGAGGCGCAGGCGGGTGCAGCCGTGGCGGCGGGCCTCGTCCTCCACCGCCTGCATCAGCCGCCCGCCGAGGCCGAGACCCGAACGGGACGACGACACCGCGATCGACGAGAGCCGCGCGTTGCGGCTGTTGCGGCGGCGCTCCAGCGTCGCCGCGCCGATGAGGACGTTGGTCCCGTCCTCCTCCTCCAGCAAGGCGACCAGCACGCTCATCGAGGGCGAGCGGATCGCGTGCCGGATCGCACGCCGCTCCGCGCGGTCGGTCGAGAAGGTCGCGTTCTCCAGGGCGACTAGGGCATCGAGATCGTCGAGGCGCGCGGGGCGGATCTTCAGCTCGCCGTCGGCTTGCGGGCTCACGCGGTCCCCCGGGGCCGAATCGTCCGCCGTCTCACCCCGACCATGATGACCGCCGCTCACCGCCCGCCGCACGCGCAGCACGACGCCCGGATGCCGCGGACCGGCAGGGCGTCGCCACCGTCGACCGGCGTCAGATGCCCCCTCTTCGCGCGCTTGGGAAGCCCGGCTACGGCCGAGCGCTGCGTTTTGGCAACAGCTGCCCACTCTGCACAGGGAATCCCACCGCGTGGCGGCGATTTCTCCTTGTGATGGCGCGGCGGCGTCCGTATATCCGCCCTGCCCAATTTCGCACGTGCCTGTGGCCGCGTGTCGGTTGGTGGGCATCCGGCCAACTGCCGGACAGCCGCCAGGGGTCTTAAAGGATCGATGGTCGACAGGGTGGATCCCCTCCGGCCGGCATCCAGGTGGCGACACCGGACCCCGACAACAACCGGCAGCCGGAGGCGAAACCGGCGAACCCCGCTCTCCACGGGGGACGCAGCTTAAAGCAACGACGAACGGGCTTTTTTGGTCTCGTCGGCCCTCCAAAGGCCGGCACCGAAGAGGCTTGTTTCTCCTTGCCCGGCGTGCGGATGGGAAAACCCCGTCCAATCCACGGCAGCCTCCGGGTGCTCTTCGCGCCCGCACGGATCGTCGCGTCTCCACAGCGCGCGGGTCCGCGCGACGCATCGGCCCCAGACGCCGGCGGTCCGCCTGGACCGTCACATCTTCGACGGCGCGCTCCCCCGTGGGCGGCCCCGCGAACCTGTGGGTTGGAATCGACATGACCGATCGCATCCGCGACTTCCTCCGCGTCCGCCGCGACCTCGGCCGCGACGAGGGCCCCGTGATGGTGCTCGACCTCGACGTGGTCCGTGACAACTACACCGCGTTCGCCCGCGCGCTGCCCGACACCCGCGTGTTCTACGCGGTGAAGGCCAATCCGGCCCCCGAGGTGCTACGCCTCTTGGCCGACATGGGCTCGTGCTTCGACACCGCGTCGGTCGCCGAGATCGAGATGGCGCTCGCGTCCGGCGCCACCGCCGAGCGGATCTCCTTCGGCAACACCATCAAGAAGGAGCGCTGCATCGGCCGCGCGCTCCGTCTCGGCATCCGCCTGTTCGCGGTCGATTGCGAGGCCGAGGTCGAGAAGATCGTCCGCGCCGCCGCCGCCGCCGGGATCGAGGCCGGGGGGGTGCAGGTGTTCTGCCGCATCCTGTGCGACGGAGCCGGCGCCGACTGGCCGCTGTCGCGCAAGTTCGGCTGCGAGCCGGAGATGGCGGTCGACGTGCTGGATCACGCCCATCGTCAGGGCCTCTCGGCCTACGGCGTCTCGTTCCACGTCGGCTCGCAGCAGGGCAACACCGAGGCCTGGGACGGAGCGCTCGCCTCCGCCTCGACCATCTTCCGCGAGTGCGCGCTCCGCGGCATCGGCCTGTCGATGGTCAACCTCGGCGGCGGCTTCCCCACGAAGTACCTCAAGCAGGTGCCGGGCGTGGAATCCTACGGCGACGCGATCTTCCGCGCGCTCACCAAGCACTTCGGCAACCGGCTGCCCGAGACGATCATCGAGCCGGGCCGCGGCATGGTCGGCAACGCCGGCCTGATCGAGGCCGAGGTCGTGCTGATCTCGAAGAAGTCGGCCGCGGAGGACGAGGTGCGCTGGGTCTACCTCGACATCGGCAAGTTCGGGGGGCTGGCCGAGACCATGGACGAGTCGATCCGCTATCCCGTCCGCACTGCGCATGACGGCGACCGGATGGCGCCGTGCGTGCTGGCCGGCCCAACCTGCGACTCGATGGACGTGCTCTACGAGCGCGATCACTACCCGCTGCCGGTCTCCCTCTCCATCGGCGACAAGGTGCTGATCGAGGGCACCGGCGCCTACACCACGACCTACGCCGCGGTCGCCTTCAACGGTTTCCCGCCGCTGCAACAGATCGTGATCTGACCCGATCCGCACCTTCGGCGGCCGCGGGTCGTTAGGGCATCTGAACCCAGACCGCGCATCCCGATCGGCCGGCTCTCATCCGGTCGCCGGCGGGGATGCGCGGATCCTCGAGCGTCACGCCATGACGGGGCGGTTACGGTCATGATCCAGATCCGGGCGGAGCATCATCTCGACGTCGCGGCGCGCGAGCGCCTGCTCGACGCCTGCTTCGGCGCGAACCGCCGCGCGAAGACATCGGAGCGCCTGCGGGAAGGCCGCCTGCCCGCCCGCGGCCTCGCCTTCTCGGCGACCCGCCACGGGCGCCTGATCGGGACGCTGCGGCTCTGGACCGTCGAGGCCGGCGCCCGGCCGGCCCTGCTTCTCGGGCCGCTCGCCGTCGACCCGGCGCTGCAGCGACAGGGCCTCGGCCGGGTCATGATGCATGCCGCCCTCGGACGCGCCGAATCCCTCGGGCACGGCGCCGTGCTGCTCGTGGGCGACGCGCCCTACTACGACCGCTTCGGCTTCTCGGGGGCGCTGGCGGCCGGCCTCACGCTGCCCGGCCCGTTCGCGCGCGAACGCTTCCTCGGCCTCGAGTTGCGGGCGGACGCGCTCACCGGCGCCGAAGGATTGGTGCGGGCGACGGGCGTCCTCGATGCCCCGGCGGATCTCGGCACGGCGGGCGCGGCGGACGGCCGACGACGCGCCGCCTGAGCGCGACCGGGCCGGCCGGGGCGGCACGGCCGCGTACCCGGGTGGCGCGACGGAAGCGTAGCCGAACGGCTCAGCGGCCGCCGGGCTCGATCGCCGGCAGCTCGTTCGGGCCGAGGCTTCCGCCGGCCGCGGCCTGCGGGCCGGCGACGCCGCGGGCGCGATTGGCCAGGGCCACGGTCAGCTTCTCGGCAGCATCCGGCTGCATCACGGCCAGCACCTCCGCCATCTTGCGCGGATTCATCGCCAGCACCAGCGATACCAAGACGTCCTGGCCGAGACGGTCGAAGACCCGGGCGGCCTCCTTCGGCTTCATCGTCTCGTACATCGTCACGAGGTTCTTCAGGCCGGCCTTCTCGGCCTCGGCCTTGGCCTTGCCGGATGTGTCGACCTTGTCCTCGGCCTGCTTGAGGTCGCCGAGCCCGGTCTCGAGCTTGCGCTCGGCCTCGCCGAGCATCTTCTCGCGCAGCTCCAGCTCGTCGGTCTTCTGCTTGAGCGCGTCGCGCCGGGCGCCGAGCTTCTCCAGCAGGGCGCGCTCGCTCGGCGAGACTGGCTCGGGCATCGGCGGCTGAGCCTGGGGCGGCGGCTCGGGCTTCTTGGCGTCCGCCTTCGTCTCGTCCTTGGGCGTCACCGATCCGGTGGTGGCGGGGTCGGCCAGCTCGTAGCCGGCGCGGGCCTTGGCGAGCACCTGGGCGAGGGCCGGCAATTCGGTGCCGACCTGCGGCGTCTCGACCGACATCGCGATGAGCTTCAGCACCAGCAGCCCGGCGGCGGCGAGCGTGACCGCATCGATCATCCTCAGGCGCAGAGGACGGATCGCGTGCATGCGCGCGCGCGCCAGGGCGGTCAGGGCCTTCGCGTTGTTGGCGCCCCGGACGACCTTGGCCGCGCGCGCGCCCTCGGCGGCGGCGAGCGCGGTTCGGGCGGGGTCGGTCCGGGCGGGAGGCCCAGCACTCATGCGGCGCGGCTCCGCACCCTGTGGAGGGCGCGCTCGGTCATCGCGAGGGCGGCGGCGGCGGCGGCGCCGAGGCGCTCGCCGTTCGGGCCGTCGGAGGCCGGCGTCTCGCTCGCGACGCGCATCGTCGGGCGCTGCACGGCCGGCTCGGGCGCGACGGGCCGAGGCGCGGCGCCGCGCATCTGCGTGACGATCGCCCCGATGCGCGCGATCACGCCCTCGCCGGCCTCGACCTGCGCGGCGATGTCGGCGGCGTAGCGCTCGGCGGTGCCGAGGCGTTCCGCCAGCGTGCGGTCGCACTCGTCCAGCGTGCTGCGCAGGCCGGCGATGGCGCGCTCGGCGGTCGAGGTGGCGACCATCAGGTCGCCGATGGTCTGGCGCAGGGCGGCCTCGTCGCCCTTCAGCTGCGCGATGCGGCGCGACAGCTTGATCGACGACACGATGGTGGCGACGAGCAGGACGGCGACGAGGCCGTCTGCGGCGAGCGTGACGAGGAGGCTCATGACCGAAAATCCATCGCTCAGGTGTCGCTTCGGTTGTTCATCGAGGCCTCGTAGGCCTGGAGCGTGGTGCGCGAGCGCCGCAGCGGCCGCGTCACCTGCACGGCGATGCTGTCGTCGACGCGCCCGATCCGCCCCTGCGTCAGCGCCCACTCGCCACAGCGGACCGTGATGAGGTCGCTCGGCTTGGCGTCGAACATCAGCGTGTCGCCGACCTTCAGCGCCATGACGCGCTTCAGCGGCAGCGTCATCTCGTGGAGCACCGCCTCCATCGTCATGTCCGCCTGCCAGATCTCGGTGGCGAGGTGCCCTTCCCAGACGTGGTCGCGGCCGAGCTTTTCGCCCATGAAGCTCTGCATGAGCAGTTCACGGATAGGCTCGATGGTGGCGTAGGGGAACAGGATCTGCAGCAGGCCGCCGCGCCCGTCCATGTCGAGGCGGAGCGAGATCAGGATCGCCGCGTTGGCCGGCCGGGTGATGGTGGCGAAGCGCGGGTTGGTCTCAATCCGGTCGATCGCGAACCGCACCGGCGACAGCGGCTGGAACGACAGCTCGAGGTCGCCGAGGATGATCTCGACCAGGCGCCGGACCAGCTGCATCTCGATGGTGGTGAAGGGACGCCCGTCGAGGCGGCTCGACGAGCCGCCGCGCTTGCCCCCGAGCAGCAGGTCGAGCGTCGAGTAGGCGAGGTTCGACTCGACCGTGACCAGCCCGGAATTCTCCCAGGCGTCGGCCTTGAACACCCCGAGCAGGGTCGGCAGCGGGATGGCGTTGAGGTAGTCGCCGAAGCGGACCGAGGTGATGTTGTCGAGGGTGACCTCGACGTTGTCCTGGAAGAAGTTGCGCAGCGAGGTCGACAGCAACCGGATCATCCGGTCGAAGACGATCTCCAGCATCGGCAGGCGTTCGTACTGGACGACGCCCGAATCGACGATGGCGCGGACGCCGCCGGCGCCCGAGGCTGACAGCTCGCGCAGCGAGAAGCCGACGACGTCGTCGATCTCGTCCTGGCTGAGGATGCGGTCGTTGCCGGCGAGTTCGGGAAGGTTGTCGCTCTCCCCGTCCTCGATCATCGTCGCCCACTCGGCGGCGACGTCGCTGGCGTTGCGGGTGGTGCCCTGCTCCGCGAGCGCGGCGCCCCACTCGTCGGCGAGCGACGCGTCCCCGCCCTCGGCGCCCTGCTCGATCAGGGCTGCCGACCAGTCGTCCTCCACGTTCGGGTCGTCGGGTTCCATGAGGGGCTCGGTTGCAGAGAGGCGCGGTCGGGCTCGGGTTTGCGGCCGGTCGCTACTGGACGATCACGTCCTTGAAGAGCACCGCCTCGACGCGGGCGGGATAGACCGCGACGTTGACCCGCTTCAGCAGCTCCTCGCGGAGGCGATACAGGCCGAGCGATCCGGAGAGGTCGCTGCCGCGCAGGTCGCGCATGTAGATCTGCAGCGCGTCCTCGACCCGCGGCATCAGCGGCTTCACCTCGCTCTCGACCTTCGCGTCCTTGAGCTCGAGGGCGATGCGGACCTTGGCGAACTTGGCCTTTTCGACGCCGGCCTCAGGGCTGAGGTTCATCACCATCTCGCGGACGTCGAGGAAGATGGACGGCTTCTTCACCTCGGCGACCTCGGCGGCGTGCTCGGCCTCGGCCTCGGCGGCGGCGCGCTTCTTCAGCATGAACGCGCCCCCTCCCCCGCCGAGGAGGATCACGGCGGCCGCGACGATGATGATGAGCTTCTTCTTGCTCTTCGGGGCTGCGGCCTCGCCGCCGGCACCCTCGGCGGCATCCGCTTTCTTGGGCTTCTTGGCCATGAGCGGTGGTCCGCGATCCGTCGGGTGAGCATCCGGGCCCACGCCTATCGGGTGCGGGTCCCTTCGAGACTCTGGTATCGGCCGGCAGGGTTAACGCGCCGTTAAGCCGGCACAATCTGCCGGGTCGGCTTTGCCGCCGGACCGATCCGGTCGTTCCGGCCGACCCGCAATCGCCCAGCCAAGCCGTTGCCTTGAAAAACGAAAATCGGTTTTCGCACATTGGCATAGGGGATGCGGATATCCCCTCGCCGCCACCGCGGCACGACGGATCGAGTCCACGATGCAGAATGCCCTCCTCGTCGGCGTGTCGAGCCAAATGGCGCTTCAGCGCGAGCTCGACGTCATCGCCAACAACATGGCCAACGTCTCGACCACCGGCTTCAAGGGCCGTTCGACGCGCTTCCAGGAATACCTGATGCCGACGGCGAGCGCCGACACCTTCGCCGGCTCGGATCGCCGCCTCTCCTACGTCATCGACCAGGGCACCGCGCTCGACCTCGGCCAGGGCGCGATCGAGCCCGACGGCAACCCGACCCACGTGGCGATCCAGGGCGAGGCGTTCTTCTCGGTGCAGACGCCGCAGGGCGTGCGCTTCACCCGCAACGGCGCCTTCGAGGTGAACGCGCAGGGCACCCTCGTCACCAGCGACGGCTACGCGGTGCAGGGCGAGGGCGGCCCGATCACCGTCAACCCGCAGGAGACCGGGCTCTCGATCGGCCCCGACGGCACGGTCTCCACCAATCTCGGCGTGCGCGGGAAGGTGCGGCTCGTGACCTTCGCCAACCCGCAGACCCTGACCAATGCCGGCGCCAACCTCTACGAATCGAGCGCGCAGCCGCAGCCCGCGGGGATCAGGGGGCGCCTCGAATCGGGTGCGCTGGAGAAGTCGAACGTGCGCCCGGTGCTCGAGATGACCCGGCTGATGGACGTGAACCGGACCTACGCCATGGTCTCCAGCGTGATCACGCGGCTCGACGATCTGCGGGGCACGGCGATCCGCCGCCTCGCCGACGTCGCCTGAGCGGGAGCTAGACGATGCGCGCGCTCTACGCCGCCGCCACCGGCATGGCGGCCCAGGAACTCAACGTCCAGGTCATCTCGAACAACATCGCCAACCTTCGCACCACCGGCTACAAGCGCCAGCAGCCGCATTTCCAGGATCTGCTCTACCAGAACCTGCGCCGCGCCGGCGCCTCGACCTCGGACCAGAACACGCAGCTTCCGGCCGGCCTCGCCATCGGCTCGGGCGTGAAGACCGTCTCGACCGCCCGCATCATGTCGCAGGGCACGCTGACCTCGACGGAAAAGGACTACGACGTCGCGATCCGCGGCGAGGGCTTCTTCCGCGTGACGATGCCGGACGGACGCACCGCCTACAGCCGCGACGGCTCCTTCGACCTGTCGGCGCAGGGGCAGCTCGTCACCCGGGACGGCTACCTCGTCGATCCCGGCATCACCGTGCCGAACACCGCCACCGCCGTCACCATCAGCGCCACCGGCGCGGTGCAGGCGACGCTGCCCGGGCAGACCGCACCGCAATCGCTCGGCCAGTTCCAGCTCGCCCGCTTCGTCAACAAGACCGGCCTCGAATCGATCGGCGACAACCTGTTCATCGAGACCGCGGCCTCGGGTCCGGCGGTCAGCGGGCTGCCCGGCGGCGAGGGCTTCGGCAACCTCCAGCAATCGTACCTGGAAGAGGCGAACGTGAACGCCGTCACCGAGATCTCGTCGCTGATCGCCGCGCAGCGCGCCTACGAGATGAACTCGAAGGTCGTCACCGCCGCCGACCAGATGCTCTCCACCACCTCGCAGATGTTCCGCAGCTAGCGCCGCCCGGAGCCCGACGGTCATGTTCCATTCCCCCGCCTACGACGAACCGCGCCAGGAGGCCGAGCTGCGGCCGATCACGCGTTCCGCCGGCCTGCGCACCGCCCCGCTCGGCGTCGCGGTGCTGCTGCGCGCGGCCTTCGCCTTCCTCGCGTTGGCCGTTCTCGGCGCCTACAGGCTGCCGGCGTTCGCCGACGAGGCGATGCGCCTGCGCGGCGACGTCACCGCGCGCGGCGACGTGCTCACCCTCGAGGATCTCGTCGAAGGCGCGCCGAGCTCGGCGGCCAAGCGCCCGCTGTTCCGGGCGCCCGCGCTCGGCGCCACCGGCACGATTCAGGCCCGCCGCATCCTCGAGGCGGTCGCGGCCCTCAACCTCGGCGCCGTCGAGACGGGCGGCCGGCTCCAAGTTGCGGTGCAGCGCGCCGCGCGCCGGGTCGGGGCCCAGGAGATCGAGGCGGCGCTGCGCCGCGCGCTCGAGACCGCTTACGGGGTCGACGCGAAATCGGTGAGCGTGCGCCTCGACGGGGACGGGCCGATGCTGCTGGCACCGGTCGATCTCGACGGCCAGGTCGTCGCCCTCGATCTCAACTACGATCCGCGCTCGCGCCGCGTCGGCGGGTTGATGACGCTCGGCGAGCGCCAGGCCTCGCTGCGGGTCTCCGGCGTGGTGATCGAGATGCGCGACGTCGCCATCGTCAACCGCACCCTCAACCGCGGCGAGCCGGTCACCGCCGCCGACCTGACGATCGAGCGCCGCCCGCGGGAGGGCTCGCCGCCGGACGCACTGGCCTCGGGCGCGACGCTGGTCGGCGAGGTCGCGCAGCGCACGCTGAGCCAGGGCGCGATCCTCCGCACCGGCGATACCGCCCCGCCGGAACTCGTCGCCCGCGGCGAGGCGGTGACCATCGTCTACGAATCCCCCGGCATCAGCCTGGCGATGCGCGGCCAGGCCACCGATGCCGGACGGCTGGGCGCGACGGTCAACGTCGTCAACATCGCCTCGAAGAAGGTTCTCCAGGCGATCGTGATCGGCCCGGGCCGCGTCTCGGTCGGCCCGGCCCCACCGCAGCGGCAGGCGAGCGCCGAGCCGCCGACCACGCTTCGCTGACCGCACCCATCAAGATCAGGCAGAGACGATCCGATGCGTCATCCTTCGCGCTCCCCGCGCCGCGCCCTGCCCCTCGCCGCGGCGCTGGTCGCCTGCGCCGGGCTCGGCGCCTGCAACACCATGGACCGCCTGTCCCAGGTCGGCGCGCAGCCCAACCTGTCGGCGATCGAGGATCCGACGGCGCAGGCCGGCTACAAGCCGGTCCGCCTGCCGATGCCCGACGTGCAGCCGGTCTCGTATGCGCCGAACTCGCTCTGGCGCACCGGCTCGCGCGCCTTCTTTAAGGACCAGCGCGCCGCGCGGATCGGCGACCTCGTCACGGTGAAGGTCAACGTCACGGATCAGGCCAACATCTCGAACGAGACCAAGCGCTCGCGCAGCAACACCGAGAATTTCGGCTTGCCGAATGCCGGCGGCCTGGAGAAGAACGCCGCCGTGCTCGCCGCCGGCGTGTCGCCCGACAAGCTGCTCGCCGCCACGTCGAGCTCCTCGAACGACGGCGTCGGCTCGGTCCAGCGCAACGAGACCGTGTCGACCAACGTCGCCGCGATCGTGACGCAGGTCCTGCCCAACGGGAACCTGGTGGTCGAGGGCAAGCAGGAGATCCGGATCAACTTCGAGGTGCGCGAGCTGATCGTGGCCGGCGTGGTCCGCCCGGAGGACATCGAGTCGGACAACACCATCGAATCGACCAAGATCGCCCAGGCGCGCATCGCCTATGGCGGACGCGGCCAGATCACCGACGTGCAGCAGCCGCGTTACGGCCAGCAGATCGTCGACATCCTGCTGCCGTTCTGATCAGGGCCGAACGCTCCGATCAGGTGTGCTCGGTGCCGGGCCGGTTGGGGCGCGGCGCCTCGCCGTGCCCCGAGATCACCGCCGAGCGGGTGGGATCGTGCTTGATCTTCGCGACGCGCGTCCGCTGCCAGACGGCGATCACCGTCGCGACTACGATCGTTCCGATGGCGAGGACCGGAATCAGAACATCGTTGTCCATGGACGTGCCTCCGATGATGTGATCGGGTAAAGCACGGTCAAGCCCGAGGGTTCCCGCGGCTCAGCTTGCGATTTCAGGGCGACGGCACAGTCGAGACCGTCCGGTTACTGAAAAACCGCATGCTGCACCGCGAGAGACTTCAGTCGTCGCGGTAGACGCGCTCGCGGCGCTCGTGGCGCTCCTGCGCCTCCAGCGACAGGGTCGCGATCGGCCGGGCATCGAGCCGGCGCAGCGAGATCGGCTCGCCGGTCTCCTCGCAATAGCCGTAGGAGCGGTCCTCGATCCGCGCCAAGGCCGCATCGATCTTGCCGGTGAGCTTGCGCTGCCGGTCGCGGGCCCGCAGCTCGATCGCCCGGTCGGTCTCCGATGAGGCGCGGTCGGCGAGGTCGGGGTGGTTCTCGTTCTCGCTCTGCAGCGCAACCAGGGTGTCCTGCGCCTCGCGCAGGATGTCGCTCTTCCAGCCGAGCAGCTTGCGCCGAAAATACTCGCGCTGACGCTCGTTCATGAAGGGCTCGTCGTCGGACGGAACGTAGCCGTCCTCCAGCGTCACCTTCGCCATTCGTCGCCCTTCCATAGTCCCGTACGGCCGGTCCGCGGCGATAATTGCCTGCCGTATAGTCGAGGTGGATTGCTGCTACAACGCACCCGCGTTCAAGCTGCGGTGCTTGCACACGCTGCGCCAATTGATGCGGCAAAGGTGCCACGGTCGCGCGCGTGCGACGGAGATTGGTTTGCTCAATCGTGGATTGCCGACGGACCGCGAAGGCGGACGATCGCCGCGGCGACGGCATCGGTGAGCGCCCGGGCGATCGGGTGCCGGTAATGGCTCTGGTCGAAGAACTGCGCATCCTCGTGCGTTTCGGGCGTGTCGCGGCGCTCGTCGAGCACGCTGCCGAGCGGATGGGTCGCGACCGCCGCCGCGATGGCGGCCTTGCAGGCCTGCTCGGCCGCCGCGCGGGCGGTCCCCGGGCGCGGCAGGGCCGAGGCATGGATCGGCGGAAACACCAGCACGACGGGGGTCGCGGGTGGGACGCGGGCGAGCATCACGGTCAGGCGCGCGGCCGCGGGGAACGGGCCGGCCTTGTGCGGATCGGGGGTGTCCGGCACGGGCGGCCCCGCGCTCGGCGCGCGCCGGTCGCCGCCGCCGAACCCGAGCTTGAGATAATCCGGCTCGTAATCCCACCACCCGTCGGCGCGGGCCATCGGCCGCTTCCTGCGCAGCAGCCACCCGATCCGGCCGACGACCTCCTGGGCCACGTTGAAGCGCAGCAGGCCGAAGGCGTAGGCGACGGGGTCGCGTTCCAGGAGCCAGAAGGGGAACGGTTTGCCGGGCGGCAGCGCCGGATCGTCGGTGCACCAGAAGTCGTCGGCCGCCATCACCAAGGCGGCGGGTTTCGGATGATGGCGCAGGTACCAGTCGAGAACCAGCAGCTGCTCGCCCGGGCCCGTCGCCGGCACGGAGAGTTGCACGAACGGAATGCCGGTGGCGGCCGAGAGGCGAGCCGGCTCGACGAGCTGGATGTGCGAATTGCCGATGACGGCCCCCGTGAAGGCCGGGTCGCGCCCGCGGACCGCGAGCGCGGTGCGCGGCCCCTGGGGCCGGACGCCGCCGACGGAGAACAGCGTGGAGCGCCCGCTGTCGTAGGGATCGATCGCGATCGCGAGGGCGAGGTAGCCGTACAGGAGCCCGATCGCCGTCAGCACGGCGGTACGGGCGAAATCGTGCCAGGCCGTGTCGGGCGACGGGGTCCGCATCGGCTCAGAACTGGAAATAGATGAAGTCGTAATTGCCGTCGTCGCCGATCTTCAGGAGCACGACGACGAACAGCAGCGCGAAGGCGGCGGCGATGAGCCGGCTCGGCGGCATGCGGTGGACCGCGGCCCAGGCGCTCGGCCCGACCGTCGCCACGGCCGCGGCGACGGCGATGGTCCGCCACTTGAAGCCGGTGCCGGACGGACCGAAGCCGGCCAGTCCCTTGAACACGATCAGCGCCGCCTCGAAGCTGGTGGCGCGGAACAGCACCCAGGTCAGCACCACAAACAGGAACGTCAGCGCCCAGCCGAGGACCATCGGCATCCGAAGGTTCGCCCGGCGGAACAGGATGCCCGCCCCGAGGCCGGCCCCGTGCAGCGCTCCCCAGGCGACGAAGGTCAGCCCGGCCCCGTGCCAGAGGCCGCCGAGCGTCATCGTCGCGAACAGGGCCGCGACCTGGATGGCGAGGCCGCGGCGGTTGCCGCCGAACGGAATGTAGAGGTAGTCGCGCAGGAACCGCGACAGCGTCATGTGCCAGCGCCGCCAGAAGTCGCGCAGCGACGCCGACCGGTACGGCACGTCGAAGTTCTGCGGCAGCACGAGCCCGAACAGCAGCGCGATGCCCAGCGCCATGTCGGTGTAGCCCGAGAAGTCGAAGTAGATCTGGAAGGTGAACCCGAGGGTGGCCTGCCACGCCTCGGCGGTCGTCACCGCCTTGCCGGCGGCGGCGGCCTGGAACACCGGGTTGACGTAGCCCGCCAGCGGATCGCCGAAGAAGACCTTCTTCGACAGGCCGACGGTGAGCAGCATCAGCCCGCGGCCGATCCGCTCCGCCGCATCCGGGCGCGCATAGGGGCGCTCGTCGAACTGGTGCATGATCTCGCTCCAGCGCACGAGCGGGCCGGCGAGAACCTGCGGGAAGAAGGCGATGTAGAGCGCGTACTTGGTCAGCCCGAAGGCCGGCGCGCGGCCGGCCCGAAGGTCGGTCAGGTACATGATGTGGTGGAAGGTGAAGAACGAGATCCCGAGCGGCAGCACCCAGCCGAGCCGCGGCGCCTCGATCCCCGGGATCAGGCCGGCGAGATCGGCGAAGAAATCGAGGTACTTGAACAGCGCCAGGACGACGAGGTTCGCCGCGATCGCTCCCGGGATCAGCCAGCGGATCGGCGCCCTGACGAAGGCGCGGGCGACGAGCCAGTTCGCCAGGATCGAGCCGAGCAGCAGCGGCACGAACCGCACGTCCCACCAGCCGTAGAACACGAACGACAGCAGGACGAGCAGCGGCAGCCGCAGGCCCGGCCGATGCCGCTCGACGAGGGCGTGCAGCGCGAGCGCCGCGGGCAGGAACGCGAGGAGGAAGACGAAGGAGTTGAACAGCATCGGCCGGGGCGGCGCGGCGGGGGGATGCCGCGCCGCTCGGACCGAGCGTCGGGCGGCCGCCTTGTCGGGGATCGACCGGGATGCGTCAATCGACGGCGTCGCGCCTCACGTGTGGGGCCGGGTCGCGAGGTCCAGCGTCGTGGCGGTTCCGACCAGCACCGCGCGGATCCGGCTGTCCAGGCTGTCGGTGAGGTCGTCGACCCGCAGGTGCACCGTGCTCCCGCAATCGGTGCCGGTGACCCAGAGGTCGTAATTCAAGCCCTCGCTGCGGAGGTGGCTGAGCAGCCGCCCCGATCCGATGCGGACCGCCTCGTTGTTCAGGGTGATGCAGCGCGCGTCCATGCCGTCTCCGAATGATCGGGAGGGTAACGCACGACCACGCCCGATCGATCGCCCGGTATGCGCGACCGAGGGTTTTCGCCCCGAACAGGGTGAACCGGCCCTCAACGCGGCCCGTAGGTGTGATCCTCGGCGGGGAAGCGCCCGGACCGGACCTCGTCGGCGTAGGTGCGCACCGCCTCCTCGATGTGGGCGCGCAGCGAGCCGAAGCTCTTCACGAATTTCGGCGCCGGGTCGCTCAGGCCGAGCATGTCCTCGAGCACCAGGATCTGGCCGTCGCAGGCCGCAGAGGCGCCGATGCCGATCGTCGGCGCGGTCACGGCCGGCGACCGGGCGATGGCGTTGGCCACCGGCTCGACGATGCCTTCCAGCACGATCGCGAAGGCGCCGGCCTCGCTGATCGCGCGGGCATCCTCCATCAGGATGCGCTCGCCGTCCGGGCCGCGGCCCTGGACGCGGAAACCGCCCATGGTGTTCACGGATTGCGGCGTCAGGCCGATATGGCCCATCACCGGAATGCCGCGCTGGGTCAGGAACGCGACGGTGTCGGCGAAGCGGGCACCGCCTTCCATCTTGATCGCGCCGGCCCCGGTCTCCTTCAGCACCCGCGCCGCGTTCATGAACGCCTGCTCGCGCGACGCCTCGTAAGACCCGAACGGCATGTCGACCACCACCAGCGCCCGCGAGGTGCCGCGGATCACCGCCTGGGCCTGGAGGATCATCATCTCCAGCGTGACCGGCAGGGTCGATTCGAGGCCGTGCATCACCATGCCGAGCGAGTCGCCGACGAGGATGAAGTCGCAATACGGATCCAGGATGCTGGCGGTGTGGGCGTGGTAGGCGGTCAGCGCGATGATCTTGGCGCCTTCGGCCTTCCGCTTGGCGAGATCCACCGCCATCACGCGCCGCGACTGCACGACCTGCGACATGGTCTTGGACTCCGTTCTCGTCACCTCGCCCGCGGCTGACGGGCCGGAGGCTCGCGGCCGATCAGGATCGCCCGCGCGCCTCCTCTACACCGTCCGGCGTCGAGAATCCCGCCCGCCGCTTTTCCTTTGCGGGAGGGTGTCAGGCTCGGCCGGGCGGGACGCGTCCACGCGAGCCGGCATGCGGCGCGCTCGAGAAGGCGCTACCGCTCGCCGGCGGAGACCGGCTTGCGCGCCCATTCGGGGTCCTCTCGGACCACCGCGGTCTCGTGCTTGTCCTGCCAGCCCTCGATCCCGTCGGGGAACCAGTGCACCGCGGTGTAGCCCTGCCGGACGAGACGCTTGCCGGCGTTCCAGCTGCCCCAGCAATCGGGATGGCAGAAGGTGACGATGGGCTTCGCCTTGTCGCCGCCGGTCAGCGCCTCGACCCGCTTCAGGAACAGGTCCTCCCGTACGGGATCGAGGGGCGCCGCGCCCGCATTCGGCATCCAGACGGCGCCGGGCACCGAGCGGTGGGCCGGAAGCCAGGGCCGGTCCGCCGGGAAGTTCGCGGGCTTCCGGTCGGCCAAAGCCACGTCGATGAGCAGCGGCTGCTTCGGCATCAGCGCGTCGAGGGCGGCGATGTCGACGACGACGGCGCCGCTCAGCGTCTTCGGCGTGTAGCCCTGCTGCACGCCCTCGTGCAGGCCCGCCGGCTCCGGCACGTTCACCGGTGAGTCCGCCGGAGCCGCGGCGAGGAGACCCACGGCGGCCAGCGCCGTGCCGACGCGGATAAGGCGATGGGATCGGCGCGCGGGCATCAGTTGCTCGGGCTCGGCGCGTTGAAGCTGTGCTCCCACGAGCCGCCCTGGCTGTCGGTGGCGGCGACCTTGATCGGCTTGCCGGGCTCGGGGATGAGGCCGAAATTGATCACCGGGTTCGAGGCGATCGAGATGTCGCCGTCCATGGTGAACACGGTCTTGTCGCCGGCGGTGACGACGAGCTTGTTGATGTAGCGCGCCGGCGTGTAGTCGCGGGTCACCTGGTTCATCTGCATGCCCGAGAAGTTCGGGTGGCGGATCATCAGCGTCGCCTCGACGGGCTTGCCCGCTTGGGCCTCGCCGGAAAACTTCATCCGCATGTCGCCCATGCCCTTCATCGCCTCCTCGTCGCTCATGCCCATGGGAGCCGAGCAGCCGCCCGAGGCCTTCACGAACTTGACCGCCTCGTAGAGGCCGCCGTCCTTCGTCTCGGCGACGGCGTGGACGTTGGTGTAATTGTTCACGCGCACCCGGAGCTTCAGCTCGCTCGGGTCGGCGGCCGGGCCGAAGGTGAAGTGCGCGGCGTAGGGCGACGGGTTGTCGTCGATGACGAAGTGCACCGCCTTGATCTTGTCCTTCTCCGGCATGGTCAGGGTGATCGGCACCAGCGCCGCATCCATCGCGCGGTTCGGCGCGTCGATCCGGATGAGGGTGTCGGTCGGCGCGATCTTGCGGTCGCCGAACACCGACTTGGCGATCTCCTGCCAGCGCGCGGCGCGCTCGGCGTCGGTGTCCGAGGCACCGGCCGCCAGGACGGGTCCGGACAGGACCGGGCCGGCGAGGATGGCGGCCGACAGGCTCGCGCTCAGGATCAACGAAAGGGCGGACTTCATGGCGTTCCTCCGATGGCGTGAAAGATAAGTCGTGCCGGGCCTCATTCCCACTCGAGCTCCTTGTAGGCCTCGGTGACGTTGCGGCCGTTGTAGCTGTCGAACAGGTCCCACTTGCCGCGCTCGGACTGCGCGACGGTCCCCACTGCCTTCTCGATCGACACGTCGGCGGCGATGGCCTTGCGGGTCTCGTCGCGCAGCGTGGTGAGATAGCCGGCGAGCGCATCGAGCCCCGGCGCCAGCGCGACGGACACCGGGCCGTGGCCGGGGACCGCCCGGGTCGCGCCCGAGCCCCGCAAGCCCTCGATCTCCTTCAGCCACCCGTTGAGGTTGCCGTCGAGCGAGGGGATGCGGCCGACCGAGAGCAGGTCGCCGGTGAACAGCAGGCCGCTGGCGCTGTCGATCATCGAGAGATCGCAGGAGGTGTGCGCGGTGGCGTGTGCGGCGAAGCGCAGGGTGCGATCGCCGAGGTCGACCTCGGCCCCGTCCTTCACCTCCTGCGTCGGGTAGACGACGCTGCCGGCTTTGTCGGCGCCGAGGATGTCGACGAGCCGCTGGCGGTAATAGTCGCCCCGCGCGTCGAGCGCCTCGCGCAGGCGGGCATGGCCGATGACGTTGGGCTTGTCGGCCAGGAAGGCCGCGGCGCCGAAGCAATGGTCCGGATGGACGTGGGTGACGACCACGTGCCGGATCGGCTTCGAGGTGCGCTTCACGATCTCGGAGCGGAGCCATTGCCCGTCGGCGAGGCTGCCGCCCGACTCCGTGACCAGCACGGCCTCCTTGCCGACGATGAAGCCGATGTTGGCGATTGCGTCGTCGTTCTCGGGCGTCGCGTCGGCGTTCGGTCCGCGGCGCATGAAGATGCCGGGCCCGACCTCCTCCATCGCGAAGGACTCGGCCGAGAAGCCGGGCTTCGGAAGGCAGCACAGGCAGAACCCACCGAAGAGCGCGGCGCGGCGCGACAGCACGGCGCTCATCGCCGGGAATCCCTGCGGCGGGCATGAGCGTGGCGCTGAGCCGTTCCCGACATGCGGGACCTCCTGACTTATTGTTCCAACCAGCTAGTAGGTAGATTTCTTCGGCGTCAAGTGCCACAAGGGGGAACGTGCTGCCCGGCGGCGCGCTGCGAACACGGTTTCCGACCCCACGATGCGAGACACCCGCGCCGAGTTGCTGCTTCAGGCCGAGATGCTGGTGCGCGGGCGCGGCTGGTCCGGCTTCAGCTACGCCGACCTCGCCGAGGTGGTCGGCATCCGCAAGGCCAGCATCCACCATCACTTCCGGACCAAGGACGATCTCGGCGCGGCACTGGTGGCGGCCTACGGCGAACGCTACGACGCGGCCCTCGCCGACATCTGCGCGACGCACCCGGCCGGCATCGACCGGATCGCGGCTTACGGCCGGCTCTATCTCGGCGGTGTCGAGCAGGGGCTCGGCTGCCTGTGCGCCGCGCTCGCCACGGAGGGAGACGCGCTGCCCGAACGGCTGCGGGGCGACGTCGGCGCGTTCTTCGCCCTTCACCTGACGTGGCTGGAGCAGGTGTTTCGCGACGGCGAGGCCGATGGGAGCATCCGGGCCGGGCTCGACCCCGCGCGCCATGCCCGCCTGGTGGTGGCAACACTCGAAGGCGCCCTGCTGCTGGAGCGGCTGCTCGGCGGCCCCGAAGCCTTCGCCGGGACGCTGACCGCGCTGACCGACCGCCTGCGCTGACCCGGCTCGCGAACGATGGCCGCCCGAGACGGACGGGTTTCGCGCCGCTGACAGCGGCGGCCGGATTGAAAGCAGCGCCGCCCGGCTCTTCGATTAGATTAAAGTCTTTTTCACTCGGCGCGTCTAGGTATTAAGTCACGAACGACGATCCGAACCCGAGCCGAACCGCATGCCCGTCTCCGCCTCGAACATCGTCGGCCGAGCCGCGGACGCGGCGGTCGAGCCGGCGCCGACCTTGGCGACGATCTCGACCCTGACCGCCGGGGTCAGCCGGGTGGCACAGGAGAAGATCGGGCGCATCCACCAGATCACCGCGCAGGCGAAGATCCTTGCGCTCAACGCGCTGATCGAGGCGGCCCATGCCGGTGAGCACGGCAAGGGTTTCTCGGTGGTGGCACAGGAGGTCCGCGGCATCGGCGCCGAGATCGAGAGCCTCGCCCGCGAGCTGGAGACGCAGCTGTCCGGGCATATCGGCGAGCTCGGCCGCACCGTCGGCGCGATGGCCGTCCAGGCCCAGGGCGAGCGCATGATCGATCTCGCCCTCAATGCGATCGAGCTCGTCGACCGCAATCTCTACGAGCGGACCTGCGACGTGCGCTGGTGGGCGACGGATGCGGCCCTGGTAGCCTGCGTGACCGAGCCCGGCGAAGCGACCGCGGCCCATGCGTGCGCCCGCCTCGGCGTGATCCTGTCCGCCTACACGGTCTATCTCGACCTCTGGGTCTGCGACCGCGACGGACGCATCCTCGCCGTCGGCAGGCCGGATCGGTATCCCGGTGTGTGCGGCGACAGCGTCGCCGACGAGCCCTGGTTCCGAGAGGCCACCGTCCTGCGCAGCGGCGACGACTACGTCTCCGGCAACGTGCGGCGCGAGGCGCGTCTCGGCGGGGCGCAGGTCGCGACGTACTGCGCGAGCATCCGCGCGGGCGGGCGAGCGGACGGGGTGCCGGCCGGCATCCTGGCGATCCACTTCGACTGGGAACCGCAGGCGCGGGCGATCGTGGCAGGCGTGCGGGTCTCGCCGCAGGATCGTGCCCGCACGCGGGTGCTGCTCGTGGATGCGGACCGCCGCGTCCTCGCCGCCTCCGACGACCGGGGCGTGCTGAGCGAGACGCTGGCCTTCGATCCGAAGGGAAGCGCCAACGGCGTGGTGCAGGGCGCGGCCGTCACCGCCTTCCACCGCACCCCCGGCTACGAGACCTATGCGGGCCTCGGCTGGTACGGGGTGATCGTCCAAACCCGCTGACGCGGGCGTCCTGTCAAGCGGCGGCGTTCTGGCTCGATTTCCCGGGTGCGTCGGCCACGAAGCGGGCGTAGCCGGAGGCCCGCAGAGCGCAGGCCGGGCAGGTGCCGCAGCCGTAGCCCCAGGCGTGGCGCGCGCCGCGCTCGCCGAGGTAGCAGGTGTGGCTGTCCTCGACGATCAGATCGACCAGCGGCCGTCCGCCCAGGAGCTCGGCGAGGCGCCAGGTCTCGGCCTTGTCGAGCCACATCAGCGGGGTGTGCAGCACGAAGCGCCGCTCCATGCCGAGGTTGAGCGCGACCTGCAGCGCCTTGATCGTGTCGTCGCGGCAATCCGGGTAGCCGGAATAGTCGGTCTCGCACATGCCGCCGACGACGTGCCGCAGGCCCCTTCGATAGGCCAGAGCGGCGGCGAAGGTGAGGAAGATGAGGTTGCGGCCCGGCACGAAGGTGTTCGGCAGCCCGCCGGCCTCGAAGCCGATCGCCGTCTCGCGCGTCAGCGCCGTCTCCGAGACCTGCCCGAGCGCGTCGAGGGCCAGGGTGTGGTCCTGGCCCAGCCGTTCCGCCCAGTCGGGGCGGATGCCGACGATCCCGTCGCGGAGCGCGTCGCGGCCGTCGAGCTCGATTCGGTGGCGCTGGCCGTAGTCGAAGCCCAGCGTCTCGACATGGGCGAACCGGTCGAGCGCCCAGGCGAGGCAGGTGGCGGAATCCTGGCCGCCCGAGAACAGGACCAGTGCGCGCTCGTCAGTCACCGTCGTACTCCGCCCAGGACATCGGCGTCTCGAACACCTTCACCGAGCTGAGGCCCGGCAGGCCGTCCTTCGTGCGATGCCAGATCCAGGCCGCGATGTTCTCGGCGGTCGGGTTCTCCAGACCCTCGACCTTGTTGAGGCAGTAATGATCGAGCCGGAGCAGCACCGGCGCGAAGATCGCCTCCATGTCGAAGAAGTCGACCACCCAGCCGGTCCGCGGGTCGACCGGGCCGGCGACCGTCAGCTCGACGCGGTAGGAATGCCCGTGCATCCGGTGGCAGCGGTGGGTCTCGGGCACGTTCGGCAGGCGGTGGGCCGCCTCGAAGGTGAAAGCCTGGGTGATCTTCATCCTGCTACTCCGCCTTGCCCGAGACGCCGGCCTTGCCCGAGACCCCGGCCTGCTCGAACGTCGCCATGTCGCGATGGCAGGCGAGCGCGCCCTTCAGCAGGCCCACCGCCATGCCGGCGCCCGAGCCCTCGCCGAGCCGCATGCCGAGGGCCAGCAGCGGCACCAGCCCGAGGCGTTCCAGCACCTCCGCATGGGCGCCCTCGGCCGAGACGTGGCCGGCGAGGCAATGGTCGAGCGCGCGCGGGTCGAGCGCGTGCAGCACCGCCGCGGCGGCGGTCGCGACGTAGCCGTCGAGCACCACCGGCACCCGCTGCAACCGCGCGGCCAGGATCGCGCCGGCCATCGCCGCGACCTCGCGGCCGCCGAGGCGGCGCAGGACCTCGAGTGGGTCGTCGAGATGGCCGGCATGGTGGGCGAGCGCGGCCTCCACCGCCGCGACCTTCCGCGCGATCCCGGCCTCGTCCAAGCCGGTGCCGTGCCCGACCCAGTGCGACGGCGCTCCCCCGAACAGGGCGGCGTAGATCGCGGCGGCGATCGTGGTGTTGCCGATGCCCATCTCGCCGACACCGACGCAATCCGTGCCGGCGGCCACCGCCTCCATGCCGAACGCCATGGTCGCGACGGTGGCCTTCTCGTCGAGGGCCGCGTCTTGCGTGATGTCGCCGGTCGGCAGGTCGATGGCGAGGTCGAACACCTTGAAGCCGAGGCCGTAGGCGGCGCAGATCTGGTTGATCGCTCCCCCGCCCGCGGCGAAGTTCTCGAGCATCTGGCGATTTACCGCATCGGGGAAGGCCGAGACGCCGCGCTTCGTCACGCCGTGGCTGCCGGCGAACACGCAGACCAGCGGCCGGTCCAGCGTCGGCATCGCCTTGCCCTGCCACGCCCCGAGCCAGGCGACGAGCTGCTCCATTCGCCCGAGCGCGCCGGCGGGCTTCGTCAGCCGCGCCTCGCGCGCCGCGATCGCCGCGGTCGCATCGCGATCGGGGCCGGGCATCGTCTCGATCAGGCGGCGGATATCCGCGAACGGGGTCGGGTCGGTCATCGGGTCCGAAGGATTGTTGTGGGCGGGCTTGCGCCGGTGGACGGGCGCGCCGTTCCCGCGAGCTATAGTGGTGCGGGACGCGCGGGTGAAGGCTGCGTGCGGACGAAGGCCGATTGCGAGCGAAGGCGGCGTGATGGTGGGCGGACCGTTCCGCGGCGAGGCCGACTGGCCGGGCCGCGACCTGTTGCACGATCTGGCGGCGTGCCTGCGCTTCTACTCGCGCCTGCCGCTGCCGAGGTTTCCGGGCGAGCCCGATCCGCACGCCGTCCCCGACTTCCGGACGATCCCGCGGATGCTGCCGCTGGCCGGCCTGATCCTGGCGCTGCCGCCGGCCCTCGTGCTGATCGCCGGATGGTGGATCGACCTCGGGCCCTTCGTCGCGGCGACGCTCGCCGTCGCCGTCGCGGTGATGCTCACCGGTGCGCTGCACGAGGACGGCCTCGCCGACGTCGCCGATGGGTTCGGCGGCGGCGCGACGCCGGAGCGCAGGCTCGAGATCATGAAGGACAGCCGCATCGGCGCTTATGGCGGCGTCGCGCTGATGCTGTCGCTGGCGCTCCGGATCGGCGCGCTCGCCACCCTCCTGGATCGGACCGGCACGGCCGCCGCCACCGGCCTCGCCCTCGCCGCGATCCTGTCGCGGGTCGCCGCGCTCGCGCCGATTGTGCTGCTCGCGCCGGCCCGGCCCGAGGGCTTGTCCGCCGCAGTCGGCCGCCCGAGCCGGGCGGCGACGGGCACGGCCATCGGCATCGGATTGGTGCTGGCATTGCTGGCGCGGCCGCTCGGCCTGCCGTTCTCCGGCATCCTCGCGATGGTGGTGCTGGCGCCGCTCGCCGCCCTCGCCATGACGCGCATCGCCCGGCGGAAGATCGGCGGGCAGACCGGCGACGTCGTCGGAGCCTGCCAGCAGGTCGCGGAGATTGGGGCCCTCCTCGCCCTGCTGGCCACGGTCTGAGCTTGATCGCGGGGCCACGAAGCGGGCATGGACGCGGCATGAACCCGCCCATCCCGACGTCGTCCGGCAAACCCTCGAGCCCGTGCACCAAGGTCTGCGTCCTCGACGGGCCGAGCGGCCTGTGCATCGGCTGCGGCCGGACGCGCGACGAGATCGGGCTGTGGGGCTCGCTCTCCGAGCCGCAGCGCCGCGCGATCATGGCAGGGCTCCCGGCCCGGTTGCGGGGGGCCGGTCTCGCGGTGGCCGGAACGCCGGCATGACGATCCTCGCGTTGATCGCGATCGGCCTG
Organism: Methylobacterium sp. E-025; assembly: GCF_022829705.1. Taxonomy (NCBI): domain Bacteria; kingdom Pseudomonadati; phylum Pseudomonadota; class Alphaproteobacteria; order Hyphomicrobiales; family Methylobacteriaceae; genus Methylobacterium; species Methylobacterium sp. E-025. The sequence continues at coordinate 286,971 of NZ_JAKSYR010000102.1, forward strand.
GTGGTGGCCGTGCTGGTCGCGACCGACGGCGGCCGGATCGCCGGGGCGATCGAGCCCGACCAGCTCGCCGGCCTCGCCTGGGGCGCCGGCATCCTCGCGCTGGTGGTCGCCGGGTTCTGGAGGCAATTCGCAGGCGCCCCCGGAAAGAACCTCCAGGCGCTGCTGCTCTGGTGCGGCCTCGGGCTCGCCTGCATCGTCGGCTACGTCTATCGCGAGCCGCTGCAGGAGGTCGGCGCGCGGGTGACCGGTGCGTTGCGCCCCGGCTCCCCGACGATCGGCCCCGGGGGCACGGTGACGATCACGCGCCGGTCGGACGGCGCATTCCATGTCGAGGCGCAGGTCGATGGGCGCAGCCAGAGCTTCGCCTTCGATACCGGCGCCAGCGCGGTCGTCCTCACCGCGGAGAACGCCGCGGCGCTCGGCCTCCGCCCGGAAGCCGGCGCATTCACCGCCCGCGTCGCGACGGCGAACGGCATCGCCTATGCCGCGCCGACCACGCTCGACGCGCTCGCCATCGGCCCGATCACGGAACGGCGCGTCCCGGCGCTCGTCGCCAAGCCGGGCGCCCTCGACGGCAACCTGCTCGGGCAGAGCTTCCTGACGCGGCTCGCCGGCTACGAGGTCCGCGGCGACCGGCTGATCCTGCGCGGGCGCTGATCAGGCGGCGTCCCTCTCCGGCAACGCCCGCGAGACCAGCGCCACGGCGGCGCGCAGGGTCGCGAGGTCGGCCGCGGCCTCGACGCCCGCCGTCGAGAGGTGGCGCCGGTACGCCCGCGCGCCCGGCCGCCCGTTGAACAGCCCGAGCATGTGCCGGGTGATGGCATGGAGCCGCTCGCCGCCCTCCAACGCCGCCGCGACGTAGGGGGCATAGGCCTCGACCGCTTCGAACGCGTCCGCCACCGGGGCCGGCGCCCCGAACAGCTCGGGATCGACCGCGATCAGCCCGGCCGGATCGCCGTAGGCCGCGCGCCCGACCATCACGCCGTCGAGGCCGGACAGGTGCGTCTTCGCCTGCGCCACGGTGGCGATGCCGCCGTTCACCGCGATCGGCAGGGCGGGAAATGCCTGCTTGAGGCGGACCACCCGGCCGTAGTCGAGGGGCGGCACGTCGCGGTTCTCCTTCGGCGACAGGCCCTGGAGCCAGGCCTTGCGCGCGTGCACGATCAGCCCGTCGACGCCGGCCGCGACGACCGCGCGGGCGAGCGTGTCGAGCGCCGGCTCCGGGTCCTGCTCGTCCACGCCGATCCGGCACTTCACCGTCACCGGCACCCGCACCGCCGCCTTCATCGCCGCGACGCAGGCGCCGACATGCTCCGGCTCCAGCATCAGGCAGGCGCCGAAGCGCCCGTTCTGCACCCGGTCCGATGGGCAGCCGACGTTCAGGTTGATCTCGTCGTAGCCGTAGCCCTCCGCGATCCGCGCGGCCTCGGCGAGGTCGGCCGGCTCGGAGCCGCCGAGCTGCACAGCCACCGGATGCTCCGCGCGCGAGAACCCGAGCAGCCGCTCCCGTGGGCCGTGGATGACCGCGCCGGTGGTGACCATCTCGGTATAGAGCCGCGCCCGCGCCGACAGCACACGATGGAACGCCCGGCAATGGCGATCCGTCCAGTCCATCATCGGCGCGACGCTGAAGCGCCAGTCTGCGAGGGTGCCGTCCGTCTCGGCCGCCGCAATCATTCGGATCTCGTACCCTAAAAAGCATCTCTCGCCGGCAGGACGCCGCCCTGCCCGCCTGCGGCGGCTTTGCCGTATCCACCTCCGCCGCGAGCCGGCGCGCGGACGCGTTCGGATACCATGCGCAGGAGACGGCACAAAGGCAGCACGGTGGGCTCGGCGATGCGCGGGCCCGAGCGACGCCTCGGTTGCGAGCGCCGTCGCGAGCCATGGGATCGATGCGCCGCGTGCGCGACGGCAAGGGACCGCTCCGCCAACCCACCTGCCGATACCCACTTGCCGATACCCACTTGCCAAGCGCGGAACGACCCTCTAGACACCCCCTCGCGACCGGAACAGGCCTCCACCGCCGACCGGTCCGCAGGGCGCCCGTAGCTCAGCTGGATAGAGCACCAGACTACGAATCTGGGGGTCAGAGGTTCGAATCCTTTCGGGCGCGCCATTCCCACACAGCAATGCGAACACCGGGCGGTGGCCATGCACCCGCCACGACGACGCCCAGATGGTCCTGTCATCGACTCGGTCGACGACGTTCGTCACGGCGCGGTCGACGAACACCGGAAGCCACGCGTTTCGGAACGAAATCTCGCCCGTCGTCATGGTCTCTCGCATCGGCCGGGGAACCCACGGTCGGCAACCGGGCGAACGCGCGGGAAACTCGCCGACACGGGGCCGTTGCAGCGCCGCATCTGCTGGGGTCCGCTGAGCCGTCGGCAGCCTGCAGCGTTCCTTCCCGACTGCTTCGAAATCGCCAACCTCGTCCTCGACCATTCGACAGAGCCGGTCTAGGTTCCGTTTCACGGCGGCGGTGGCGTAACTCCTGTCCTGCTATTGGATCTGCGTAGGCGCTCGGAGCGCAACGCGCGGACGCGAGGTGCGTGACATTCGCGGTGGCTTCGTCGCACAGCGCGCGCAAGGTAGTTCATAATTTCGATGCTACTCTTTATCGATATATCGAAATGTATTTATTGAGTCCAACTGCCTACTCGTCTGCAAAATGCTACAAGTTGTGATCTATGGGGATAAAAAATCAATATTAATTAGTCGATTAAATCTCACAGCCACCTTAATGATAGTCGTGAAATATTTAATAATAACCCTTGAGACGACCATTTCGAAAGCATCGCTTTGGTGAACTACGACAAGATCGAATCCCCGGAGCCATAGATGGACAAACGCTCGGAAGTCGTACGGCTGTCGTCGGCTCTCGCGGCTCGGGTCCGCTATGCGCAGATGGTGGGCGGCCCGATCCTGCCGGCGCAGATCGAAGCGCTTCTCGATGCGGCGAAGCTGCTTCAGGCCTGCGACGTCCCGTGGCCGCCTTTGGTCGAGCAGGTGCTCCACGATGTCGCCAAGGAGCTGGAGGGTCCGGCGAGAACGCTCGATGTCGAGCCCGGTGGCTGAGTCGGACGTTCCCCGATGCCGAAGCTCGCGGAGCATCAGCGGTTGCCCGACCGCCCCATCTTGCTTGTGGGCACGAACCCCATCAGCGCGGTCAGCCCGGCCTCGGTGATCGTCCAGCGGCAGGCACCGGCGAGGTCGGCCTCCGGCAAGGGTTCGATCAGCCCGCGCTTGGCCAGGGCTCGAATCTGGCGGTCCTGCGGATGGTAGAGGCGAGCGCCGCGCGACAGGATCTCGAGGCGGTAGCGCCCGCTCGCGGGCAGCCAGGGCTTCGCCTCAGCCATGGCGCCGCCGCTCCCGGCCGGCCATCGCGGCGAAGGGCCTGACGGCACGGCTCGCGAAGGGTTGGGCGAGCCAGGCATGGCCCGCAATACCCTTGGGATCCGCCGGCTTGTCGCTCGCAGCCACCCGATCCGCGATGACGACGTGGCAGGGCACTGAATCGGTCGTGTCGACGCCAGAGGCGGCACTCGATCGATTGGTCGGTGAGTCCGCCCGCACCGGAGTACGCTCGGCCGTGTTTCCGAGCCTGCCCGCGAGATTGGACGCCGCTCGGACCCATTCGCCGAACGCCAAGGAAACGCCCACGCGACGCGAGACGGCCAGAACGGCGGGGTTCCCCCGCGCGAGACGGTCGCCGTCGACCTCCAGTTGTGGGGCGAGGATCTGACCGATCGACGCAAGGATCCTGTGCAAAACGCTAAATCGCGCCTCAAAACAGTAAACCGATGACGCGTGGAGCGCGGCGCACTCGATGTCGGGTTTCTCAAGACCAATCAGGCGCTGGTCGTTGCCAGTGAGCCTCCCGGGAAGCGTGTCGAGGAGAGGGACAAAGCTCCACTCCGCCTCATCCGGCTTCATAACATCGACTACGAATGCTGGATATCCCGGCCGAAATCCCATTCTAAGCTCACTTTCTCTGAGCTATCGCATGCATATCATAGCCTCGAAAAAAGATATCAATCAAATTTCTAGTTTATGAAATCAAGCATATGACGCTTCAATGGATATAAAATCAAAAAACTGCACGGACGATGACGATCTTCAGCGATTCGGCAGCGCTGTTTGCAGCCATCGTGCGATCGTCCAGCACAAAAATCCAAACATCATCGACGGACGACGATGGCATCTCGGCCCCATCCGAGGCACCGGACCATCCGCAGCGCGTGTCCTGGAAACTGGCAAAAATCCACTATAGAGCCGCCCCAAACACAACGTCTGGTTTAATATAGGTTAATATTGACTTTTTCTCCTAATGGATACAGTTTTTCGTCAAATACAATTTGGCAGAAATCAATAAACGGCAAAATGCTCGATCCGGATCGTGGACGGGCTTCGAAGCGCGATCAGAACCGACTGGTCACTTCGTCGCCTGAAATCAACATCGCGGATCCGCTGCAGGACACGATCGAGGGAAACGTCGCAGCCGGCAGGAGCCGGGATATCGATCGCGACAGGCGAGAATTCGTTCGAGGGCAGGCCATGCATACGATCTCTACCGATGGGTTCACGCGTCCCAGTCACGTCGACGCCGGGGTGGCGCCGATGCTGCAATGGTTGAAGATCAGCGCGCTGACGATCGACCCGAGCTACCAGCGCCCGATCATCGGTGTGGGTCGCAGGAACGTCGAACGCATTGCCAGCATGTTCTCGTGGTGCTGCTTCACCCCCGTGGTCGTCTCCCCCGTCGAAGGGGGCCGCTTCGCGATCATCGACGGGCAGCATCGCACCACGGCGGCGCTGCTCGTCGGGTACGACGAGGTGCCCTGCCAGATCGTGATCGCCGCGCGTGAGCAGCAGGCGGCGGCGTTCAAGGCGATCAACTGCGTCACCACGCCGATCGCCCGCGTCGCGGTCCACGCCGCCGCCCTGGTCGCCGGCGAGACCTGGGCCGTCCAGGTCGCCGACGTCTGCGCCCGGGCGGACGCCACACTGCTCCGCTATCCGCTGCCGATCAGCAAGCAGGCCGCCGGCCAGACCATGGCGGTCGGCGCGATCAAGCAATGCATCAAGCGGCACGGCCAGAACACCGTCATCACCGCCCTGCAATGCGTGATCGAGACCGGCAACAACAAGCCCGGGATGCTGAATGCCCGCATGATCAAGGCCCTGTGCGCGGCGATCGACCGGCATCAGGACTGGCGCGAGGGCGGCCTCGCCCTGTTCGACGCGTTCGACCAGATCGATCTCGCGCGCCTGCAGGCCCGCTGCGACGACGGCTCGGCCACCGGAAGCGACCTCGTGCAGAGAATGGCCGAGGTGATCGCGGTCGAGCTGTCGGCCCTCATGCCGGTCACGCGCGAGCATCGACCCGTGCGCTGGGACGCGCCGCGCCCCAATCTCGAGGTCGTCAACCTCTGAGCGCGGTGCATCGCGTTGAGAACGCCTCGCCACGTCGGCCCCCCCTGCGACCCGGCCACAGTTCGCGCGCGCGGGCGGCGTGTGACGGGTCGCGCGCGATCCTGCCTGCCGACGTCGTGATCGAGCCACGGCGGAGGCACGACAATGCCGCCCGGGGCCGCTCGCGTTGCCCGGCGACCGAACGCCTGCGCCGGAGAATCGACATCTGACCGACGGTACCAAGCCGCCGAATGCCGCTCGCTCGCCCCGCCATCGTCACGTGCGCCGCGATGCACATCCTTCGAATCCGGCCGATCGAAGGGATGCGATCCACCTGCATCGCCGCATCGGCACGGAACGAGCGGGACGCATGCGATACGCGCCCATCCGATCGAGATCGGATGGGCGCGGGTTCGGAACGAGGGCTCCTCGGTCGCGGCGTCAGACGAAGAACAGGTCGTGGACGATTCCCTTCAGATGGGCGTCGTTCGCCCAGTTCGAGGCGCCGACGAGATCGCTGGCGCGAGCCACGTCGTCCGGCACCTCGCCCTGCCCCTGTGCCAGCAGCGTACCGTTCTTGAACAGTTGCATCAGGCCGTGGCTGTCCACGCCGGCGTGCCAGGTCGCCGTCTCTCCCTCGACGATCGCGTCCGCGGCGGCGATCCGGTGTGCGACGCCCTTGTCGAAGATCTCGAACGCCATGGTGTCGGACTGCCCGACCTGCCCCAGCCAGATGTTGTCCGTCCCCGCGCCGTTGCCGGTGTCGAACACGCGCTGGAAGCCGCCCGCATCGAGGTCGTCGAAGCGTACGGTCGCGTAGGCGTCGAACGCGCCGTGAATCTCGGGAATCGCGTTGTGGGCCTGGACCTCGAGATGGTTCACGCTGCCGACCAAGGGGGTATCGCTGGCATAGTTGGACGCGCCGATCAGGCTGTGGCCCCGCACCACGTCCGACGGCACCGCGCCCTCGCCCTGCGTGAGCAGCACGCCGTCCTTGTAGATGCGCATGACGCCGCCCTCGTCGACGCTCGCCTGCCACAGCGCGGTTTCGCTCTGGGCGATCGCATGCTTGGCGACCAGCCGGTGCTTGATGCCGTCCTCGATGATCTCGAACGCCATGTCGGCGCCGTTTCCGACCTGGCCCATCCAGATGTTGTTCGTGTCCGCGCCGCTGCCGGTGTCGAAGATCCGCTGGTACCAGCCGTGTCCGAGATCATCGAAGCGCGCCTCGGCGCTGACCGAGAAAGCGCCTTCGGCATGATTCAGTTCGCTGTAGGCATGGACGTCGACCTTGCCGGCACTGCCGAGCAGCGGCGCATCACTCGCCCAGTTGGACTTGCCGACCAACTCGCTGGTGCGCACGACATCGGCGGGAACGACCCCGTGCCCTTCGGCGAGCAGGACGCCGTCCTTGTAGAGCTTCATCACGCCGGTCTCGTCGACGCTCGTCGTCCAGTGCGCGTCCTGCCCGGCGACGATCGCGTCCTTGGCGGTGATGCTATGGTCCTCGCCGTCGCGCCAGATCGAGAACACCATGTCGGTGCTGTCGGCGCGCTGGCCCAGGAACACGTTGTCCCGCTCGGGGCCGTTGCCGAAGTCGAACACGCGCTGCCACGCGCCGCCGGCCGGATCGTCGAACCGGGCGACGACGTCCGCCACGAAGGCGCCATGGATGTCCGCCGGATTCTGGGCCACGGTGACGTCGAGCACCTTGCCGATCAGCGGCGTGTCCCAGCCCCAGTTGGATTTGCCGACCAGTTCGCTGGCGCGCACGACGTCGGCGGGGACGACACCCTGACCCTGCGCCACCAGCGTGCCGTTCTTCGACAGGAGCATCGTGCCGCCGTCGTCGACCGCGACCTTCCACGTCGCCGTCTCGCCCGCAACGATCGCGTTCGCGGCGGTGATGCTGTAGGGCCGGCCGTCGCGCCAGATCGCGAACATCATGTCGGTGCTGTCGGCGCGCTGGCCCAGGAACACGTTGTCCTGCCCGGGGCCGTTGCCGAAGTCGAACACGCGCTGCCACGTGCCGCCGGCGGGATCGTCGAACCGGGCCTGGGCGGTGGCGGTGAAGGCGCCGTGAATGTCGGCGGCCAGCACGGCCGGAATGACGGTTTCCTGCTGCCCGACGCCTCCGCGCGCGCGCAACGCAGCCATCAGGTCGGCGACCGCGACCGTGCCGTCGTCGAACGACAGCATCTCGATGCCGCTGAGCGTATCCGTGCCGGTCGCCGCGCCGCGGATCGAGAAGCCGGCGTTCAACGCGGCGGGATTCCAGATCACGGTGTAATCCGCGCGGTTGCCCGCGTACACCGCCGTGTCGAAGCCCGTGCCGCCGACGAGCGCGTCGTCGCCGCCATTGCCGGTCAGCTTGTCGTCGCCGGCGCCGCCATCGAGCCGGTTGGCGACATCGTTGCCGATCAGGATGTCGGCCGCGTGGCCGCCGACCGCGTTCTCGATCGTGACGCCGTTGGCGATGGTGAAGCCGCCGGTGAACGTCTCGGACGTGCTCACCCAGCCGCCGCCGCCGATCTCCTCCTTCAGCGTCGCGGCGCGCAGATCGATCTTGGAACGGGCGTCGCCGACGTACGCGATCGAGTCGATGCCGCCGGTATCCCAGATCGTCGTATATCCGTGGTTGAAGTCGACGTCGTCGCCGAAGCGATAGACGGTGTCGCCGGTGGCGTTTTCGGACCGGCCGTACATGGCCTGCAGCGCTGCGATGTCGATCGCGGCATAAGAGCCGGGCTGGGCGTTGAGCGGCGTTCCGTAATCGACCCAGGGTGTGAACGGGTTGTCCTCGCCCAGGAACGGCGAGGTGTAGGTCATCACAGAGTACAGCTGAGAATTCAGCTGATGCCTGCCGGGATCGCCCGCCCAGGTCGCGCCATCCAGGACATTTCCGAAATCGAGGTCGTGAGTGTGCTTGAGGCCCAGGGCATGGCCGGTCTCGTGGAACCATGTTTCCGAGTAGGTGCCCAGCCGCACCGCCGCGGCCGATCCGGCCACATTGGCTTGATGCCGATGACGCTGTCGGCGCTGGTCACGCCCACCCACGGCAGCACCGATTCGCCGCCGCCGCCTTCCTCGAGCCTGAAGCTCAGATTGCCGCCCCATGCGACCTCGGTGAAGCGCAAGGCGGTGAAGCTTTCGATATTTGCGATGATCTCGCGATAGAACGGCTTCCAGTCGCCCTCGTCCATGTCCGGGACGCCGTTGCCGTTGATGTCGCTGTAGGCGAAGCTGTAGGTCAGGTCCGGTCCGATCCAGGCACGCCCGACGTTCAGGCTGTCGATCACCGGATTGCCAAAATACCAGATGCCCGTCGTCTGCTCGGCCATGCTTCGCCCCCCGATATGCGCGCGTCCGCCGATCGCAGATCCGGCGCGCGATGCCGTCAGGTTTATTTTCCGAGGTTCGAACAAGCCGTTAACAGCCTCGCTCGATTCTTCGCAGATCGTACTTTTGCGGCTCGCGCCCGTTGCGCCGGCGCGCAGTCATTACATCAAGTAAATACTGAAAATACCTACAGAACAAAGGCAATAAGACAGTATGTCCGCCTCGATCTTCACATAAGAAATTATACCGGTCTCGAAGCGCCTAACAGAACCGTCAGATCTGGTTGCGGGTCATGAGGCTTGCGGCGAGGGCGGTGAAGGCGTCGTGGATGTCGGCGCGTCGCTTGGAGCGGACGAGCAGGCGACGGAAGCGGTCGAACCCGGCATGGGTCCGCTCCACGACCCAGCTTCGCGAGCGCGCTTCCCACGGCTCGTCGCAATCGCGAACGCCTCGCCATGCCACGCGCCCTGCGCCGCAACCGCATCGTCGCCGGCACGCCGTTCGAAGGGGGAGCGGTTCTCGGCTGACGCGCACACCGAGCGCCCCCAGGTGCCGATACGGCTGCGCGCCACGGCCCGTGCTCTCGATCCCGTCCGCGGCGTCGGTCGTCGAAGCGGTGCCTCGCGTCATGCCCACAATGCCGGACGGTCCGCACGTCCGCTCCCAGATGACGATGCCGCTTCCAGAGAGGTCCCGCTTTTGGGATAGATCGGGCCGTGCACGTCGCATTCGCGACCGTCCGGATGGATCGCTCGGCGATCCGGCGCCCGGATGGCGCAACGCGTGCCTGGGACGGGGGACGACGATGGACGAACTCAACGGCCGGGTTCTCGGGCTGCAGATCCTGCTCACCGGCGTCATCGCCCGGATGGCGAGCGAGAACCGCTACCCGGTCGGCTTCCTCTCGGATTTTCGCGACGAGATCCGCGCCGTGGTGAGCGGCATCCGGATCACCGGGGCGGAGGACGAGGGCCACGTGCGAGCGACCGCGCTCCACGCGATCGACGAGCTGTTCTCGCTGATGAAGCCGCCGAGCCAGGATTGAACGGGTCCTGCGATCCGGAATCACCGGCGCAGGCAGGACGGACCGCGCCGCGTCGATGTCCGCCGGACGCGGCGGCGCCCGCGATGGGCGCGCTTTAATCCGAGCCGCGACGCGATCGGTGTGAATTGTGTCTCCCCAGCAACACGCGGGGCGGGACGAGAAGGTCTTAGCGATGCCTTGGACCTATTCCAATTCAGAAATCGGACCCAACGGCCTACCGGGAATGGTCATTCCGGGGAACTCGTCGGCATCCCATCCGTCAACCTGGAATAGTTCCGATCTCCGATCGGGCCGATGATCGTCGTTCGGCCGCGGAAATCAGCCATAGTTTGGTTCTGTTCCAACATTCGTTCGTTGACGGAAGATCTTTCCCGAGCCCTTTGAGGCCATCGCATCGCCCGACGACTGGCGCTGCGGGTGCCGGGGGGTCGGAAGATCGTGCAGAGCTCATCTCGTATTCCAACGTCGCTGCGTCCTGCTGCCGATGGGCGTTACGCGAAGCTTAAGGAGCAGAAGGGCGTCATCGGCGTCGCCTGCGCCGTCGCGGTCGGCTCGGTCGGCAGCGCCGAGGCGCAGCAGGGGCCTGCATCCGCCCTGCCGCCCCTGAACATCGACGCCCCGATCACGCGGCAGCGCCCGCCCGCTCCGAAGCCCGGCCCGACCCAGGTCAAGGCACGCACGGCCCTGCGCCGTGCGGTGCGGGCCCGCCGTGTGGCGGCACCTCCGGTCGCGGCGCCCGCAATCGGCGCCGCCGCGACCGGCGCCGGCCTGCCGATCCTGGCCCGGGGCGACATCAGCGGCAATCCGTATGCGGACCCGGCCGCGCCCTACAAGGCGGACCGCCTGTCCTCGAACCGCTTCACGCAGCCGATCCTCGACACGCCGAAGTCGATCACCGTCGTCACGCGGGAGGTGATCGACGACAAGAACGCGACCAGCTTCCGCGACATCCTGCGGACCACCGCCGGCGTGACGCTCGGTTCGGGCGAGGGCGGCAACGCCTTCGGCGACCGCTTCTTCATCCGCGGCTTCGATGCGCGCAACGACGTGTTCATCGACGGCATCCGCGACCCGTCGGTCAGCGTGCGCGAGAACTTCTTCACCGAGCAGGTCGAGATCCTGCGCGGCCCGGCCTCGTCCTTCGCCGGCCGCGGCACGGCGGGCGGCGCGGTGAACGTCGTCACCAAGCAGGCCACCACGGCGGGTGACTTCTACAACACCGAAAGCCAGGTCGGCAGCGACAGCCGCGGCCGCGTCACGCTCGACTTCAACCAGGTGATCAGCCCGGCGCTCGCGGTCCGCATCGGCGGCCTGTACCAGGAATCCGGCGTCGCCGGGCGGCGGTTCGTGACCGACGACCGCGACGGCGCGGCGCTCGCCGTGACGCTGAAGCCGGCCGACGACTGGAAGTTCACCGCCAACTACGTCCACACCGACCTGAACGGGCTGCCCGATTTCGGCGTGCCCTTCAACGCCCTGTCGCGGCGGCCCTTCACCGAAAACATCGTGCCGCGCGACACCTATTACGGCTTGATCAACCGCGATTTCCAGCACGTCCAGCAGGATACCGGGACGCTGACCGCGGAATGGTCCCCGACCGAATGGGTCACGCTCAGCAACCGGTTCCGGGCCGCGCACTCGGTGCTCGACTACGTCGGCACGCTGCCGGAGGCCCCGGTGATCCCGGCCAACCGCAACCTCTACGGCACGACGCTCAGCCTCAACCCGCAGAGCCGCTACCAGACGGTCGACGTCACGGCCGACATCTCCGACGCGACCTTCCGCTTCGACACCGGCCCGATCAAGCACACCCTGGTCCTCGGCACCGAGTTCAGCCGCGAGGAGGTGAGCCGCCAGGGCTATACCGGCCTGACCTCGGAACTGTTCTCGGGCAACTTCAGCGGCAACGGGACGCTTCGCGGCATCAACATCCTCACCCCGCCCAACACGCTGCCGTTCTCGACCCGGCCGACCAAGGCCGGCAACCCGACGGTCATCCCGGTCGACACGAAGGCCGGATACCTGATCGAGACGATGAACTTCAGCGATCTCGTGCTGCTCAACGGCGGGGTGCGCTTCGACGACTACGCGATCACCTCGTCGAACGACACCAGCTCGGTGTCGGCCCATTCCGGAAACCTGAACTACAACATCGGGCTGACCCTGAAGCCGACCTCGACCGTGAGCGTCTACGCCGCGCACGCGACCTCGTCGAACCCGGTCGGCGCGGAGCTCGACGCGTCGAGCTCCCTCTACGGCGGCCTCAATCCCGCCTTCGCCGGCAACCAGATCCTGGCGCCGGAGCAGAACACGGCCGACGAGATCGGGGTCAAGTCCGAGCTGTTCGACCGCCGCCTGCTCGCCACCGCGGCCCTGTTCAACACCGTCAAGGACAACGCGCGCGAGACGATCGGCAGCGGCACCAACGCGGTGATCTCGGCGACCGGCGCGTACCGGGTGCGCGGCCTCGACCTCGAGCTGGCCGGCAGGGTCAGCGACCGGCTCAGCCTGTTCGGCGGCTACGTCATCATGGACACGCGGGTGACGCAGTCCGCGATCCCGCAGAACGTCGGCAGCCGGCTGGCCAACATCGCCAACCGCTCCTTCAGCATGCTGGCGAAGTACCAGCTGTCCCCGATGTTCGAGATCGGCGCGCAGGTGGTCAACAACTCGCGGGTGGCGGGCGGCACGCTGGCGGCCAACGCCAACGTGCTGCCCTCGTACTGGCGCTTCGACGCCTTCCTCGAGGCGAAGGTGAACGAGAACCTGACGGTGAAGCTCTACGGCGCCAACCTCGCGGACCGGCGCATCTACGACGCGCTGTACCAGAGCAACGTGCCGTTCACGCAGCTTCAGCCCGGCCGCACCATCTCGCTGATCGCGCAGACGCGGTTCTGAGCGATGCTGGTCTGCATTCCCGAGGTGCTGAGCAAGGCCGAGGTTGCGGAGTTCCGCGCGATCATGGACGCGGCGGAGTGGGAGGACGGCCGGTCCACGGCCGGCTCGCAGTCCGCCCTGGTCAAGCGCAACGAGCAGCTGCCGCCCAACGGCGCGGTCGCGCGGCGCCTCGGCGAGCGCATCGTCGGCGCGCTCCTGGCCAACCCGCTCTTCGTCTCGGCCGCCATCCCGCTGCACATCTTCCCGCCGCTGTTCAACCGCTACGGCGAGGGGCACCATTTCGGCGTGCACGTCGACAACGCCGTGCGCGGCGACCCGATGACGGGCCTGCGCATCCGCACCGACCTCTCGGTCACGCTCTTCCTCGCCGAGCCCGACACCTACGACGGCGGCGAGCTGGTCGCGGAGGATTACTACGGCTCGCAGGAGGTGAAGCTGCCGGCGGGCGACCTCGTGCTCTACCCGGCATCGAGCCTCCACATGGTCACGCCGGTGACGCGGGGCACGCGGGTCGCCTCGTTCTTCTGGCTGCAGAGCATGATCCGCAGCCCGCAGGCGCGCAGCCTGATCTACGACCTCGACACCTCCATTCAGGGGCTCGTCGGGGAGCTGGGCCGCGACCACGCCGAGGTGGTGCGGCTCACGGGCATCTACCACAACTTGATCCGGACCTGGGCCGAGACATGACCGATCATCGACCCCGCCGGCGATCCGCGATCCGCGCGATCGCCCTCGCCCCCCTGCTCTGGCTGGCGCCGGCGCAGGCGCAGCAGACGGGCGCCGTCCCGCCGCCGGCGATCGCCGCGCCGGCCGCACCCGCGCCGGCGAAGCCCGCGCGGCCGACCGAGGTCGAGGTCGGCGGCCCTGCCCGTGCGCCGCTGGCTGCCGAAGCGCCGCCGGCGCCGGAGCCGGGCCCGCGAAGGGCGATTTCCGCCTCGGTCCCCGGCGGCCACGAGCTGTCGCCGTGGTCGATGTTCCTGAACGCCGACATCCTGGTGAAGGTGGTGATGAGCGGGCTGGCACTCGCCTCGGTCGTCACCTGGACGATCCTCGTGGCGAAGACGATCGAGCTCGGTCTCGCCCGCCGAAGCCTCGTGCAGGCGCTCGGCCGCGTCGCCGAGACCGGGTCGCTGGCCGAGGCCGAGCGGGCGCTCGGCGGGGGCGGCACGATCCTCGACCGCCTCGTCGGCACGGTCGCGAACGAGGTGCGGATCTCCAAGGGCCATGCGGAGGGCATCAAGGAGCGGGCGGTCTCGCGCTGCTCCGAGCTGGTAAAGGCGGAAGGCCGCCTCGCCCGCCGCGGCATGGGCGCGCTCGCCACGATCGGCGCGATCTCGCCCTTCGTCGGCCTGTTCGGCACCGTCTGGGGCATCATGAACAGCTTCATCGGGATCTCGCGGGCGCAGACCACGAACCTCGCGGTGGTCGCGCCCGGCATCGCGGAGGCGCTGCTGGCGACCGCCATCGGCCTCGCCGCCGCGATCCCTGCGGTGATCATCTACAACCACTTCGCCCGGGCGACCCGGAGCTACGGCGACCTGGTCCAGCGCGCCTCCGGCACGGCGATGCGGCTGCTGTCGCGCGAACTCGAGCGCGGCGAGGTCGGGCGCCATGCGCCGCTGGCGCAGGCGGCCGAGTGAGCGGGGGGCCCTGAACCATGGCGATCTCACTCGGTGGCGACGAGGACGGCGACGAGTTCGGAGAGGCGCACGAGATCAACGTGACGCCGTTCATCGACGTGATGCTCGTGCTGCTGATCATCTTCATGATCGCGGCACCGCTCTCGACGGTCGACCTGCCGATCGACCTCCCCTCCTCCAGCGCGGTTCCGCAGAAGCGACCGGACAAGCCGACCTACGTGACGATCAAGGCCGACCTCGCGGTCGCGATTGGCGAGACGCCGGTGCGGCGCGTGGACCTCGCGCAGGCCCTCGACGCGCAGGCCGATCCGAGCCGGGAACGGCGCATCTTCCTGCGTGCGGACCGCGCGGTCCCCTACGGCGAGATGATGGACGTCCTCGAGATTCTCCGCGCCGGCGGCTACCTCAAGGTCGCGCTCGTCGCGCTCGAAGGTCCGCCCGCGGATGCGTCGGGGTCGGGGCCGGCGCCACGGGCGCCATGACGGGCAGGATCGGCAGAGCACGCGCGCTCGGGGCTTCCGGCACGGCGCGCCTCGGCTGGCCGCTCTGGTTGGCCGCGGGCGCGTTCGTGCTCGCGCTGCATGCCGGCGGCGGCCTGCTCGCGCTCGGCTCCGCGGAGCCAGACGAGGCCGACGACCTGGGCGCCGCCGCCTTGGAGGTCGGCCTGGAGATGACGGCGCCGCGGCGCGAGCCCTCGGACCTGCCGCCCGGGCCGGAAGCCGACGACGCGGCCGCCTCGCCGGCCGTCGTCCAGCAGAAGGCCGTCGACGACCCGACCGAGCTGCCGAAGGCCGTGCCGACCGAGACGGAGGATCCCGACCGGATCGTCTCGCCGGAGGCGCCCCTCAAGCCGCAGGAGGACGAGAGCAAGGTCAGGGTCGCCGAGACCAGCCCGTCGGCGGAGTCGGTCGCGTCCGAGGCCGCCGCCGCGCCGACGTCCGAGACGGTCAAGGAGGCTGCGATCGCGACCGCGCCCGTCCTCGGCACCGGCGAGAGCGCGCGCCGCGTCCGCACGACGTGGCAGAAGCAGCTCATGGCCCATCTCGACCGGCACAAGCGCTACCCGAGCGGCGCCACGCATCCGACCGGCGAGGTGCTCGTGAGCTTCCTCCTCGACCGCGTCGGCCACGTGGTCTCGGCGACGGTGCTGAAGGGGTCCGGCGACGGCGCGCTCGATCAGGCCGCCCTGACGATGATGCACCGATCCGATCCGGTTCCGCCGCCACCGCCGCTCGTCGCGGACGAGGGGCTGACCTTCACGATCCCGGTGGTGTTTCGCGCCAAGCCGAAGGGCAAGTGAGACGGCCGCGTCCCGTGCCGACGACACCGGAGATCGCGCGGCCCAATCCCAGCGCGCAGGGGTGCTGAAACGCAAAAATCCCGCCCCGGGTCTCCGGGTACGGGATGCGAACCTAAACGCTGTTCGATCTTAACGGCTGTTTAGGATTGGTGCCCAGGAAAGGATTCGGCATAATTCGCCGAGCCACGAACAAAAACAGAGACTTACAGAGCCATTGCCGTCTGTTTGTGTACCACCCCTGCGGTTTTTTCGGAAGGTCTGAATTGTCTCGGAATTCCGCGTGGACGCGAACGCGAGAGAGCGATTCCGAAAAATCTGAAATAGAGAATTTATGAGTCAACACGACGACCTAGAAGATAAGAACCTTGGATCCCACTGCCTCATCCTGCGAGAGCGTCGAGTATAACACTTAATAAAAGGAAGGCGGCAGGGGGCGAGGGCTAGGGAGTGATTGTCGAAAGATTGCCGCCCATTCCAGCTCAGCGAGGCGTTGAGGTCGTGCGAAGGATGGTCGTCAATGCACACAGCCACGTCTGTCATGCACCCCTGTAAGAAATATTGTTAAGACGGCCAATCCGAAGCAGCGTGGACATCACCACGGCACCAGCGTTTAGACTAGTTAGCACCTTCAAACGCTCTAAAGTGCGATACTGAGCCGTATACCCTAATATGAACAACGGCAGCTCTAAAAAAGTCATTACATCGTTGCAACGTCATACCTGATACTAAGTCCCATGATTTGAGAAAACGACTCGAAATGCCCTATTTTAGCTAGGTTTTACAGTTTTTGACATACCAATAAAGGTGTGATACAATTTAGTCACAATACAGATCAGAGTTTTGCTGGCGCGCCTTCAAAGCGGACGGTTTGTTACATGCATATAAGATGGCCAAATCGGCCTGGATATGTGTGGAGCTTGTCCAAAATTTGGATATTTGAAAAATGTCGATAAATGATCATTTGACGAAGTCCATTGTTGCCTATGGACATTGGATGAAATCCAAGTCTGCTGATCCCAACGTGGATTTATTTTTTGCAACAATGACTTTCAAACATTTTGGTGATTTACAAAGGGTTACAGCATTGGATATAATGCGAAGGGAAGTAGGAATATTTGCAGGTGCTTTGCTCAAACGTTTATTCAGGAACCCAAATTCAAGCATATTGACTGAGAGAAATTTTGCTGTCCTGCTATTTCCCGATTTACCTGTTCGAAAAAGCAAAGTTAAAAGCAACGATTACAAGAAAAATCTGGATTTAACATCAGTTAATAATGGACTTCACCTACATGGTCCACTTATGATCCCAAAAATATCACGGCTGAGGGGCGAAAGTCTCATTGATCACATCAATAGGAAGCCCGCTACGTATTGTCCGAAACATGGCAAAATTCAAGAAATCCATCTGGTGCCTATCACAGATGCAGAAAAAGCAACCGCATACGCTGCAAAACACCTTTATCGCGGAAGTTTTGACACCAGCGATATGATCGTTGCGCCAAAAGCACGAAGCGAAATGTAACTTAACGTGAAAGATGATTATGGACCTACGACGCATCCGAATGAAAGTCGCAAATTGGCGTGAATGTTCTCAAGAAGCGTGGGACTTAGATATTGTAGGCATCTGGTATGGAGCCTGGACAGCGAAGGATTGGTCAGATGCTTGCTTAAATGATTTAAAAAACCCACGATCATTTCTCGAAGCATTGCCCGATCAACAAAAACTAGGAAATGAATTTAATCTGAGTGTGACCACCGTAAAAAAGTTCGAGGCAATAACGCCGAATGATTGGGTAGTGGTATTTCTTGAGAAAGGACAGATTGGTTTGGCACGTGTTTCGGGAGGGCTGAAATCGAAAATAAACCACCCTTTAAATCATTATTACGACAATGGGTCATGGGAAACTTTCAAATATCGAGAAATTGTAGAGAAGAAAAAGTTCTTTATTTCGGAATTACCCGACGCCTTTCGTTTGCTCAAAGCGCAGGGTAGAGCCAACGTCCACCAGTTTCGCGGTATGCGGGAGCATGTACGGCTTCTAGCCAAACATCCAGATACAGCGAGTGTTCGCAGCACCCTAGGAAAGTTGAGTTTTGACGAATTAATCGACTTTCTGGGCGATGCCGCTTGGGAGTCAGTCTGTACAGCGTACTTGATTATAGAATATGGCTTCGTTCCAACAGGCTTAAAGACAGGATCAACGTTAGCGGTATTTGACATAGTTGGAAAGAGCATGCCAAACGGTGAGTTTATATTCGGACAATGCAAGAAAAGTCCTAACTCAGTGGAAATCCCGAGGGATTTTAGTGAAAGCCTTAATCTTATTCCAGGTAAAAAGCTTTCATTCTTTTTCGCATTCGGCGGATGCCACGGTGAAAACCCGGCGAGCGCAAACATTATTCGGAAAGAAGAAATCTTGAGCTGGATTCAGACTGAAAAGGGCAGAATATATAGTCAATTTTTGTTAGGAGACTGAGCTTCCAGCTAAGTGCGTACGCGAAAGAACTGTTTATTATATCAGTTTACACTCTATGATCTAAATGAAATGCAAGTTCGTTCAGAAAGTGTCAGGAATTATTTTCGTCTAAACAGCCGCTGCTGCAACTTCGCACCGGTCGATAAATGCTTTAGAAAAAATGATTTGAGGTGCTTTACCACTACCGTCGATCTTGTAAGTAAAGACGGTTATGTTCACGGCGTTTAGTGCTGCAGCCATTACAGGCCTTAGTGGGCGATCGTCTGGGATGACAAGGGCAAGCTCAGGCGTCCCTTTAATGCCAATCAAACTAGGATAAAGAAGGAGTTGCCCGATACCCTCATATATATAGTGAGCCGATGTCCCAGTTTTTATTTCAATTAGCAAGTTCGCTGAGCCAATAAATCCGTCAACACAATATCCATTATTGCTAGGCTTAAGCAGTTTTTTCCCTATAACACTTTTGAGGGCGCTATACACATAGCCCTGTAATTCACACACTTCGGTAATGCCGCCGGGCATGCTGCGCTTTGTAATACGTCCCTTCTCGTCCATTCCATAAGTCGGCCTAGATTGATCTTCCTTCGTATCATCATTTGCGTGTAGGCCGCCACCTGCTAAGTTTCGCGCTCGCGCGCATGCTAAAGAAAACGAAGCCGCCTGTGCCACGATCTCATTCGGCGAAGAGGCAAGATCAGCGACAACGTACCAGCTACGTTTCGATCGACGCCTTTCGACAAAGAGTGGAACCTCCCTCAGCCCACTCAGATGAGCGAATTCAGTTTTTATGAGTTTCGAGATGTTATTTTTTTGGAGTCTGCCTTCACGAAGAAGGTAGCGGCGACCACTCTCATCTTCCGCAAGAACAGTTACGGGTCCTTTGTCAACCTTTGCAGCGTTCGGCCTGACGATTTTGACAGTGGAATTACGTGTGACTGGATCGACGCCCAGCATAACCTCTCGTGTAATCTCCCCGGGCTTGCCATGGCCATAATTGGTGAAGATTACACCCGTCCCTTCAATAATCCATCTATTTCCCGTATATTTTGAATATTCGGTTAGCGTGTCGGC
Organism: Methylobacterium sp. E-025; assembly: GCF_022829705.1. NCBI lineage: Bacteria > Pseudomonadati > Pseudomonadota > Alphaproteobacteria > Hyphomicrobiales > Methylobacteriaceae > Methylobacterium > Methylobacterium sp. E-025. Next base: position 306,156 of record NZ_JAKSYR010000102.1, read on the forward strand.
CCACTTTCGAAACGCCGCATCGCATTCAGCTTGATCGCAGACAATCTTCATGAGCAGCAAAATCCCGTTCTCGATCAGCGAAATTTCGTCTATAAAACCCCGTTCTGCGACTTACACCATATAGGTATCGAAATAGTCAGCTAGACACCTTATTACGAGGCTCTAGAAATTTTTTTCATTAAATGAACTACCTCGATATAAGGCTTTGGCATGTACGAGATAGATTGATATCAGACGGTAAGGTCATTAGATTTCGAATGATAAAAGCGCTTTCTAGAGCCTCTTATTCGCAAGACGGACCAAAACTCTTTGGATTTGCGTCGCAGACCAATGTTTTCCTCGCGCTGTATAAACTCCGCGATTGTTCAAGCCAGCCGCGATCTCGCGAAGAGTTTCCGCTCCAGACTTGCGTACCTCTGCAATGATGGGAGCTAGGTCAATCGCCCGTCCATTCGCGGCTTTGATCCGCACAGCCTGGCCTTTGGCGCTGCCAAAGTCGCGATTGCGGAGATTGCCTGGATTTCCAAGTTTCTGCCCCCGCGCTTTCGCAGCGGCCAGCGCCTTTTTGGTGCGGTCGCTGATCAGACCCGCCTCAAGCTCTGCCACGGCCGCCATCTGGGTCAGAAGAAACCGACCCGTCGGCCCCTCGATCGCCGGCAGATCACAAAAGCGAACCGGGACGCTTGTCTCTAGGAGTCTGGATAGGAAGGCCACGGATCGGGTAAGGCGCGAAACATTCGCGACCACGAGAGTGGCACCCATGACCCGACACAGAGACAAGGCGTTTGCCAGTTCGGGCCGATCGGCCGCCTTGCCGCTCTCGACCTCAACAAACTCCCCCACGAGGCGCCACGAGCCGCCGTTTAGGAAGTCACTGACGGTTTTGCGCTGGGCGTCGAGACCAAGCCCTGAGACGCCCTGCCGGGCCGTTGAAACGCGGATGTACGAAACGAATGATCCCTCTGCCATCGCATCACTCCCCCGCTCCCCCATGCACGTAACGTCATCTTATACGAGCGTTCGTGATAATGAAACAGGCGTACCGGAGTATCCTCCTCAACCCGCTACCGCCGCCTGCATCGAGTAAGCAGAATCGAAAGGGGCAGATCGAACCGTTTGCACTTGTTGAGGGTGATGAGGGCGCAAGCCATCGTCTTGAAGCCGATCTAAATGTCGTTGCGGGGCTAGTAGCAGATGGCGAGGCGGCGGAAACAGGAACACCGTGCCAAGGTACGTTCCGAGATCCACCCGTGATGGCCCAAGTGCTCATTGCTTTGAATTTCTCGGCGCGCGATTCAGCGGATGATCCCATGCGTCTTCCACCCCCGGCGGTGGAGAGGGTGATCGTAGCCTTTGCCCACATTCAAAATGCGGGGCGGCAGCGAGGGCAACCGCTTAGGCCCGAGAGTACGGTCGAAATAGCGTCCAGGGCGGCGATGAGTTGCGTGCTGTAATGCCGGTTGGCCCTGTCAGGATGCAGCCGACTGGTGAGCCAAATGCTTCTACGACGAGGTGGCGCTTTGTGCCCGGCTTGCTGCGCTTTGTGGGGTCGTGCCGATCGCTGTGCCGCCTTTCTGGCCGCTGGAGGCGCTGTCTAGAGCGGCCCAACGCAACCCGAATTGCTCGGCTCTTTCGAACCGGTCTAGCAAAGCACGGTGCAATGCCGCCCGAACACCCGCATCCTGCCAGTGGCGCAGCCGTCGTTAACACGACATACCTGAACAGCAGCCCATATCCTGGGGCAGATACACTCACGGCAGACTTGTGTGCAGGATGGAGAAGAGACCATAGAACGCGGCAGGTTTCGAGAACGGGGGTCGCCCACCCTTCGGACACAAGCCTACCGGCGGCAGATGCGGGTATCGTTGCCGAGAGGTCGTCCGGGACAAGGACTTTCACCGTGCCCCACCGTATTCATAACTACAGGATACGAAGCTGTATATGTGAGAGAAACCATCGAATTCATTTATAGATATTTTTTCGATGGCCTATATCAATTACAATAACCTCAGCTTCATGTACGACATAGAGCATGCGGTAGTTGCCTGATCGTACCCGCCATACCGAATCCGATTTTGACGATACACCAGCGAGCTTCTTACATCCGGGCGGACGTGGATCCTCCTGCAGAGCTCTCATCTTTCGAACGATCTGTGTTCTAACTTTCCCAGGCTGCATGGCATCCAGAAAGGAAGCTGCCGCAGGGCCAACCGCCAAACCCCGAGGCAGCTTAGCCATTCGATCATGCTTCCCACATCTTCATCCTATCGTCTAATGCAGTACCGCGAATCACCGAACTGTCGTCTTTATGTATTTGTACAAGCCGATCATTTGCCAAAGCTTCATCGATAGCATCTTCCACCGTTGAGTCGTCGTGCACAAGAAAACTTGAAACAATTTGCCCCGCTTCTTCCGCGACTTCTAATTCAATTATTTGGGCGTTTGCATGCTCAAGAGCAGAGGCTTCGGCTAAATCTGCTATCTTGTTTTCCAATTCTGACCCCAAACGAACAAGCGGGAAATTGGCCACATCACCCGGATCGAGGTGGGGGATCGACATTCCGTAGGCTTCTCGGATGAGCAAAGGTCGTCCTAGAATCGGATGGGTTAAAGCAGTGAGAATATATCCGGCCCTCGCGTTATCCGATTTCGGAATAATACGCAAAAGATCGTCGGAAAGGAAATAACCAGCATGAAAGCTTGTAACAAGTGCGGCAGACCCGTTTAAGCCATAAGTCTGACCGGACCTTGCCATCACTATAGTTCCCGGCATTCCTTGGAAATCTTCTTTATCTTTCTTGTTTTCTACTAAGACGCTTTTTAAATCATAGGGGTTGGTTGTAAAAACATCGTCGGCGCTCATATAGGGTGTTCCGCCCTCGCCATAGTAGCGCTTAAATCTATTCGGCCACCAAATCTTTTCGACCACCGCTCCAAGCCGATCATATTTTTCGAAAGAAGCAATAATCTTGCTCACTTCTGGCGAATGGTAACTGGCTTCAAATCGACGCCGGTTAAACTTCAATGATCCAACAGGGACCGAAAATCCGATCTCTTTGTCAACTGATCTCAGCGAGCCAACGGCCTTCGAAAGTAAGGACTCTGCTTCATCGCGAAGAGCCGCCGACTTATTGCGGCATGCGATTATTTTACTAAGCTTACGATCGAAATATGCAACAACGTCATCGCTTGGATCAACAAAAGGGATGCGCTGAAGATGCTTTGGTTCAATATGCCTAATTATGCTGGCATACTGAGAGCCCTTCAACATTGCAGAACACTGCGGACTTTTCAAATACGCGTAAATCCAGCCATTCATCTTCGGATCGCGTGGGGTGACCCGTAAAAAATGATCGCTGATGACTGAGCGTTCATGTGCGCTATAGGTGACGATTGATCGGCCAACCGTCGCAGATCGCATAACCAAAATTTGATTTTGTTTTACCAAGCGGTCATCGGCCTCCGTGATTTTTCCCATCGCCAACCACTTTCGGGCTCTGGGCCGTATGTCGAAGACCTGACTAGTATTAAGGTAAGGAGTGCCCTCAGTGCTTGAAACCAGAACCATTTTGATACGGGAAGGCATGCGTATTTCGGCGACATTTCCAAAGCATTGCCACCCAGTCCCTTTACTCTCGATCGACCTACGTACTCCAAAACCATCGGTGAGGTAAGCCTCAGCATCAAATCGACGATGAGCAGTCGACATGAGTGAAATCGATACGCTCGCCGTCTTTGCAGTATGCCAGGGCCAAGATGTGACCTCTGGTGATGCATCATTTATAGGTCGTGCTCGTAGAGCCATTGGCGAAACGCTTCTGCTATTTGCTTAGTATTATCGTCAAGAACTTTATCTTGCACTTTCTGGTTGCGAATTACACGGACACCATCTTCATACTCCCAAACTTGCTTATCGACCTCTCGGAACATTTCGTTCCCGAGAGCATCACGCACATACGTCTTCTGGCCTCTTTTATCATGCCCAATATGGTTCGCAACTGCCATAAAGACTTGGTATTCACTTATCGACCCGGCTGCGGCCTCCAAATCGATTTGTTCCTTTGTTTTTCGCTCAAGAATCAAAAGGCTTGTTTGAATGCTTACAAATGGCTGAAATGTATCAGGATGAAGATCTATGCTGGCCAGGATGCGGGTGTTGCGTAGTATCCACTCTCGAACATATCCAAGCCCGGGCGAACCCAATATACCGTCAGGTAAAACAATTGCCGCTCGACCGACACCAGGTTTGAGTAACTGGATGCATCTTTCGATAAATAGAATTTCTGGAGGTTGCGACTTGTGCAATGACCCCGATTTATTCCACAAATCATTTTTTTCATCGTATGACCATTTATGTCCGAGGTCAAACTGTTCAAGTATTGAAGTGTCGCTGATTTGAATTTTCGATCCGAACGGTGGGTTTGTAAAGACAAGGTCCGCTCGCCCCATCAGCTTGCGGTTTCGAAGAGCGTCATCGCGCCATCCAGCTGGATTTTCTAACGAGTTGGCCTGGTAAAGCCCCCCAGCTCCATCATTGTTCATAACCATATTCATTTTAGACGCTTTTACTAACTCAGGATTGAAGTCAACGCCAACAATGAACTTTTTAGCATAGTCTACAATTCTAGTTTTAATTGCGTCTCGAGCCAATGTTGGATTATTTTTCCATTTCAATCTTTGGGCGTTTTCAATTTCGCGGATCACATAATGCATTGCGGTGATCAAAAATCCGCCTGTACCGCAAGCAGGATCACATATGAGTTGCTTTTCGTTAGGGGCCAGCATGCTGACTGCCATCTGACATATATTTCGGGGCGTAAAAAACTCACCACGATCTCCACGAAGGTTCGAACCCACGATTTCTTCGTATGCCCGCCCCTTTACGTCGATGTCGCTGTCGAGCAGAATATACCCTTGAAGCTGACTAACAATGTAAGCTATCACTTTTGGATCAAGATCGATCTGCTCTTCAGACTTAAATATTTGGGGGAATTGATCTTTTACTGCTGAGAACAGTGACTCGACACGAGCCTTGACCTTAAGAGCACCGTTCAACGTGCGACGTTCCGTAGCTCCAGCATAAAACTGGATCTCAGAGCCATTCTCATCTTCGATTTTACAGAATATAAGCTTAAGTAACTCCCAGAAGGCTTGAGGTTTTTGTAACCCTTGATTGCCGGCTATGAAATTGTGGCATCTTCTGAACGCAAACAAAAGAGCATCAGAACTGGCTGGGTCTAACTGGTGGAATTGAGGACGATCGTCGAGCTCATCCTCTTTTCCGAACCGGGGCAGGTCCGGTATCTCCTCCCAAAAGCGATGACCGTCGGACTCGATGCGGCGAAAACATACGCGTTCAACCCCGTTAATCCACATGCCAAAACGCGTGTTCGGGCACGCATCGAGATAGCTTTTTAGTTGAGCTACACCGTTTTCTTTGTCTGTTGATTTGACTGATGGGGCCTTACATTCAACAATAATCGTAGCGTTTGGCTGTTCGTGCCGCATATTTGCAGCAAATACAACAATATCAGCCCTGGGTTTACGGGTACCAATTTGAACCGTATACTCAATTGAAATATTCGATTTCGGATAACGATACTCGCGAACGAGTGATTTTGCTATTTCCTGTCGAACATGCTCTTCAGGCGTCTCATTCCTTTGGGTCGATCCATCGATGAAGTCGAGAACTTTCCCCTGTTGGACGATAATGGCTGTAAGCTTCGTCGCACTTTGAGCCGACAAGATATTTACCTTTCATGGCTAACGGTAGCGGTGCCCCCCCTAGAATGGTCAGCAACGCATCAAACGCTTTCTTTCTTGTGCTTTTTATACGCGGATCCGGACGATTGCCATCGAACAGTTTCGTCGTACCAACGACCGTTGGCTTAGCCGGAACGTATGAGCATTATAGGTGGTCCTTAATTACACATATTATCTTGTAAATTTTCAGATAGTTTGGATTTGAGGTTTCACACAATGTGACGTCTATCTATTGTGGGCGTTTGACCATGTCTCTCAACTTTCGATTCGGCGATTTCCTTGCCTTTGTAAGCTGCTCATATAATTCAGCTTATAAACATAACATGCCAACTTTTAATTGGCAGCTCAATGACGACCTTTGAATAATCTCTTTGACGCTTTTTATCTTTTTATGGCGTTGCGTTGACTCGCTTTCGATCGCAGTATTCGCTACCGATCCGCTTGTATTTCATCGAACCCTAATCGTTCTTAAGTTGCTGCCTTCCGCCAGGGTGCTTGAGCCAAACGTTGACGTGAAAGTTTTTACCTGAACGAATGCTAATCCCCAATCGTACAAATGCAGCGGTTCGCCTTTTTGTCTTCAAATGCGTTCGTTTGAAATTTCGAACGCTGGTAGGCGATCTATCGCGGCTTCCATTGTTTTGAGACTTACGTCTCCGTATGTGTCGGCCACTGTCCGTGCCGCTTGGCCTTGAATTGCATCCAATATCCTTGGAGCAATACCTACCTCCATACCAACAGTCTTAAAACGATGCCGCCATCCGTGATTTGGGGCAACGTTTCGATCAGTTATAATAGAACGGCCGAACTCGGCGAGGCGATTTTTAAGTCCCTGGAGCGGACCTAGGACATCACCATCGTGCCTTGCTTTGAGAAATAAATGGCCATTTGGACATGCCTCAATGAACGCTTGAAATCCTATTAGATCAAGCTGCCGATGTAAAACAACCTCACGCGCTTCATTGGTTTTCACGGTGCCTGCCTCTGGCGTGATTCGGATAATGCATCTGCTGTTTTCCCAACGAATATCTTGCCGCCTTAGCTGAGCAATCTCGCCAACCCTTGCGCCTGTAAAGGCGCAAAGCCATGGTACCCAACGCTTGACAAAGGCGGTGCCCTTAAATTCATTGGTATTCTCGTATTTCAAAGCCGCAGCGAGAATTGCTACAGCTTCGGCATCCGAGAAACCCTTCGAACGCAAGCGGGCAGACTTCGTGACTTTTATTGTTATACCAAGCGTCGGATTCTCTTGGATTTTTCGGTTTGAGACTGCCCATCGGAACAATGTCTTTAACGCCGATAAATCGCTATCTTTCACCGTTTTCGCAGAAGCCACACGACCGGTTTTTGGCGATGGTTCTGTCAATCGGTGATCTTTGAAAGCAACGATATCGTGCGGTGTGACCGCCTCAACTTTTTCGTGGCCCAAAAAAACTATGAAGTATTTTATGGTGTTTCGATAGCTCTGGTAAGTACTCGGCTTTATGCCTGCAGCTTTATTTTCGCGCCACCAGCTCTCCAAGAGAGCCGTGAGGCTGAACTGCTCCAAGTTCTTTTCCTTGACAGAAATTCCATTTTTTTTAAATACTAACCTTGTTGAATAATATTCGTCAAAAAGTTCTTTACCGAGTTTAACGTCTTTATCTTGGTCGTATCCTTCGGCCATACGAGATAATTCGATGCTTGCCCTCTGAAATGCTGCAGCAATTGCCTTTTCCAGCTTGCTTTCACTCGCCGCATCAAGATTTATTCCTCCGGCGGTCAAGTACGATATTGAGACCTTCCGGCAGAACCTTCTCATTTCGAAAGCTGAAAAGCTTTGGTGAATTTTTACGGAGCCAAATTCTTTGAGGTTCGCCTCTGAAATATCGATGAGCTCCGTCGTCCAGAGCTTTTCGTAAATCTCCGTTTGCCAGAAATTTTGGAAGCTCGGGTCGTTTCGATGCATCCGCACCCAGACTTCATAGGCGCGGTTAGCGACGCTGTGTGCTTCCCGCTCAGTCAGCGTTTGCGCGCCAAGCCTCAGGTTGGCCCAGCGTGATTCGAGATCGGTTAAGGTTTTAAGATGGAGGGCTTTCGCAACCGTGGGGTCTTTAGTTCCGAGAGTGATCTTGACCACTTCGGTACCGACAACGTTGCGTAAGTCCGCTGGCACCCGCTTGCGGAGATAATAGACGCCCGTTTTCGGGTGCTTCCAAGGCCGGCTCATTCCGAGCACCATGTGTACCACCCGTGTGTATCACCGGATGGCTCTAAGCCTTTGAATTTGTTATTTCTCTTTGCGGATCAGCGGCTTGGCCAGCTGATGGTGCCCAGGAAAGGACTCGAACCTTCACCTCTTGCAAGACTGGTACCTGAAACCAGCGCGTCTACCAATTCCGCCACCTGGGCTCGCCGGGCGCTCGGCGCCGACGAAGGCTCGTTTAGGGGGTGGCATCGGTGGCGTCAATCGGGATTCCGCATGTGCGGGCGTTCGACCGCCCGGTGTGATCGTGGCGCTCGCCTCGGCGCGGATGGCCGGCCCGATGGCGAGCGCCAGCGCGTCAGAGGCTCGGCGCCGGCTCGCCGTCCTCCACGTCCGGCGTGCGCGACCGGGACCGGCGATCGAGCAGCGACCGTCCGAGCGCGCGGAACGGCGCGACAAGCCGGCGGGCGTCCTCGGCGCGTTCCATAAAGCGCTCGCCGCTGCGGATCTCCTTATCGAGGCGGGCCATGGTCCGGGCGAGCGACGGGTCGTCGTCCTGCAGCCAGGTCTCGACCACGCGGGCGAAGGCGATGACGACGCCCTGGAGCTTGAGCCGGCCGAGCGGGCCCTCGGTGTCGATCCCGGCCGCGGCCAGCATGTAACGGTGGGAGTTCAGGGCCACGCCGTTCAGGGCCAGCATCGACAGCACGTCGCCGCGCAGCGCGAACGAGATGCGCCGCAAGGCCGGCTTGTACGGCGTCATCGCGTCGAGCCGGCGCATCAGCACGTCGAACAGCCGCTCGCGGGTCGGCTCCTCGGCGAGATCGGCACCGTCCTCCTCAAGCACCTTACGGTCGATGATCCGGGCGAGGCCGGCGAGAATCGCGCCCTTCGACGGGAACAGGTCGCGCAGCTCCGCAAGGCTCAGACCCGCCTCGCGGGCGATGTCGCCGACCTCGATGTCGTTCCAGGGCTGCTCGGCCGCCAGCCGCATCAGCGCCTCCACCGCCGCCTCGCGCGGGGGCTGCGTCGGCGCCTCGTGATGGGTGCCGGGATCCGCCGGCTTGCGGCCCTTCTTCGGCGAGCCTGCTGTCTCGGTCATGCGGCCTGCTCCTGGCTGATCTCGCGCGCGCTCCGAAGGGGCGACGCGCCTCGTGACGATCGACCCGCGAAACGGCCGATCCTGTCTCGCTCCCTATGTAGGAACGCGGGCGGACGAGGGCAGTGCCTTTGTGCGCGCTTGCCGCACGAGGGCGATGGCACGTCATGCCCATTGGGCGCACGCGAGGCGCGGTGTTCGACGATGGCGGCACGATCGCGCGCCGGCCTTGCCCGCCCTGCTCTCCATCGCGGCCGCGGTCGGCAACGCGGTGGTGGATCATGGGCCGAGGCGCTTGCTGCGCCGGCGCGGTGAGCGACGGGCCTCTCATCGCGGGATGACGGAACCGCGAAGCGCTCGGATCGACCGCCCGAACGCGATGTCCGCGCCCCGATCGAAGATGCGCGTGCGCCGAAGCGTCCCCTACTCCGCCGCAACCCGAGGCGGCGCCGGGTAGCCCCGCCCGTCGTTGGCGGGATGGCCGGAAGGCGCGCGCCCCGCCTCCTCCGGGTCGTCGCGCGCGCCGACGAAGCGGGAGAACAGGCGGACGATCAGGCGGGACAGGTCGTCCATCAGCACGAAGATCGCCGGCACGAAGACCAGCGACAGGCCGGTGGAGACGATGAGGCCGCCGATCACCGCGATCGCCATCGGGGCCCGGAACTCGCCGCCGATGCCGAGCGCCATCGCGGAGGGCACCATGCCGGCGGCCATGGCGATCGTGGTCATCACGATCGGCCGCGCGCGCTTGCGGCCGGCATCGATGATCGCGGTGGCGCGGTCTACGCCGCGCCCCATCTCCTCGACGGCGAAATCGACGAGCATGATCGCGTTCTTCGTGACCACGCCCATCAGCATCAGGATGCCGATGACGACGGGCATCGAGATCGGCTTGTGGAACACCAGCAACCCGAGGATCGCGCCGCCGATCGACAGCGGCAGCGAGAACAGGATCGTCATCGGCTGCAGGAACGAGCCGAACAGCAGGATCAAAACGCCGAACACCATCATCAGCCCCGCGCCCATGGCGAGGGCGAAGCCGGAGAACACCTCGCCCATCACCTCGGCATCCCCGGTCTGGCTGATGGTCACGCCCGGCGGCAGGGCCTGGGCGGTCGGCAGGTGCATGACCTGGTCGATCAGCGAGCCGAGGGCGTCCGAGCCCTGCATGTCGCCTTCCAGCGCCACGCGGATCGCCCGGTCGTAGCGGTCGATCGCGGTCGGGCCCTGCCCGAGAGACAGGTCGGCCACCGTCGAGAGCGGAACCGCGGCGCCGCCCTTGACCGGGACCTTGAGGGTCTCGAGCTGGGCGAGGTCGCCGCGCAGGGTCTCGGGCAGCTGCACCCGGATCGGCACCTGACGGTCGCGCGCGTTGAACTTGGCGAGGTTGGCGCCGATGTCGCCGATGGTCCCGACGCGCACCGTCTCGGCGATCAGGTCGGTGGAGACGCCGAGATCGGCCGCGACCCCGGCCTTGGGGCGGATGCGGATCTCGGTGCGGTCGAGCGGCGCGGTCGAGATCACGTTGACGAGGTGGGGCACCTGCGCCGCCTCGCGCTGGAGGCGCTGCGACACGTCGGCGACCACCGCCTTGTCGGGGCCGGCGATGATGAGCTCGAGATCGCGCTGGCCGCCCTCGCGCAAAGCCCAGAACCGGATGTCGGGCTGCTGCCGCAGGATCGCGCCGACGGCGACGTCGACCTCCTTCTGCGTGCGGTGTCGCGTGTTCTTCGGCGTCAGGTTGATGGTCAGCGAGGCGAGCCGCACCTCCTTCTTCCCCGGCAATTGCCGGCCGCCGTCGACGAACACGCTGCGGACCTCGGGCAGCGTCCGGATCTTGTCCACCAGCGCGTCGGTGACGCGCGTGGTCTCGGCGAGCTTGGCGCCGGGCGGCAGCTCGACCACGAACAGCGTGCGGGCCGCGTCCTCGGCCGGCAGGAAGCCGGACGGCAGCAGGCCGGTGGACAGGATGGAGGCGGCAAAGCAGGCCAGCCCCGCCACCAGCGTCACGAACTTGTGCCGCACCGACCACGCCACGAGGCGGGTGTAGCCGCGCATCACGACGCCTTCGCGCGTGTCCTCCGGCCCGTGGTCGCGCAGGAAGTAGGCGGCGAGCAGCGGCGTGATCAGGCGCGCGACCAGCAGCGACATGAACACGGCGGCCGCGATCGTCAGGCCGAACTGCTTGAAGTACTGCCCGGCGATGCCGCCCATGAACGAGACGGGGGCGAAGATCGCGATGATCGTCGCGGTGATGGCGATGACCGCGAGGCCGATCTCGTCGGCCGCCTCGAGGGCCGCGCGATAGGGCGTCTTCCCCATCCGCATGTGGCGGACGATGTTCTCGATCTCGACGATGGCGTCGTCGACCAGGATGCCGGTCACCAGCGTGATCGCTAGCAGGCTGACGGCGTTCAGCGAGAAGCCGAGCGTGCTCATCACCCAGAAGGTCGGCAGCACCGAAAGCGGCAGCGCCACCGCCGCGATCAGCGTCGCGCGCCAGTCCTTCAGGAACAGCAGCACGACGATCACCGCCAGCGCCGAGCCCTCCAGCAGCCCGAGCATCGCGGAATGGTAGTTGCCGACCGTGTTGGTGACGGAGGTGTCGATCAGGTCGAAGCGCACGCCCGGGTTGGCGGCGTGCAGCGACGCGATCCGGTCGGCCACGCCGACCGAGACCTCGGCGTCGCTGGCGCCGGCCGAGCGCGAGATCGCGAAGGCGACCACCGGCTCGCCGTTGAAGCGGGCGAAGGTGCGCGGCTCCTCGGCGGTGTCGGTGAGCGTGGCGAGCTCGTCGAGCCGCACCTTGCGGTTGCCGGAGACGACGATCGATGTGGCGCCGAGCGTGTCGAGGGTCGCCGAGGCCGCGAGCGTGCGGATCGACTGCTCCTGGCCGCCGACCTCGCCGCGTCCGCCGGCCATGTCGGCCGAGGTCAGGCGCAGCTGCCGGTTGACGTCGGCCGCGGTGATGCCGAGCGCGAGCAGCCGGTCGGGCTTCAAGGTGACGCGGACCTCGCGGGCGACGCCGCCGAGGCGCTCGACGCCGCCGACGCCCCGCACGCCCTGGATCGACCGGGCGACCACGTCGTCGACGAACCACGACAGGTCCTCCGGCGTCATCGCGGGCGCGGACGCGCCGTAGACCATGATCGGCAGGCCGGCGATCTCGACGCGGTTGATGATCGGCTCGTCGATGGTCCGCGGCAGGTTCAGGCGGATCTTCGAGACCGCATCCTTCACGTCGTTGACGGCCCGATCGGTGTTCACCTCGAGCCGGAACTCGATGGTGGTGACCGACGAGCCCTCGGTGATGGTCGAGAGGATGTGCTTGACGCCCTTCACACCCGCCACCGAATCCTCGACCCACTTCGTGACCTGGGTCTGAAGCTCGGAGGGCGCCGCGCCCGACTGGGTGATCGTCACCGAGACGATCGGGATGTCGATGTTGGGAAAGCGCGTGATCGGCAGGGAGCGGAAGCTGACGAAGCCGAGCAGCAGCAATACGAGGAACAGGACGATCGACGGCAGCGGCCGGCGGATCGACCAGGCGGAGATGTTGAGGCGCATGACGTCGCCCCTAACGCATGGTCGCGTCGGCGAGCGGCGTCAGGGTCTCGGGCGGCACGGGCCGCACCCGGTCGCCGTCGCGCAGGAAGCTTCCGGCGCGCGCGACGACGGTTTCGCCGGCGGCAAGCCCGCTGCGAACCTCGGAGAACCCCGCGGCGGAGAGGCCGGGCACGACCTTGCGCGCCTCGACCCGCTCGTCCTTCACCACGAGGACCCCGGCATTGCCGTCGGCCGCGAACAGGAGGCTGGAGACCGGGACCGCGACGCCGGTTCGCCGCGCCACCTCGACGGTGCCGCGGCCGAAGGCGCCGATGCGGAGCGCGGGATCGTCGCTGAGCGCGATGCGGACCTTGCCCAGCCGCGTGGTGCGGTCGACCTCCGGGTAGACCCGGCGGACCTTGCCGACGATCTTGCGCCCGTCCTCCAGGTCGAGCTGGGCCGGATCGCCGATCTTGATCCGCGGCAGCCAGGTCTCCGGCACCTCGCCTTCCAGCTCGATCTCGCCGCGCGCGATCAGGCGGAACAGCGGCTCGCCGGCCGCGGTCGCGGTTCCGCCGACGCGGGCGGTGCGGCGGTTCACGATCCCGGCTTCCGGCGCGCGGATCGCGGCGCGGGCGCGCTTGAGCGCGATCTCGGCACCCGAGGCCTTGGCGGTGGCGAGATCGGCCTCTGAGGCCTGCAGGCCGCCGCGGGCCGAGGCGAGCCTGCCGTCCGCGCCCTGTGCCGCGGAGACGCGCTGCTCGAGGATCGCGGCGGTGGCGTTCCCGGTCTTGATCAGGGCCTGGGCGCGCTCTAACGACAGCCGCGCCTCGGTCTGGGCCGCCTCCGACTGCACGATCTGGCTCTTCGCCTGCACGATCGCGGCTTCGGCCCGGGCGACCGCTGCCGCGTTCGCGGCTTCCTGGGTCGCGATCATCTCGGTGGAGAGTTTCGCGAGCACCTGACCGGCGGCGACCCGGTCGCCCTCCTCCGCCAGCAGCTCGATGATGCGGAAGCCCTCGATCTCCGGCGACACCAGGATCTCGTCGCGCGGCACCAGCGTGCCGGTGATGACCGCCCGCTCGACGATCTCCCGCATCTGGGCCGGCACGACGCTGATCGCCGGCGCGATGGATTGCGGCTCGGGCACCGCCGCCGTTTCGACCGCGCCGACGGACGATGCGCCCGCGCAGAAGGCCGCCGCGAGGCCGGCGACACGCAGGGCGGCAACGAAGGATCGCATCACGGCAGTGGTCTCGCTGGCGTCCATGGGCTCGCCTGAGCCTGCCCTGTCGCACCGCAGCCCGGCGTTTTGAAGGCACGCGCCGACGCCCCGGGGAGCGTAGACGACGGCCTGGAAATAGGCGACCGAATACCTGCAACCGCGCCGCATTAAGGACGTTAAGCTTTCAACATCCCATGCGACGGGGCTCCCATGAGCATCTTCCAGATTCGTCAGACCAAGAACGGCATCGTCCTGTGGACCGGCTCGGCCGACGACGAGGCGACCGCCCTCGACGCGATGGCGCGCGAGGCCGGCTACCGCGACTTCCTCGCGCTGCCGGAATCGGTCCGCAGCAACGGCCTCGAAGCCGCGAAGCTCGACCTGATCTCCTAAGGGCGATCGCCCGGCCCGGGCGGGTCGGGCCTCACCCCATCCGACGACCATCGACCCCGTTCGGCCCCGGCCGTGCGGGGTCGATGCGTTTCACGCCACCGCGAACGCCTTGAGGTCGAAGGCGGGGTCGGCGGCCTGCTCCGGCGTCGGCGTCCGTCCGGCGCCGAGGATGCGACGGGCCATCATGTGGTCGCCCGCGCGGTTGATCGACTCGACCGTGACCAAGCGCGCGCCGCGGTAGCGGAACACCGAGAACGCCTCGCCGCCACCCCGCCGGACCGACAGGTCCGACGGCCCCGAGAGGCCGGCGATCTGCAGCTTGTAGCGACCCTGGTCGCTCCAGAACCACGGCAGCGCCGCGTAGGCTGCCGGCCGGCCGGCGAGGCGGGCCGCGAGGCACCGCCCCTGGTCGATCGCGTTCTGCACCGATTCGATCCGCACGGTGCCGTCCGCGGACAATCCCGTCGCGAAGGCGCTGGGATGGCGCGTACAGTCGCCGATCGCCGAGATCGCCGGGTCGTCGGTGGCGAGAAACGCGTCGACCCGGATGCCGTCCGCGACGGACAGGCCGGCCTCGGCCGCGAGCTCCTGGTTCGGCAGCACGCCGATCCCGACCACGACGAGGTCGGCAGGCAGCTCGCGATCGTCCGACAGGCGGACGGCGCCGGCGCGGCCGCCCTCCCCCGCGATCGATGCGACGCCGGCACCGAAGGCGAAGCGGACGCCGAGCCCCTCGTGCGCGCCGCGGAAGAAGGTGCCGGTCTCGGTCGAGACCGCCCGCGCCATCGGGCGGTCGGCGGCCTCGATCACCGTCACGTCGAGGCCGCGCGCGGCGGCGACGGCCGCGAACTCGAGGCCGATGAAGCCGGCGCCGACCACGACGATCCGCCGCGCGATCTCCAAGGCCGCGCGCAGGGCGTCCGCGTCGGCGAGGTCGCGCAGCTGGCGCACGCCGGCAAGGTCGGCGCCGGGCACCGGCAGCGGGCGGTTGCGCGCGCCGGTGGCGAGAACGAGGTGATCGTACGGGAGGACGGTCCCGTCGCCGAGCCGCAGCGTCCTGGCCGCCCGGTCGATCGCGACGGCCCGGGTCTGCGAACGGACCGCGATGCGGTGCTCGGCATAGAAGGCGTCGGGGCGAAGGTGCAGCCCCGCGGCGTCGGTCTTGCCGGCGAGATAGGCCTTCGACAACGGGGGCCGCTGATACGGCAGGCCCGGCTCGTCGGCGACGATGGTGACGGGATCGGCGAACCCGGCCTCGCGCAGCGACGCGGCGACCTGGAACCCCGCCTGCCCGCCCCCGACGACGACGAGGCCGGCGCTCACGCCCTGCCCCCGGCGGCGATCGCGGCGACCGTCTCCTGGCCGAGCACCTCGACCCCCGGCAACCAGCGGGCGCCGTCCTGCATGAGGTACTCCCAGAACGCGGCGGCCGCCGGACCCAGGACCTTGTCGGCCCGGCGGACCGCGTACCAATCGCGCCGGATCGGCAGGCCCTGGACGTCGAGCAGAACCAGACGGCCGGCCTCGACCTCGGCGGAGACCGTGTGCGCGGAGAGCAGCGCGATCCCGAGCCCGGCCATCACCGCCTGCTTGATCGTCTCGTTCGAGCCGGAATCGATCCCGAGCTTCGCCCGCTTGATGATGATGCCGTTCATGAATTCCTCGAACACCGTGCGGGTGCCCGATCCGTCCTCGCGCACGAGGTAGGCTTCCTCGGCGATGTCGGCCTTGGTCAGCCCGCGGCGGCCCGCCAGGGGGTGGTTGGGATCGGCGATCAGCACCAGGGGGTGCGGCCCGAAGATCTCGGCCTCGATCGCGAAGTCGCGCGGCGGCCGGCCCATGATCGCGAAGTCGATCTCGTAGTTGCGCAGCGCCTCGACCGTGTTGCCGCGGTTGCGCACCGACAGGTTGATCTCGACGCCGGCATGCGCCTTCACGAAGCCGGCGATCACCTGCGGCGCAAAGTACTTCGCGGTCGAGACCACGCCGAGCGTCACCCGGCCGCCGGCGCCGCCCTTGAGGATGCGGAGCTTGTCGGCGCAGGTTTCCAGAACGGTGTTGATGCTGTCGATCGCCCAGAGCATCTCGCGGCCCGCATCGGTCGGCTTCAATCCGGTCGGCGTCCGGTCGAACAGCAGCAGGCCCGCCTCCTCCTCCAGCTGGCGGATGCGGGCATATAGGGCGGCCGAGGTGACGTTGAGCTCCTGGGCGGCCCGCGTCATGGTGCCGAGACGTGCCACCGCCGCGACGGCCTGAAGTTGCTTAAGGGACAGGTTGCGCATGCGCTGTTTTTAGTTTTTTTGTAATCGGCCGCAAGAAGTTTTAGATTTCTTGCTCACAGGCGGCGTCGGTCCCTGGTGAAGGGCGGCCCGCGTGCGGTATCCTGCCGGCTTTCGGGCAGGTAAGGCGTGCGGCAGGCGCCGTCGCACGCATGACGGCGCGGCAGGATCTCGGGCGGAAAGGCAAGCGGATGTCGACAGGTTCACCGGCACTCGGATCGCGGCTCGATGCATGCCTCGCCGAGGCTGTCGCGGCGGAGCCGCACTTGGCCGACACCGCCGCCGTGATCGCCGCGATCGCGGCGGCCTCCATCGACATCAGCGAGGTCATCGGGCGCGGAGCGCTCGGGGGCGACCTCGCGGCGGCCGGCGAGCACAACAGCGACGGCGACGTGCAGAAGGCGCTCGACGTGATCGCTCACCAGCGCGTCACGGAAGCCCTCCAGGGCGCGCCCGTCGCCGAGGTCGCCTCCGAGGAGGCCGAGGGCGTGATGCACCTCAACGCCGGGGCGCCGCTCGCGGTCGCGATCGACCCGCTCGACGGCTCGTCGAACATCGGCGTGAACATGGCGGTGGGCACCATCTTCGGCATCCGCCCGGCCGTGACCGCCGAGGGCGACCCGATCGCCTCCTTCACCACGCCCGGCACGGCGCAGACGGCGGCCGGCTTCGTCACCTACGGGCCGGCCACGGCGCTGATCCTGACGCTGGGCCACGGCACCCAGGTCTACGTGCTCGACCGTGCCGAGCGCGCCTTCCGCCTGACCCATGCCGCGCTCGAGGTGCCGGCGGCCGCCAAGGAATACGCGATCAATGCCTCGAACGCCCGGCACTGGGACGGCCCGATCAAGGCCTATATCGAGGATTGCCTGCGCGGCGCCGAGGGCCCGCACGACAAGGACTACAACATGCGCTGGCTCGGCTCGCTGGTGGCCGACGCGCAGCGCGTTCTGATGCGCGGCGGCGTGTTCCTGTACCCCGGCGACGGGCGCAAGGGCTACGCGCAAGGGCGCCTGCGCCTGCTCTACGAGGCTGCCCCGATCGCCATGCTGATGGAGCAGGCCGGCGCCGGCGCCACCGACGGCGAGCGCCGCATCCTCGACATCGCCGCCGCCGGCATCCACGAGCGCGTGCCGCTGGTCTTCGGCTCGGTCGAGGAGGTCGCCAGCGTCGCCAAGTACTACGACGGGCGCAACCACGCCGCCGGGCGCTCCCCCCTGTTCGGGCAGCGCGGGCTGATGCGCTCGTGACCTCGGGACACGCCCGGTAGCAGCATGTCGGCGCGGCATCCGATCATCTCGGTCACCGGTTCTTCGGGGGCCGGCACGACTTCGGTGCGCAACACCTTCGAGCAGATCTTCCGGCGCGAGGACGTGTCGGCGGTCTACATCGAGGGCGACGGCTTCCATGCCTTCGACCGCGAGACGATGCACGCGATGATGGCGGCGGAGCCGACGCTCTCGCACTTCGCGCCGCGCGCCAACCTCCTGCCGGAGCTCGAGGAGGTGTTCCGCACCTACGGCGAGTCCGGGCGGGGCCGGACCCGGCACTACGTCCACGACGTCGAGGACGCCGCGCGCTACGGGCGGCCGCAGGGCAGCTTCACCGAGTGGGAGGATTTCGCGCCCGGCTCCGACCTGCTCTTCTACGAGGGCCTGCACGGGTGCGTCGTCGACCAGACCCTGGACCTCGCGCGCTACCCCGACCTGAAGATCGGCGTCGTGCCGGTGATCAACCTCGAATGGATCCAGAAGCTGCACCGGGACCGGTCGTTCCGGGGCTATTCGACCGATGCGGTCACCGACGTGATCCTGCGGCGGATGCCGGATTACGTGCAGACCATCTGCCCGCAATTCTCATGGACCGACATCAACTTCCAGCGGGTGCCCACGGTCGACACCTCGAACCCGTTCATCGCCCGCTGGATCCCGACGGCCGACGAATCGATGGTGGTGATCCGCTTCAAGGACCCCAAGGGCATCGACTTCTCGTACCTGCGCTCGATGCTCGAGGGCAGCTTCATGAGCCGGGCCAACTCGATCGTCATCCCCGGCGGCAAGCTCGACCTCGCGATGCAGCTCATCCTCACGCCGATCATCATGCAACTCGTCGAGCGCAAGCGCCGGCTCGCCTGACCGCACGGGTCGTCGCGGGCAAAAAGTCCGGCTGTTTTGGCCGGGCTTCCCCACCCCACATCAGCCCGCGCGAGGGCGTGTCGGCCCCGCGCGTCTCGGAACATGCCGCATGCCAAAGGCCATCATCGCCCCCTCGATCCTGTCGGCCGACTTCGCACGGCTGGCGGAGGAGACCCGCGCCGTGGACGCGGCCGGCGCCGACTGGATCCATCTCGACGTGATGGACGGGCATTTCGTGCCCAACATCACCTTCGGGCCCCCGGTGGTGAAGGCCTTGCGCCCGCACACGAAGAAGTTCTTCGACGTGCACCTGATGATCGCGCCGGCCGACCCCTACCTCGCGGCCTTCGCGGACGCCGGCGCCGACGGCATCACCGTCCACGTCGAGGCCGCGCCGCACAGCCATCGCTCGCTCCAGACCATCCGAAGCTTGGGCAAGCGCACCGGCATCGCGCTCAACCCGGGAACGCCCGCCGCGATGGTCGAGCCGCTGCTCGACCTCGCCGACATGGTGCTGGTGATGACGGTGAACCCGGGCTTCGGCGGCCAGAGCTTCCTCGGAAGCGCGCTGGAGACGGTGGCGCGGGTGAAGGCGATGATCGCGGGCCGCGCCATCGATATCCAGGTCGACGGCGGCGTCGACGCCGAGACGGTCGGCCGTGCGACGGCCGCCGGCGCCAACGTGTTCGTCGCCGGCAACGCGGTGTTCAAGGACGGCCCCGACCGCTACGCCGAGCGGATCGCCGCAATCCGCGCCGGCGCCGAGGCGGCGAGCGGCCGGGCAATCCGATGCTGATGGCGACCTCATGCTGAAGGCGCTGATCTTCGACGTCGACGGGACGCTGGCCGAGACCGAGGACCTGCATCGCCAGGCCTTCAATCACGCCTTCTCCGAGCTCGGCCTGCCCTGGCACTGGGACCCGGCGTGCTACGCCGACCTGCTGACGGTGATGGGCGGGAAGGAGCGGCTCGCCCACTACGTCGCGACCCGCCACGGCGATGCCGCGGGCCTGCGAGCGCGCATGCCGGAGATCCACACCCGCAAGACCGCGATCTACGGCGGCCTCGTCGCGGAGGGTGCGCTCGCGCTCCGCCCAGGCGTCGCGAGGCTGATCGCCGAGGCGCGGGCGGGCGACGTCCGGCTCGCGATCGCGACGACCACCACCCGCGCCAACGTCGACACGCTCCTTGCCGTCAACTTCCCCGCTGGCGACCGCCCCTTCGACGTGATCGCCTCGGGCGACGAGGCCGCCCGCAAGAAGCCGGCCTCCGACATCTTCGATCTCGCGGTGCAACGCCTCGGCATCGCGCCGTCGGAGGCGATCGCGTTCGAGGATTCCGCCGCCGGCATCCGATCGGCGCTCGATGCCGGCCTGCCGGTGCTGGCGACCCGCAGCCGCTACACCGAGAGCCACCGCCTCGACGGCGCGTTCTCGGCGGTGTCGGATCTCGGCGAGCCGGGGCATCCGCACCGGCACGTCTTCGGGTTCGCGTGGGCGGACGGGGTGGTGACGCTCGCGGGCCTGAGGGAGTGGCACGCGAGCGCCTGACCCGTCAGTCGCGACGGGCGAGCCGGCGACCGGCCGACTGCCGGCGCGCATCGTGCCGTCCCTGCGCTTCCGTCGCGAACAGCGTCGTCCCCGCGACGAGGCCCAGCGCCGCGGCAAGCCCGAGCTTCAGCCATTTCGGGTCGGCGGCGGCGACGTGGCCGACGGCGCGGTCGTCGAAACGGCCATGGGCGCCGGGATCGGTGTCCACCGGCTCGTAGAGGTTGTCGGCTCGGTGCTTGTTGGCGCGCACGCTGGTCATCTCCCCGCGATATCCGTGACGGGCGAGATACCCGTCGATCCAGCCCGGGATCACCATGTTGCCGACGATCGCCTTCCAGGCCGACGTCCCGATCCAGAGCTCGCGCGGCGCTGCCTGCGCGGCCGCGTAGACGTGGCGGGCGATCGCCTCGGGCTGGTAGATCGGCGGCACCGGCTCGAGCTTGCGCGGCAGCACCGAGCGGGCCCAATCGAATTGCGGCGTGTTCACCGCAGGCAGCTGCACCATCGTCAGCCGTACCTTGCTGCCGTCGTGCAGCAATTCGCTGCGCAGCGAGTCGACGAAACCGCGCACCGCCGCCTTGGCCGCGCAATAGGTCGCCTGCAGGGGGATCGAGCGGTAGGCCAGGGCCGAGCCGATATGGACGATGGTGCCGGAATCCTTGGGCACCATGTGCTCGAGCGCGGCGAGCGTGCCGTGGACCTGGCCGAGATAGGTCACCTCGGTGACGCGACGGAACTCCTCGGCGGAGGTCTGCTGGACGGGCGCGTAGACCGTCACCATCGCGTTGTTGACCCAGACGTCGATGCCGCCGAACGCCGCGACGACCTCGGCGGCCGCCTGGCTCACCGCGTCCGCGTCGGCGACGTCGGCCGCGAACGCCATCGGGCGTCCGCCGGCCCGCACCACGTCCTCGATCGTCCCGTGGAGGCCGGCCTCGCCTCGGGCGATCAGGCCGACGTTCCATCCATGCCGGGCGAACTCGCAGGCGACCGCCCGGCCGACGCCGGCGCTGGCGCCCGTGACCACGACCGTCCGTTTCCGCTCAACCTGTTTTCGCATTCTGTCCTCGTCGGCGCGCCGGTCGGCCGCGGTTCGGGAACGCCCGTCGCCGCCGATCTTTCCGTCGTCGGCCGATCGCGTTCGCGTGTGCCGCCCGCGTTGCCTCCCCGCGCCGCACGCGCGTATAAACCGCGGCATCCCCGCCCGGCGGCGTCGAGGGCGCGAGCCCTCCGCCGCCAAGACCCAAAGAACGCGCGACGCCATGGCCGGCCATTCCCAGTTCAAGAACATCATGCACCGCAAGGGCCGGGTGGACGCCGTCCGCTCGAAGCTCTTCGGGAAGCTCGCCCGCGAGATCACGGTGGCGGCCAAGCTCGGCCTGCCCGATCCGGCGATGAACGCACGCCTGCGCGCGGCGATCATCGCGGCCCGCGCCGAGAACGTGCCCAAGGACAACATCGAGCGGGCGATCAAGAAGGCGGCCGGTGCCGACGGGGAGACCTACGAGGAGATCCGCTACGAGGGCTACGGCCCGGGCGGCGCCGCGCTGATCGTCGAGGCGCAGACCGACAACCGCAACCGCACGGCCTCCGACGTGCGCTCGGCCTTCACCAAGTCCGGCGGGAGCCTCGCCGAGACCGGCGCCGTCGCGTTCATGTTCGACCGCGTCGGGGTGGTCGGCTTCGCGGCCTCGGTCGCCGACGCCGACACGATGCTGGAGGCGGCGATCGAGGCCGGCGCCGACGACGTGCGCTCGGACGAATCCGGCCACGAGATCACCTGCGCGCAGGACTCCTTCGGCGAGGTCACCAAGGCCCTGGAGGCGCGCTTCGGCGAGCCGACCCGCACCGGCCTCGTCTGGAAGGCGCAGAACACGATCGACGTCGACGACGAGACCGGCGAGAAGCTGATCCGCCTCGTCGAGGTGATCGAGGACCAGGACGACGTGCAGAACGTCTACGTCAACTTCGCCCTGTCCGACGCGCTGGTGGCCAAGCTCGAGGCCTGAGGCGTGGGCGTCAGCGGGGCGAGGCCGCCCCGCTGCGGTCGCAGCGGTAGGGCGCGACCCCGATCGCCGGGTCCTGCAGCACGCGGCCGCCCGAGGCCTCGCAGCGGACCTGGAAGGAATCGTGCGGCCCCCAGAAGCTCCAGATCGTGAACATCGGCAGCACCATCATCAGGCAGACGCTGCCGATGACCATGCCCGCCGCCCAGGCGTTGCCGCGCAGCGGTTTCGGCGGCTCCGGCCGCATCGGCGGCATCGGCGCGAGGAAGGCCAGGGTCGGCACCAGCCAATCGAGGGTGTTCATCCGCCAGCCCGCCCGAGGTTTCGGCCCGCATCGTGGCGCGCCGCGAAGCCGACGGTAGTTCGATCGCCTCAGTTTCGAAAGTCGGCCAGCCGCGACCGTTTGGCGAAACCCTTCGTTCACGCTATGTGCTCAGACAGAGCCGGTACGGCGTTCCGGCCGTGCGGCCAAGGTCCGGTTCATGACGCCCATCCGCATCCTCGGCATCGATCCGGGCCTGCGCCGCACCGGCTGGGGCGTCGTGACGGTGACGGGGGCGAAGCTCGCCTACGTCGATTGTGGCGTCGTCACCTCGGACGGCGACCTGCCGCTGGCGCTGCGCCTGCGCGAATTGCACGAGGGCATCACCCGGGTCGTGCGGGACTTCTCGCCCGACGAGGTTTCGGTCGAGGAGACCTTCGTCAACAAGGACGCGCAGGCGACGCTCAAGCTCGGGCACGCCCGCGCCATCGCGCTGCTGGTGCCGGCGCTCGCCGGCGTGCCGGTGTTCGAGTACGCGGCGAACCTGATCAAGAAGTCGGTCTGCGGCTCGGGGCATGCCGAGAAGGCGCAGATCCAGGCGATGGTGCGCTTCCTGTTGCCGAAGGCCGAGTTCAAGCTGGCGGATGCGGCCGATGCGCTCGCCATCGCCATCACCCACGTCAACCATCGCGGCGCCCATGCGCTCAAGCGCGCGAACCCGCCGCCCGGCGCGGCCGGGCCGGGCGCCGCGCGGATCGCGGCGGCGTTGGCCAAGCTCGGCTGAGGCAGATCAGTTCACCGCCTTGAACTCGCCTTCGAGGCGCAGGACGACCTCGTCGCCGAGCATCGGCAGGTAGGCGTCGATGCCGAAGTCCGACCGCTTCAGCACGGCGCGGCCGTCGAAGCCGACGGTGTAGGCCTTGTCGACGGGATGGATGCCGGCCCGGTTGAAGGTCGCGTCGAAGGCGACCGGCTTGGTGACGCCGCGCAGCGTCAGGTCGCCGGTGACGCGTGCCGTGGTCGGGCTCGTCGCCTCCACCGCGGTGGCGGCGAAGGTCGCGCTCGGGAACTTCGCGGTGTCGAAGAAGTCGGGCGTCTTGAGATGCGCGTCGAGCTTCGGGTTCACGCCGGTGATGCTGTCGGTGCCGATCGTGACCTTGAGCCGGATCTTGGTCGCGTCCTTGGGGTCGAGGGTCGCGTCGCCGGTGACGTCGGTGATCTGCCCGTAATAGGTCGAGAAGCCGAGATGGCTCAGCGACCAGGTGATCTTGGCGTGGTCGGGATCGAGGCGGTAGGTGCCCGGCCGGACCTGCGTCGGGTCGGCGCTGGGGGCAGTCGCGGTGTCGGCGGCCCGCGCCGGCGAGAGGGCGAGCGTCAGGGCGAGGAGAAGCAAGGGTCCGCGCATCGGGATCGCCTGGGTTGTAACCGACCGTTTCCCTGCCCTGATCCCACGAAGCTCGGCCGCTCTCAAGACTGGCCTGCAGAAAGACTCGCCACGGTTCGCCGGATGGCGGCGATGCGCGGCATTCTGTAGGCAGCGGACGGCACGCTGGACGCGGCGGCGCGAATGATCGGGATCTCATGATCGGGAAGCTCAAGGGCGTGGTCGATTCCTACGGCGAGGATTTCGTCCTCCTCGACGTCCAGGGAGTCGGGTACGAGGTGCATTGCTCGGCGCGCACGCTCCAGCGCCTGCCGAAGCCCGGCGAGCCGGCCGTCCTTTCGATCGAGACGCATGTCCGCGAGGACATGATCCGCCTCTACGGCTTCCGCTCGGATGCCGAGCGCGAGTGGTTCCGCCTGCTCCAGACCGTGCAGGGCGTCGGCTCCAAGGTCGCCCTCGGGCTGCTCTCGGTGCTGGAGCCGCCTCAGCTCGCCTCGGCGATCGCCATGGGCGACAAGACCGCCGTCGCGCGTGCGCCCGGCGTCGGCCCGCGGCTGGCCGCCCGGCTGGTGGCCGAACTCAAGGACAAGGCGCCGGCCTTCGCGCCGATCGATCCGGCGCTCATCGCCCTGTCGGGCGCGGTCGAGAACCGCTCCGCGCCCCAGCCCGTCGCAGACGCGATCTCGGCGCTGGTCAACCTCGGCTACGCCCAGCTCCAGGCCTCGGCCGCGGTCGCCGCTGCCTTGAAGGCTGGCGGCGAGGACGCCGAGGCGAAGGTTCTCATCCGGCTCGCGCTGAAGGAGCTGGCGCAATAGGGAGCCGCGAAACGCGACGATGCGATCCGATCGTGCGCTCGTGATCGCCGGAGCCTTGACCGATACGGTGCCGGATGGCATGTGGCGTTCGCTAACACGTTGAAAACGCTTAGTTTTCAAGAGTTCTAAACTGGCGACGGTCGAGGACGGGACGACGCACGGCGAGCGCTCTCGAACGATTCGAGGGCGTCGAAGGAAACGAGCCTCCAGCCATCGAATTTTGGATCGTATGATCGTCTGTTCCTGCAACGTCCTCTCGGATGGCGCCGTGCGCGGGTGTCTCGGCCCGGGTCCTGGCTGCCCGCGCACGCCGGCCCAGGTCTACGCCTGCCTCGGCTGCAGCCCGAAATGCGGGCGTTGCGCCCGCACGATCCGCTCGATCATGCAGAACGCCCTCGCCGCCGCGGCGCTCGAGGCGGGACAGGACGCCCATGCCTGCGCGACGGGTTGCGCAACCGGCTGCAGTTTGGGAAAGGTCCAGCCTGCAGAGGAGGGGATCGCCGCCTGAGGCGTAGCCCGGCTTTTCCCTCGCACGGCCAAGGGGAGAACGGGTTTCATGAAGGGCGACATCAAGGTCATTGAGTATCTCAACCGCGGCTTGCGCAGCGAGCTGACCGCTGTGAGCCAGTACTGGCTCCACTTCCGGATGCTCAACGACTGGGGCTACATCGACCTCGCCAAGTTCTGGCGCAAGGAATCGATCGAGGAGATGAACCACGCGGACCGGTTCGTCGACCGGATCCTGTTCCTCGACGGCTTCCCCAACCTCCAGGAGCTCGATCCCCTGCGGATCGGCCAGAACGTCGAGGAGATCATCGCCTGCGATCTCGCCGCCGAGTGCGAGGCCCGCGCGCTCTACCTCGAAGCCGCCAAGTACTGCGATTCGATCAACGACCGGGTGTCGAAGCGCCTGTTCGAGGATCTGGCCGAGGACGAGGAAGGCCACATCGACTTCCTCGAGACCCAGCAGGAACTGATCCGCCAGATCGGCCTGCCGCTCTACGCCCAGCGCCACGTCGGCGGCCTGGAGCCGATCGCCCCCGAAGCCGAATGAACGGGAGGCGGGATCGCCGGGGACCTCCGGCGATCCCGCGCGATGCTCAGTAGAGCCGGGTGCGGTAGGCCTCCTCGGTCGAGCGCTCGGCATCGGCGACGCTCGCGGTGCCGGTCTGCTCGGCGAGGATGCGCCCGAGGCTCGGGAAGCTCTTGCGCTCGACCTGCGCCTCCGGCGACCACAGCTTGGCCCGCATCAGCGCCTTGGCGCAGTGGAAGAACACCTCCTCCACTGCGACGCGCAGACCCGTCACCGGGACCTTGCCCTGGGCGACCAGGGGCGCGAGCATCTCGGCCGACGTGACCAGCGCCGCGCGCCCGTTCACCCGCAGCGTCTCGTCGATGCCCGGCACGAAGAAGATCAGCCCGACCCCGGGATTGCCGAGCACGTTGCCGAAGCTGTCGACGCGGTTGTTGCCGCGGCGGTCCGGGATCAGCAACGTCGCGTCGTCGAGGATCCGGACGAAGCCGGGAGCGTCGCCGCGCGGGCTCGCGTCGGCCCGGCCATCCGCGTCCATCGAGGCGAGCACGAGGAAGGGCGAGAGCGCGATGAAATCGCGCGCGAAGTGATCGAGCCGCGGGAGCACCTTGTGCTCGGCCATCGGCCTGATCGCGCCGACATGCGTGCGCAACGCCTCGGGAACGCCGAGAATCGTGTCGTCGATCGTCCCGCTCAAGCGGCATCCTCCGGGTTCGGGCCGTGGCGGCCCTCTGACATGGCCTCGAGCCGGCCGGCACGCGCGATCGCCGCGCGAGACCGGACCGGCTCCGACCGAGCCTGCACCTTGGCCCCGGGCTGCACAACCCGCGCCACGGCCTGGCGACGGCCGACGCCGGTGTCCGTCGATGTCGTCGGCAAACCTGCGTCGGAGCCTTGACGGCGCGACCGCCCGGCCCTTGATCCTCGCCGCGACGATCGAGAGGCAGGGCGCATGACCGAATCCGCATCGAACGAACGCCTGCCCCCGGCGTTGCGCGGCACGCTGGCCCTGCCGGTGATCGCCGCACCGCTGTTCATCGTGTCAGGGCCCGACCTCGTGATCGCCCAGTGCCTGTCGGGCATCGTCGGGTCGTTTCCCGCGCTGAATGCCCGGCCAGCCGAACGCCTCGACACCTGGCTGTCGCTCATCACCGGCACGCTCGCCGCGGCGCGGGCGGCCGAGCCGACGCGGCGGATCGCGCCGTTCGCGGTCAATCAGATCGTCCACGCCTCGAACGACCGGCTGGCCCGGGACGTCGCCGCCTGCGTCGCCCACGCGGTCCCGATCGTCATCACCTCGCTCAGGGCGCCCGACGCCGTGGTGCGGCCGATCCACGGTTACGGCGGCGTGGTGTTCCACGACGTCACCACCGTCCGACACGCGGAGAAGGCGCTGGAGGCCGGCGTCGACGGGCTGATCCTGGTCTGCGCCGGCGCGGGCGGGCATGCCGGCACGCTGAGCCCGTTCGCCCTGCTCGGCGAGGTGCGGCGCTTCTACGACGGGCCGATCATCCTGTCGGGGGCGATCACCACCGGCAGCGCGATCCTCGCCGCGCAGGCGATGGGCGCCGACCTCGCCTACATGGGCACGCGCTTCATCGCGACGGCGGAGGCCAACGCCGCCGACGGCTACAAGGCGATGATCGCGGAAAGCGCGGCCGCCGACATCCTCTACACCCCGTTCTTCACGGGCGTGCCCGGAAACTACCTGAGCCCCAGCATCCGCGCCGCCGGGCTCGATCCCGAGAGCCTGCCGGACGTCGGCAAGAGCGCGATGGACTTCGGCAGCAGCCGGGCGAAGCCGTGGCGCGACGTGTGGGGTGCCGGCCAGGGCGTCGGGACCATCGCGGACGCGCCGCCCGTGGCGGACGTGGTCGCACGGCTCGCGCGCGAATACGCGGCTGCCCGCGCACGCCTGGGGGCCGCAGCCTACTCGGCTGCCTGAGGCCAAGGCAGTCGCCGGTTTCGGGCGGCCTGCGCATCCGGACCGTCCGCCTCGGCCAGTTCCGTCCGGCTGCGGCCGTTGCGCTTGGCGCGGTAGAGCGCGAGGTCGGCCCGGCGCATCAGGTCGTCGAAACGCTCATGTCCCGGCGTGCTCACCGCCACGCCGATGCTGCAGCTGACCTCGAGGTGCGGCAGCGTCGGCAGGCGCAGGGCGGCGAAGGCGCGGCCGAAGCGGACCGCCTCGCGCCGGGCGGCCTCCGGGGTCTGGGCCGGGATCAGGCACGCGAACTCCTCGCCACCGAGCCGGCCGAACGCGCGATCGCCCGGCAGCAAGGCCCGCCCCAGGGCGCAGAAACCGACCAGCACTCCGTCGCCGACCGCGTGGCCGTAGGTGTCGTTCACACGCTTGAAGTGATCGAGGTCGAACAGCAGCAGCGCGCTCGGCGAGGGCCGCGCCAGCATCGCCTCGGCCTCCAGCACGAAGGCGCGGCGGTTGGCGATGCCGGTCAGCGGATCGACCGATGCGGCGAGCCGCTGTGCCCGCTCGGCCCGCTCCTTGGTCAGCGCCATGAACGTGAAGGCGAGGGCGATCGTGAACAGCATCGCGGCAAAGCACAGGATCGCGACCCAGCGCGATTGCAGGGCGTCGGGGCTGGTCGGCAGGGGGGCGAGGAAGGCTGCGGGGATCCGGACCGCGTAGCAGATCCCGTAGATGCACAGCAGGATCATCGCGGGGTAGCGCGAGACCAGCCGCTCCGCCCGGCCGCGCCAGATCTCGTACGCGCTCGCCGTGCAAAAGACGGTGGCGATCGACGAGGCGAGGACGACCCGCGCCGCGATCGAGCCGTAGAACGCCGGGACGAGGCAGGCCGCCGCGAAGGCGCCGCCGCTCAGGATCGCGATCGACAGGCGCAGGCTCCGCCCCTCGAAGGCCCGCACGCCGCTCCAGATCAGACCGTAGGCGGCGATCATCATCGCGTTGGCGACGCCGATGGAGAGCCAGTCGGGGATCGTGCCGCGCAGGGCCAGCCCGCCGGAGGCGATCGCGCCCACGAGGTGCGCGACGCCCCAGATCGCCAGAGCGAGCGTCCGACGTGCCTGAACCCACGACAGCACGAAGAGCACGCCCACGAGGAACGTGAGGACGAAGGTCACCAGCAAGAGGGTCGCGATGTCGAGACGCATGGTCCGCTTGACGTCTCCCGACGATCACTCCGATGGCCGAGACCACACCTGTGATACGGCACCCGAGACTGAGCACAACATCAGACTAGAGCATAAACAACATCTAAACGCCTGTTTCGGGCCTGGCTACTACCAAATCTCCGTAACATAGGTTATCGAGATGACGGGCCAAATCCTTCATCCGTCGCCACGCTTGCTCCCCGTCGGCTCCAGCGGCGTGATCCGCAGGGTCGTGATGCGATTCTTTGCCTTGCGCAGGACCTGGAAGCGGAAGCCGTGGAAGTTGAAGGCGGTTCCCTGGTCGGGGATGGCGCGCGCCTCGTGGATGACGAGCCCGGCGATGGTGGTCGCCTCCTCGTCCGGCAGGTTCCAGTCCATCGCCCGGTTGAGGTCGCGGATCGGCACGCCGCCGTCGGCGTTGACCGAGCCGTCGCCCTGCGGCCGCACGCCCGAGACGGTGACGTCGTGCTCGTCGGCGATGTCGCCGACGATCTCCTCGAGGATGTCCTCCAGGGTGATGAGGCCCATCACCTCGCCGTACTCGTCGACGACGAGGGCGAAGTGGGTCTTCTTCGAGAGGAAGGCCTTGAGCTGGTCGCGCAGGCTGGTGGTGTCCGGCACGAACCAGGTCTCGAGCGCCAGCGCCTCGACCTTGAGGCCGGACGCGTCGCCGCCGGCCGCGTCGAGGGCCCGGAGCAGGTCCTTGGCATGCAGCACGCCGACGACGTTCTCCGTGGTGCCGCGCCACAGCGGCATCCGTGTGTAGGGCGAGGCCAGCACCTCGCGCACGATCTCCTCGGAGGGCAGGTCGGCGTTGATGATCCGCATCTTGGTGCGGTGGACCATCACCTCGGAGACCGAGAGGTCGTTGAGGTCGAGCAGGCCGCCGAGCATGTCGCGCTCGGCCTTGGCCACCCCGCCCTCGCGGTGCAGCAGCGCGACCTGCCCGCGGATCTCCTCGGTCGGCGACAGGATCGACTGGTGGTCGCCGATCGTGACGCCGAACGGGCGCAGCATCAGCCGCACCAGGCTCTCGATCGCGAGCGCCGCCGGGCCCATCACCGCGACCGCGAAGGCGACGGGGCGGGCCATCATCAGGGCCGCCTTGTCGGGCTTCGAGATGGCGAGCGTCTTCGGCAGCACCTCGGCGAAGACGATCACCAGCACTGACATGCCGACGGTGGCGTAGATGACGCCGCTCTTGCCGAAGACCGCGGTCAGCACGCTCGTCATGAAGGCGGAGGCGCCGATCGCGACGATGTTGTAGCCGATCAGCATCGCGCCGATGAAGCGCTCGCGGATCGCCAGGATGCGGTTGACTATGCCCGCCCGCGCATCCCCCGCCTCCTCCAGGGAATGCATCCGCGCGCGGGACGCGGCGGTGAAGGCTGTCTCCGCGCCCGCGAAGAAGGCCGAGAGCAGCAGCGAGATCACGACGATGCTCGCGGCCAGCCAGAGGTCGGTGTGGGTTTCCATCGCGCCGGGTTTTCGAGCTCATGCCGTCGCGGCAGGCTCGGGATCGAGGCGCGACGGCGACATCCCTCATAGGGGATTCGGCGCCGGATTGCCCTATCGCCGGGCGCGCAGGGTCAGGATTTGGCCGGCACCGCCGGTCCCAGGCGCGGCACGGGGCGCGGCAGCGCCCGCGCGGCGATGCAGGCGAGCGTCGCGAGGCCGAGGAGGAAGCCGAAGGGGAGGCTCGTCGCCGCCATCGCCGGGCGCAGCAGCGCGACGAAGGGGGCGGCGAGCATCAACGCCCGCTCACGGTCGTGCAGGCCGCCGGCGCGGTGGGCGGCGATCGCGAGGAGGATCGTCGCCGGAACCAGAGGGACGAGGTCGTAGACCGGCACGTAGGGCGAGACCATCGGAGCCGCAGCGAGCAGCGTCGCGGCGCGCAGGCCGAGGTCGCCGTTGCCGGCCCAGACCCGCCAGGCGACCGCGAGCGCCGCGAGGCTCGCGCCGATCTGCAGCGTCCAGGCCGCCGCGAACGAGCCGCCGGCCAGCCGGACCGCGCCGAAGGCGCTGGCGTTGAGATCGAGGCCGGCGCCGGCCTCCTGCAGGATGATCCGGTTGGTCTCCGACAGGCTCGCGACGAAGGCCTGCCACGGCGCGAGCCCGAACAGGACGACCGAGGCGAGACACAGGGCCAGTGCCGTGGCGAGGCAGGCGGCGAGCGCCTGTCGGCGGCCCGTCATGAGCAGCAGGAACGGCGCCAGCGCTGCGAGTTGCGGCTTGTAGGCGACGAGCCCGAAGCAGAGACCGGCGAGCCAGGGCCGCCGGTCGACCAGCATCGCTCCGAGCGTCAGCAATCCAGCGGTGACGAGGCCGTTCTGGCCGTAGGCGAGATTGCAGAGCACCAGCGGGTGCGCGAGCCCGATCAGCACCGCGTCGCGCCGCCCGGTCGCACGGTGGAGCGCAGCGGCGAAGATCGCGAGCGAGAGGGTGATCCAGACGAGGAAGGCCCCTTGCGGGCTCAGCAACGCGAGGGGGGACGCCGCCAGAAGGAACACCGGCGGGTAATGCCACGCGAACCGGCATTCCGGCCCGAAGGCCGCAGCGAGGTTCTGAAGGTGCACCGGCAGGTCGTAGGCCTCCGTCGCGCGTCCGCCCAGCGACGTCCGGCCGACCACCCAGACCTGGGCGAGATCGCTGCCCATCACGTCGCCGAGCCAGTTGTGGCGCGGATCGGGACCGGTGCCGAAGGCGAGGTAGGCCAGCGCCAGGATCGTCGGAACCAGGAACGCGGCGGCCAGGCGCGCGAAACGGAGCAGGCCGGCATCGTCGGCGAGACGTTCCCGCAGGCTGGCCGCGAAGCGCTCCGACGCGCTGACACCCTGCGACGCGCCCATGGTCCGACCCGCATCCTGGCCGAGCGCCAGCGCGGCGACGATAGGGCCGCGAGGTTCCGCCGCGGTTAATGCGGGTCGGGCTCAGCCGGCCCGCAGCTCGTCCTGCAGGAAGGCGCGCACCGCGTCCCGCTCGATTCCCGGCGCGATGAAGCTCCGGCCGATGCCGCGGGCGAGGATGAAGGTCAGCGCGCCGTCCTTCACCTTCTTGTCCTGCGCCATCGCGTCGAGCAGCGCGTCGGCGTCGCCGCAGCCGCCGAGCACGGCCTGGAGGGTGGTCGGCAGGCCGGCGAGCGCGAGGTGGTTGGCGACGCGGCCCGCATCCTGGCCCGCGCACAGGCCGAGACGGGCCGAGAAGCGGAACGCCAGCGCCAGCCCGATCGCGACGCCCTCGCCGTGGACGAGGCGGGCCGACTCGTAGCCGGTGAGGCGTTCCAGCGCGTGGCCGAAGGTGTGGCCGAGATTCAAGAGGGCGCGCTCGCCGTCCTCGCGCTCGTCGCGGACGACGACGCCGGCCTTGGCGCGGCAGCAGATCGCCACCGCCTCGTCGCGCTCCGGCCCGCCGGAGAAGATCCCGCGCCAATGGGCCTCGCACCAGTCGAAGAAGCCGGCATCGCCGATCAGCCCGTACTTGGCGACCTCGGCGTAGCCCGCCCGCATCTCGCGCTCCGAGAGCGTGTCGAGGGTCGCGGTGTCGGCGAGCACGAGGCGGGGCTGGTGGAAGGCGCCGATCAGGTTCTTGCCCAGCGGCGAATTGATCCCGGTCTTGCCGCCGACCGAGGAATCGACCTGGGCGAGCAGGCTCGTCGGCACCTGCACGAAGCGCACGCCGCGCCGCAGGGTCGCCGCGGCGAAGCCCGCGAGATCGCCGACGACGCCGCCGCCGAGGGCGACCACGAGGTCGCCGCGCTCGACCTTGTGGGCGAGCAGGCCGTCGCAGACCGACGCGTAGGTCGCGTAGGATTTCGAGGCCTCGCCCGGCGCCACCGCGACGAGTGCGGAGCGCAGGCCCGCTTCCTCCAGGCTCCTCCGCAGGGCGTCGCCGTAGAGCGCCGCGACGGTCTCGTCGCTGACGATCACCGCCGCCTTGCCGCCCAGCGCCGCCACGCGCGCGCCGGCGCCGGCGATGAGGCCGCGCCCGATCAGGATGTCGTAGTCGCGGCCCCGGTCGAGGGGGACGTGGACGGCGAGGGGCTCGGTCATGACAGCTTCACTGCGCGGCGACCGCGCGGCTCTCGTCCGGCGGGTTGAGGTAGGCGTCGAGGGCTTCGAGCACGTCCTGCACGACGCGGTCGTGGGCGACGTCGCGGGACAGCGCGGTCACGTCGGAGGCGGCATAGACCGGATGGCGCAGGTCCATCAGGTCGCGCATGGTCCGCTCGGGATCCTCGGTCTGGAGCAGCGGGCGGTTGCCGCGCTTGCGCACCCGCCGCATCAGCACGTCGAGCTCGGCCTTGAGCCAGACCGACACGCCCGATTCCGCGATTCGCGCGCGGGTCGACTCGCGCATGAACGCGCCGCCGCCGGTGGCCAGGACCAGCGGCCCCGCCCGCAGCAGGCGCGAGATCACGCGCTCCTCGCCGTCGCGAAAGCTCGGCTCGCCGTAGATCGCGAAGATGTCGGGGATGGTCAGGCCCGCGGCCGCCTCGATCTCGATGTCGGCGTCCTTGAAGATCAGGCCGAGCCGGCTCGCGAGGCGGCGGCCGACAGTGCTCTTGCCCGCTCCCATCAGGCCCACGAGCACGATCGAGCGCGAGCCGAGGGCCCGGCGCAGGCGCGCTTCGATCGGATCGCCCATCGGCTCGGGCGTGGTCATCGGGCGGGGCTCGGCATGGACGGCAAAGGGCGGGTCGGCGACGGGGCTGGAAGCGGGTGCGGCGGTGTCCCGGGTCTTATACCAAGTCTGCGGGGTTATCACCCATGCGGTCGGGCCCGCGGCCGCCGCCCCCTGAAATCTCGGAAAGGTCCCGGAGACAGCATGGAGCCGGCCCGATGCGCCGGCCCATCGTCGCGGCGAGACGGGCGCAGGATGTGGCCTTCCGGGCCTTGCCAGCGCGGCGGCGGCATGGTGCAACCCGGGTCGCCGCGGCGCAAAACTTAAGTCCCCGCTGCGCCCTGCTCCATCGCGTCCGCGTGCCCCGAGGTTCGACCGCTGTGCCGACCCTATTCCGTTTCTTCGCCACCCTCGCGATCCTGGCCGGCCTCGTCTTCGCCGGCATGTTCGCGCTCGCGACCTTCGTGACGCCGACGCCGCGGGAAATGAGCGTGACCATCCCCGCCTCGAAGCTCCAGCCGGGCGGCCGGTG
This sequence comes from Methylobacterium sp. E-025, assembly GCF_022829705.1. Lineage (NCBI taxonomy): Bacteria > Pseudomonadati > Pseudomonadota > Alphaproteobacteria > Hyphomicrobiales > Methylobacteriaceae > Methylobacterium > Methylobacterium sp. E-025. The sequence continues at coordinate 340,112 of NZ_JAKSYR010000102.1, forward strand.
AGGGAGGAGCGTCCGCCCGAGGCCGAGCGGCGGACGCCGCCCGAGATCGCGGCCTACCTCGACATGCTGGCCGCCGAGCGCGGAGCGGCGAAGAACACCCTCGAAGCCTACCGGCGCGATCTCGACGACTACTTCGGTCACCTCGCCGACGAGGGCCTCGACCTCGCCGAGATCGAGGCGGCGGACCTCCGCGCCTACGTCGCCTCCCTCGAGCCGCGTGGCCTGAAGCCGGCCTCCGCCGCCCGGCGGCTCTCCTGCATCCGCGGCTTCCACAAGTTCCTCTACGCGGAAGGGCTGGCCGAATCCGATCCGAGCGCGCCGCTCACCGGCCCGCGCCGCGGCCGCGCGCTGCCGAAGGTGCTGTCGGTCGCCGAAGTCGACCGGCTGCTCGCGACGGCGCGCGCACAGATCGATGCGGCGGTCGAGGCCGAGGCACCGGGCCAGGCGCGGCGGGCGCAGCGGATGCTGTGCCTGCTCGAGCTGCTCTACGCCACGGGCCTGCGCGTCTCCGAGCTGATCGCGCTTCCGCGCTCGGCCGCCTCGACCCGCGAGCGCTACCTCGTGGTGCGGGGAAAGGGTGGGCGCGAACGGCTCGTGCCGCTCACCGAGCTGGCGCGCGACGCGATGCGCCGGCACCTCGCCGCCTCGCCGAGCGATGCGCCGTGGCTGTTTCCCGCCGACAGCGAGAGCGGCCATCTCACCCGGCAGGCCTTCGCCCGCGACCTGAAGGCGGCGGCGGAGGCTGCGGGCCTGCGCGCCGACAAGGTCAGCCCGCACGTGCTGCGCCACGCCTTCGCCAGTCACCTGCTGCACAACGGCGCCGACCTGCGGATCGTGCAGGAGCTGCTCGGCCACGCCGACATCTCGACGACGCAGATCTACACGCACGTCCTCGACGACCGCCTGAAGAGCATGGTCCGCGACCTGCATCCGCTGATGGACGAGCCCTCCGGCCCCGACGGCGCACCGGAGGTGCAGCCGTGAGGGCTCCGATCCGCCGCTTGCGGCGTTGACCGGCTCAGGCGACGGAAGCGGGCGATCGGCGATGGGAGTGCGTTTGCGGCGTTGGAGGAAGGGCGCGGTCCGGGCGCTGAAGCTCGTCGCCCGCCCGGTCCGCCGGGCGCAGGGGCGCGGCGGCATCGTCATCGAGCCCTATCGCGGCTACGGCTCCGCCGACGAGATCTTCCTGATCGGCCGCATCTTCCGCCAATCCCACCCCGATACGGCACCGGGCGACGAGAGCCTGCGCGCGCAGCTGCGGGACATCGCCCGGCGGATCGCGCGGCGGGCGCTGAAGGACGCCGCCGTCACCGCCCGCTTCGGCGGCGCGCAGGCGCGGGTCGAGACCGACCGCGACGGCTACTTCCGCGTCCATCTCAGCCCGGAGGCGTTGCCCGCGGGCGACCATGGCTGGCACGACGTCGACCTCACGCTCGAGGCGGAGCCGCCGGTGCGGGCGCGGGGGCAGGTGTTCGTGCCGCCGGGCGCCACCGGTTGCGTCGTCGTCAGCGACATCGACGACACGGTGATGCGCACGGGCGTCGCCAACAAGGCCAAGATGCTGTGGCGGCTGTTCGTGGAGGATGCCGAGAACCGCGTCGCCTTCCCCGGCGTCGCCGCGCTCTACCGGGCCCTCTACGTCGGCCCGGACGGCATCGAGGCCAACCCGATGCTCTACGTCTCGCGCGCGCCGTGGGGCCTGTACGAGATGCTGTCGGAGTTCTTCACGATCCACGGCATCCCGGTGGGCCCGATCCTGTTCCTGCGCGAATGGGGCCTGTCGTGGAAGCACCCCCTCCCCCGCCGGGCGGAGGATCACAAGCGCGCCCTGATCGTCCACATGCTGTCGCTGTATCGCGACCTGCCCTTCGTGCTGATCGGCGACAGCGGGCAGCACGATCCGGAGGTCTACGGCCGGCTCGTCGCCGACCATCCGGGCCGGGTGAAGGCGGTCTACATCCGCAACGTGTCGCGGGACGCCGACCGCATACGCGAGATCGAGGCGCTGGCGCAGGTCGTCGCGGCCGCCGGGAGCCACCTCGTCATCGCCGCCGACAGCACCGCCATCGCCCGGCACGCGGCGAGCCTCGGCCTGATCGCACCGGGCGCGGTCGCCCTGGTGGCGGACGAGCACGCGGCCGGCGGCGAGCCGGCGGAGCTGACCGCGGAGACCGCCCTGCCGGGCGACCTCGGCTCCGTCCTCGGCGGCGCCGGAGGAACCTTGCCGCCGAGCGTCGTCGTCGAGGCGTCGGCGCAGGACGGATCGCATGTCTCGACCTAGCGCCACCGTGCGCGCCGTCGCTGTCGCCGCCGGGTCACACTTCACAGGAGCGTGCTTCCGGCCGTTGACTCTTCGGGACCGCGGAAGCCACTTGGCGGGGACGGTTCCCCTCGGGGATCAAAAGGGAACGCGGTGAGGACGAGGCTCCGAGGAGCCTTTCCGATGCCGCGGCTGCCCCCGCAACTGTAAGCGGCGAGCCTCCATCAACACGTCACTGGGTCACGGCGCCTGGGAAGACGATGAGGGGCAGCGACCCGCGAGCCAGGAGACCTGCCGTCAGTCGTGGTCACACGCGAAACGCGTCGGGCGGGGTGCCTCGACGGGTGTCGAGACGCATGGGCCCGCGCGGCGCATGCGGGGCGGCCTCGTTCGCGGTGACGTGCCACCACACGCGTCCGCACGTCCCTTCCATGCCCTTGCCGACCGCGAGACCCGCGCCGAACGACGCACAGGAAGCCGCCCGGCATCCGTGCGCCGGCGGCCGAGCCGCGTTCGGCCGATCGCCTAATTGTAACATTGTTACATTCGATGTAGATCGAGGGTCGGGCAGGCCGTCGCGTCGCGCCGATAGAGCCGAATCCGATCCATGCTCGTTCTTCTGCAAACCGCTCGTTCCCTCGGGCGCGCGACGCGCTGCCTGCTCCTCGCCGGCACGGCGCTCGTCATCCTCGCTGCGCCGCGAGAGGCCGGCGCGCAGCCGGTCGCCGGCGAATCGGCGAGCGTCGTGCTCGACACCCTCACGGTCGCGGGCGACGGCGTCGGCTTGAGCCGCGCCGCGCCGGTCGGCCTCAACCTGCGCACGCCCGACCGCGGCGCGAGCCGCCTCGGCCTCACGCCGCTGGAGACCCCCGGCAGCGTCGACGTCATCTCCGGCGAGACCGCGCGGCTGCGCGGCCAGGACACGATCGCGGACGCCGTGACGCAGAACGCCACCGGCATCACCACCATCGCCTCGCCGGGCAACGGCAACGGCGCCTTCACCAGCCGCGGGTTCTCGGGGCCGAACTCGATCCAGCAGCTCTACGACGGCACGCGGCTGTTCGTCGGCGCCAACACGGTGACCTTCCCGTTCGACACCTGGAACGTCGAGCGCATCGAGGTGCTGCGCGGGCCGGCCTCCGTGCTCTACGGCGACGGGGCGATCGGCGGCGTCATCAACGTGGTGACGAAGAAGCCGACCTTCATGCCCATCAACGTGGTGCGGGCCGGCGTCGGATCGGACGGGATCGCGCGGCTCGCCCTCGATTCCGGCGGCCCGATCGGCGACGCGGTGGCCTATCGCCTCAACGTCAGCGGCAACCGCGCCGGCGGCTGGATCAGCCCGGACGGCGACTTCCGCAACCTCGCGGTCTCGGGCGCGATCCTGCTCCAGGCCACGCCCGACCTCGCCTTCACCCTGAGCCACGACCTCGGCTATCAGGAGCCGGCGCGCTACTGGGGCACGCCGCTGGTTGACGGGCGCATCCCGGATTTCATCCGGTTCAAGAACTACAACGTCCGCGACGCCAAGATCACCTGGGCGGACAACTGGACCCAGCTCAAGACGGAGTGGACGCCCACCGCCGACATCACGGTGCGCAACACCGCCTACCGGCTGCAGAGCAGGCGCCACTGGCTCGACGTCGAGACCTACAGCTTCAACCGATCGACGCGATTGGTCGACCGGAGCGACTACACCGAAATCTACCACCAGCAGGAACAGCTCGGGAACCGGTTCGACGCCGCGTTCAAGGGCACGCTGTTCGGCTTCCGCAACGAGTTCCTGGCCGGCTTCGACGTGAACCACATCGATTTTCGGCACACCAACAACTTCTCGACCGTCGGATCGGGCCTCGTCACCAGCGTCCCGCTGACGGATTACGACCCGGGCTCGTTCCCGCTGAACGGCCGCGCCAGCCCGGCCTACGCGACGAGCACAGACCAGGCCTCGGTCTTCGCCGAGGACCGGCTGATCCTCACCGACCAGCTCTCGTTCCTGTCCGGCGTCCGGTTCGACGCCTCGACCCTGCAGCGCGAGAACCTGATGAGCAACGCGCAGTTCGAGAAGTCCTTCCAGGGCCTCGGCTACCGCTTCGGGCTGGTGTTCAACCCGACGCCGGACACCGCGCTCTATGCGCAGGTCGCCACCGCCACGGACCCGGTGAACAGCCTGATCACGCTGTCGCAATCGCTGGCCGGCTTCAAGCTCTCCACCGGCGAGCAGGTCGAGCTCGGCGCCAAGGGCGTGTTCTGGGACGGCCGAGGCGAGTGGACGCTCGCCGGCTACCGCATCGTCAAGGACAACCTGATCTCGGCGGTGCCGGGCCAGCCGAACGTCTCGACGCAGGTCGGCCGGCAATCCTCCTACGGGGTCGAGGCGGCGCTCTCGCTGCAGGTCACGCCGCTCTGGCGGGTCGACGCGAACCTCGCCCTGCTGCACGCGCAGTACGATTCCTTCGACCAGGCCGTGAACGGCGCGACGATTTCGTACGCCGGCAACCGGCCGATCGACGTGCCCGAGCGGGTCGCCAACCTCTGGCTCAATTACGCCTTCGCGCCGACCTGGGAAGCACGGGTCGGGTTCCAGTACGTCGGCGAGGTGTTCAGCGATTTCGGCAACACCGCGCGACGCCCGGCCTACGGGCTGGTCAACCTCGGCCTCGACCATCAGGTCACGCCGGCCTCGCGCCTGTCCTTCCGCGTCTTCAACCTGTTCGACAAGGTCTACGCGATCAGCGGAAACGCGGTGGACGGGGTCGGCAAAAACTGGCTCCTCGGGCGCCCGCGCTCGTTGGAGGTCGCCTTCACGACGGCGTTCTGAGATGGCCTCCGCAGCGCGCATGCTCGCCAAGCTCGCTAAGCTCGGCAAGACGGGGAAGCGGTGGCTGCATCTCGGCCATCGCTGGCTCGGCATCGTCACGGGGCTGTTCTTCACGACGTGGTTCGTGAGCGGCGTGGTGATGATGTACGTCGCCTACCCGTCGCTGACCGAGCCCGAGCGCCGGGCCGGGCTGCCCGCGATCGCCTGGGACGCGGTGCGGGTCTCGCCGGACGCGGCATTGGCCGACGAGCCCGGCTTTCCCCGGGCGCTGAGCCTGTCGATGCGGGGGGCCGAGCCGGTCTACCAGGTCGCGCGTTGGGACGGGTCCCGCCGCGCCGTCTCCGCGGTCGACGGCCGGGCGATCGGCCCCGCGTCACCGGACGAGGCCCTCGCTATCGCCGGCCACGATCCGCGCAGCCTGCGCCCGGCCTACCGCGACACGCTCGCCTACGATCTGTGGACGGTGCACCAGCGCTACGATGCGGTGCGCCCGCTCCACCGCATCGCGCTCGGCGATGCGGACGGCACCGAGCTCTACGTCTCGCAGCTGACCGGTGTCGTGGTGCTCGACACCACGGCGCACGAGCGGTTCTGGAACTGGTTCGGCGCCGTCCCGCACTGGCTCTACGTCGCGCCGCTGCGGGCGCAGGCGGCGCTGTGGCGCACGGTGATCGTGTGGGTCTCGGGGATCGCGATGGTCGGGGCCGTCACCGGGTTCGTGCTCGGGCTCCTGCGGATGCGGATCGCCCGACGCTATCGCTCCGGCGCGGTGACGCCCTATCGCGGCCTCGCGCGCTGGCATCATCTCGGCGGCCTGATCGGCGGGCTCGCGCTGTTGAGCTTCATCGTCAGCGGCTGGCTCTCGATGAACCCGAACCGCTGGTTCTCCTCCTTCAGCCCGTCGCAGGCGATGCTCGAACGCTACGCCGACGCACCCGGCGCCCGCACCGGGCTCGACCGCGCCGCGATCCGCCAGCGCGCCTGCACGGACGCGGCGGAGGTGCGGTTCACCTGGCTCGGCGGTGCGCCGCTCGCGGTGATCGCCTGCCGCGACGGACGGGAGATCGCCTGCTGCGGAACGGCGCCGGTCGCGCCCGACCGGCTGGACGCCGCCGCGCGCCGCCTGGTCCCGGAGGCTCGATCGATGACGACCTCTCGGCTCGAGCGCGAGGACTTCTACTGGACCTCGCACCACCGCGCCCGGCGCCTGCCGGTGCTCCGGGTGGTGTTCGACGACCCGGCGGCGACGTGGTTCCACATCGATCCCGAGACCGGCGAGATCCTGAACCGGCTCGACCGGTCGGGCCGCGTCGAGCGCTGGGGCTTCGACCTGCTGCACACCCTCGATCTCGGCATCCTCCTGCGCCACCGCCCCGCCTGGGACGGGGTCATGCTGCTGCTGCTCGCGGCCGGATCGGTGATCGCGGGCTCGGGCGTGGCGATGGGCTGGCGCCGGCTGAGACGGCCGGCGGCCGGATCGCGCCCGGCTTGAGTGCGGGCCGATCCCCTCGCTCGGCTCGGCGAGGCTTGCTCAGCGAGGCTTGCTCAGCGAGGCTTGGCCCGCACGGGGCGGCAGCGCTACCATCGCAGCGAAGGGCCCGGAGCGGTCCGCGAACAGACAGGGACGGACGCTGCCATGGCGCGCGCGCGAAAAGTCATCATCACCTGCGCCGTCACCGGCGCGATCCATACGCCGAGCATGTCGCCCTACCTGCCGGTGACGCCGGAGGAGATCGCCGACGCCGCAATCGGCGCAGCGGAGGCGGGCGCGGCCATCGTCCACCTGCACGCCCGCAACCCGCAAACCGGCGAGCCCGACCAGACGCCGGAGGCCTTCGCCAAGTTCCTGCCCGTCATCAAGCAGCGCTCGAGCTGCGTGGTGAACATCACCACCGGCGGCGCGCCGACGATGATCATCGAGGAGCGCGTGCGCCCGGCCGCGACCTTCAAGCCGGAGATCGCCTCGCTCAACCTCGGCTCGATGAACTTCGGCCTGTTCGGGATGCTCGACCGCTTCAAGGATCTCGAGCACGAATGGGAGCGGACGTATCTGGCCAACAAGGACATCATCTTCCGCAACTCGTTCGGGCAGATCGAGCACATCCTCACCACCTGCGCCGGCAACGACACACGATTCGAGTTCGAGTGCTACGACACCGCCCACCTCTACAATCTCAAATACTTCTTCGACCGCGGCCTGGTGAAGGCGCCGCTGTTCATCCAGACCGTGTTCGGGTTGCAGGGCGGCATCGGCTCGCACCCGGACGACGTGATGCACATGAAGCGTACCGCCGATCGGCTGTTCGGTGACCAGTACCACTGGTCGGTGCTGGGCGCCGGGCGCAATCAGATGAACATCGCGGCGATGGCGGCGGCGATGGGCGGCAACGTCCGCGTCGGGCTCGAGGACAGCCTCTGGGCAGGCCCGGGCCGGCTCGCGCAGTCGAACGCCGAGCAGGTCGCCCAGGTCCGCCGGATCATCGAAGGGCTGGGGCTCGAGGTCGCGACGCCGGACGATGCCCGCGAGATGCTGTCGCTGAAGGGCGGCGACCGCGTCGGGTTCTGAGGCCCGTCACCCGGCGGGGTTCGCGAGAATCTTGCCGGGATTGAGGATGTTCCTCGGGTCGAGCGCGCGCTTGACCGCGCGCATCGTCGCGATCTCGGCGGTCGAGCGCGAGAGCCCGAGCTTGCCGCGCTTCTCCAGCCCGATGCCGTGCTCGGCCGAGACCGAGCCTTGAAGCGCGGCGAGCGGCTCGTAGATCGCCGCCTCGACCTCTGCTTCGAGGGCGGGGTCCGGCAGGCGCGCGGTGTTCCAGTGAATGTTGTTGTCGCCGACATGCCCGTAGGCGACGCTGGCCGCGTCCGGGTGGATCGCGGCGATCCGCGCGCGCGCCTCGGCGACGTAGCCGGCCATGGCCGAGAGCGGCACGCTGACGTCGAACGGGCGGCCGAGCCCGGCCTCGACCAGCATCTCGACGCGGTCGCGGATGCGCCACAGCGCGCGGCGCTGCTCCTCGGACGCCGAGACCACGGCATCGTGCACGACCGCCTCGGCCATCAGGGTCTCGAGCAGGCTCAAGAAGCGCGGTTCCTCCTCGGGCACGCACTCGACCTCGATCAGCGCGTAGTACGGGTGCTCCCGGGGGAGCGGCGGGATGAAGCGGCCGGGCGCGGTCATCGTCCGGTAGAAGTCGGGCCACATGCCCTCGAAGGACGACACCCGACCCTGGAACGCCCGCTGCGCGCGGGCGAGAATGGCGGCGGCGGCGTTCACGTCGGCGCAGGCGACGAGCGCGGTGGCGTAGCCGGCCGGCGCCGGGCGCAGGCGCAGCACCGCGCGGGTGACGACGCCGAGCGTCCCCTCCGTGCCGACGAAGAGCTGCTTCAAGTCGAGCCCGGTGTTGTTCTTGATCAGCGGCCGCATCGACGAGACGATCGTGCCGTCGGCGAGCACCGCTTCGAGGCCGAGCACCATCTCGCGCATCATCCCGTAGCGCAGCACCCGCAGGCCGCCGGCATTGGTGCTGATCGTGCCGCCGATCGTCGCCGAGCCGCGGGCTCCGAGATCGAGGGGAAAGAACAGGTCCGCCACTTCCGCCGCCGCCTGCACCGCCTCGAGCGTGGTGCCGGTGCGGACCACCATCGTCATCGCCAAGGGATCGAGCGCCTCGATCCCGGTCATGCGCTCGAGCGACAGGGCGATGTCCCCGGGCGCGCAGAGGATGCCGTCGACGAGGCCGGTGGCGCCGCCGCGCGGGACGACGGCGCGCCCCGCCGCGTGGCAGGCGGCGAGCACCGCCGAGACGTGCTCGGTGCTGCGGGGGCGGACGAGCGCGGCCGCGGCGCAAGGCTCGTCGGCACGGGTCCAGCTCGCGGGTCGGCTCGCGAGCTCGTCGCCGACGACGAGGCCGTCGGGTCCGAGGATGTCGGTGAGCCGGTCGAGAAGCGGGTCCGTCATGGGCGTGCGCGGCGTTCGGCGATCATGGGGTCGGGCGACGACGGTCTACACGATCGCGTGCGCGGCCGAAGCCGGCAGCGTGACATTCCGCACCTGCGTTCGGGGGATCGATGCGGCTCCCGCGGGCGACCGCCGCCCGCCGCATTGCAGCATCCCACCCCTCGCCCTTCCACGGCCGGAAACAGCTCATACGGTCCGGCGCTTCGAAAACCGCGGAGCGCGCCATGGGAACCTACACGCTCGCCATCGCCGACGGCGTCCTGTTCGCCTGCCTGCCGGACGAGGCCGACATCGGCTCGGCCATCACCGAGGCGACGGCGACCAATTACGGTTTCGGCATCGCGCTCAGCATCGTGCGCGGCACCGAGCTGACCGATGCGGCGCGGCCCGAGGACGACGTGGTCTGGCGCGAGACCTCCGACAGCGAGCTGCTCGACGCGGAGGGGCGCCGCTATCGCTACGCCGTGCGCCGGGCGGCCTGACGCCCCGCGCCTGGCCGCAACCAGGATCCCCGGATCATAGGACGTTCGTGCGACGGGTGCCGTCGCATGGAGCGAGCTGGCGCCCGGCTCGCACGAACGTCGGCTAGCGGCAGGAGCGCGGCAGGCGCCGCTTCCAGCGCTGGCCCGGCGCGAGGGCGGGTTCGGTCGATCGCGACTTCGTCGGCCTGCGCATCACGACAGGCGCTGCGGCGACCGGAGCGACGGCGGTCACCGGCGGAGCCGGGATCGTCGGGGCAGCGACGGCCGGCTCCGAGGACGCGTCCGCGATGTCGGCGAACGACCAGATCGCATCGGGGCGCACCATTTCGGATCGTGCCTGATCCGAACGGCCGGCTTCGGAGCGCGGGCTTTCGGACAGCATCTGCGGAGGCTTCACCCGCTTCACGCGCGGAAGCCGAAGCTCGCGCTCGATCACGGGTTCGGCCACCTCGGGCTCGGGCTCCGCCACGATCAGGCTCTGCAGGATTCGCCGAGGCTTCTCCGCCGGCACCGGCGGCGCGGGGGCGGCGGCCTGGTCGGGCCAGACCGTATCGAACGGCGACGGCGTCTCGGGCGCCGGATCGAGCGCGGCCCAGTTCAGGGGCGCCGGGGTAGGATCATCCGGCCAGGACAGGGAGTGGCGGTTCTTCGACTTGACCTCGACGGTAAAGGACCGTCGCACACGGCTGCGCAACATGCGGCGTATGATTCTCTTGGATTTGGACAGGAACGCGCGGACGCGTACCGTATTCCATGACGCTTTTTCGGCATTTTGTCGAGACGACAGTGCAGAATCGGTTTCCAACACGGAAATTCCAGGCAGAAAGCCGGCGTTTCACGCGCCGCCTCAGGCCGAACGCGCGGTCGGCACCGAGACCTCCGGCTCCGGCGCGGTCTCGACGCGGACCGCACCGGTCGTGTCGAAGCGCAGACGAACCGGGAACGGCGCCGCCTCGGCTTCCGTCGCCGCGACCGCGACGAGGCTGATCTGCGGCCCGCCGCTGGTGACGGCCGCGATCAGGGCCGATGCGCCGCCGTCGAGATGCGGGATCGTTCCGTCGACCACCAGGATCTCCGGCCGCCGCAGGATCGCGCGGGCGAGGTCGACGAGCGCCTGCTGACGCGGGGTGAGCAGGCGGCCGCGGTTGCCGACGGGGAAATCCAGCCCGCGCAGGCGGATGCGGCGTTCCAGGTCGAACTCCTGCACGACGAGGCGGACCTGGCGTTGGATCTCGGCTTCGCCGTGCATCCGCGCGGTGTTGATCCGGCCGAAGAGCAGCGCATCGAGGATCGAGCTGTGCCGGTTGATCCGCTCGGGATCGTAGGGCTCGACGTCCTCGGTGCCGTCCTCCCGTCGAAGCGCCTCGCGGACCGTGTAGCGCGCCGCCACCAGCCGCGCCCGATAAGGCGCATCGAGGAGGCCGAGCCGCTGGCGCGGCTCGACGTAGGCCAGGGCGAGGGCGAGGAACGCCTCGTTGTCGGCCGCCGGCGGCGCCTCGTCGGCACCGAGGGCCGAGAGCCGCTGCTCGAAGACCGGCAGCTCGTCCGGCGCGATCAGCGAAAACCTGCGGAACAGCGGATGGCCCGGTGGCACGTCGCGGAAGATGTCGACCAGGTTCCGGGCGATCGCCACGCCCATCCGGGCGAGGTCGTCGAGCAGGAACAGCTTGTCGAGGGCAGCGCGGAAGCGCGGTTCGGACGCGAGGTTGCGCCCGGTCAGTTCCGGAACGGTCGGCACGCCGAACAGGAGGTTCTCCGCGATCGTCGCCTGCTCGTTGTAGCGGCGCGGATCGAACGGGATCACGAGGTCGGCCATGCCCGCGGCCGCGAAGTGCTGCTGCAGGTGCCGGCGCGCGGCGACGACCCGACGCCCGGGCTCGGACTCGTGGTGCACCAAGCTGTAGGCGCTGAGGCCGAAGCGGTAGAGGTCGTCGCCCATCCCGAGGCGCTGCAGCAGGTCGAGCATTCGCGCGTCGAGGGCGGCGGCGTCCGCCAGGCCCAGGGCGGCGTAGTCGATCCAGGGATCGCTCGCATCCTCGACCGGGTTTCCGGTCCGCCGCGCTTCCGCGCGCCGGCGCCGCGCACGCTCCGGGCTGCCGGCGTCGTCGCGGATCACCGGGCGCCGGCGCAGGCCGTAGGCGAGATTGTCGCGGATCGTGCCGGGAAACAGAACCGGCTCCGGGCCGGCATAAGCGAGCGCGCGGGCCCGGCGGGCCTGCGGCAGCGTGGCGACGTCCGCGCCGCCGATCCGCACCGTTCCGCCCTGCGGCGCCTGCAGCCCGGCGACGAGCCGCGCGACCACGTGGCCGAGGCCGCCCGCGGGGGCGAGGATCGCGGCCTGCACCGGCATCGGCAGGCTGACGGCCCCGAGCTCGAGCGCCGGGCCGCCGAGGGGATCCTTGAGGCTGACGCCGTCCAGCTCGAGCGGGCCGCCGAGGGGCCGGACCAGGCCCTGGCCCTCCGGCTCGGACGGCCGCAGCCGGTGCGGCGCGAAGTGGGCGGCGACGGTCTCGTACTTCACCTCGACGTCGAGGCGCTGCTGGTCCCAGTCGATCAGCTCCTTGAGCGGCGGCGGCAGGTCGCGATAGGCGGCCAGCACGGCCACGAGCTGGCCGATGTCGAGCTCACCGCGCAGCGCGAACAGGCCGCCGATCGCATAGAAGAGGAAGGGCGTCACCTGCGCGAGCAGGTTGTTCAGGTACTTCACTAGGAACTTGCGCCGGTAGATCCGCAGGCGCAGGTCGTAGAGGCTGAACAGCCGCCCGCCGATCTCGGCACGCTCCCAGCGCCCGGTGTCGTTGACGGTGACCGCCTCGAGCCCGTCCAGCACCTCGCCGACCCGGCCGGCGAAGCTCCGCGACGCGATCTGGCGCTTCCGGCTCAAGCGGATGATCTCGCGGCGCAGGCGCGGGATCACCACGATCTGCACGAGGACGATCGAGCCGGCGACGAGCCCGAGCCACAGGTTCTGCATCAGGATGAAGATCAGCGCGGTCGCCGCCTGCGTGCCGAGGAAGCACGGCACCACGATCGCGTCGCCGATGAAGGCGCCGATCGGCTCGACCTCGTCGCGGATGATGGTCGCCGTCTCCGACGACTTCACCTCGCGCGTCGTGTCCGGGGTGAAGCGGAGCATCAGCGAGAACAGCTCGAAGCGCAGGCGCCGCAGCATGCGCTCGCCGAGCACGCCCTTGCTGAGGTTGATCCAGAACTTGAACGCGCCGTTGATCAGCACGAGGGTCAGGAACAGCCCGGAGAGCCCGAACAGCAGCCCGGTGCGGTCGACCTCGAAGCCGGAGAACAGCACCTCCTGCTCGCCGCCGAGCCAGCCGGGCCAGTGGATGATGAGGTCGAGGAAGTCGACGGTCTCGCGCCCGCCCTTGAACGCCTTGCCGGAGATGGCGTCGTTGACGATGCGCTTCGGCAGGTCGAGCGAGGCGAAGTAGAACGGCAGCGATGCGAGCACGACGGCGCAGATCGCGAACTGGTCGCGCTTCGAATGTCGCCAGATATAGCCGAACAGCGTCGGCTCCAGATCCCGCATCGCCCGTCCCCGGCCCCCGTTCCGGCTCCCATACCCTCTCGCGAGCCCGCGCGTCACACGCATGTCATCGTGCAACGAAAAGGCGAAGCCCGAGCGTGCGCGGACTCACAGCCTCGGGCCTCCGTCACTCCGGAATGCGGTGTCGCCCCACGCGAGGCATTGTCACGGCGGCCCGGCTTGTGCGACCGCAGACCGGCTGCGACGCTGCACCTGCATGCGCTGCGCGTGCCGGGGCGCGGATGGCGGCGGCGCGAGGGGGCGTTCGAGGATGAGACCGTGATGCGCCCGAGCCGCGTCCTGATCTACAGCCACGACACGTTCGGGCTCGGGCACCTGCGCCGCTCGCGCACCATCGCGAACGCGCTGGCCGGCACCGGCGAGGTCGAGGCGATGATCGTCTCCGGCTCGACGGTGGTCGCCCGCTTCGCCTTCGCCCGCGGCGTCTCCTCCGTGCGCGTGCCCGGCGTCACCAAGCGCGCCGACGGCAGCTATGCCGGGCTCGACCCGCAGGCGTCGCTGCAGGAGACGGTCGCCCGGCGCGCCGACATCGTCCTGCGCACCGCCCGCGACTTCCGGCCGAACCTGGTGATCGTCGATAAGGAGCCGACGGGCTTCCACGGCGAGATGCTTCCGACCCTGGAGCACCTGCGCGCCCGCGGCTGCCGCGTGGTGCTGGGCCTGCGCGACGTCCTCGACGACCCCGACCGCCTCGTGCCGGAATGGGAGCGCAAGGGCGCCTCGGAGGCGGTCCGCCGGTTCTACGACGAGATCTGGATCTACGGCCTCGCGCGCATCCACCGGCCGCTGGCGGCGCTTCCCGTGGGTGCGGAATTCTCGGATCGGACGACCTATACCGGCTATCTCCACCGCGCCGCGCCGCGCCCCCGACCGGACCGGGCCGAGCCTGGCGTCGCAGCCGAGCCGTTCATCCTGGTCACCCCCGGCGGCGGTGGCGACGGCGACGGGCTGATCGACTGGGTGATCTCGGCCTACGAGGCCGATCCCGCGATCCCGCTTCCCGCGCTGATCGCCTTCGGACCCTTCCTCGCCTCGAAGAGCCGGGCGGTATTCCTGGGCCGGATCGCGCGGCTGCCGGGCCGGCTCTCCGCGATCACCTTCGACAGCGAGATCGAGCTGCTGATGGAGAAGGCGTCGGGCGTCGTGGCGATGGGCGGCTACAACACGTTCTGCGAGATCCTGTCCTTCGACAAGCCGGCGGTGCTGGTGCCGCGCACCACGCCGCGGCGCGAGCAGGAGATCCGCGCGGTGGCCGCCGAAGGCCTCGGCCTCGCCCGCACCGTGCTGGAGTCGGACGGGCGCGACCCCATGCGCATGGCGGCGGCGCTCCGGGCCCTGCCGGACCAGGCGCCTCCGTCGCGCGCGCGGATCCCCGACCTGCTCGGCGGCCTCGACCGGATCGCCGAGCGCGTCCGCGTGCTGAACGCTGGCGGACCCGTCCTCGCCCTCGGTGACAGGCCGTGAGCGAGGCGCGCATCGCGATCGTGCTGAAGGGCTATCCGCGATTGTCGGAGACCTTCATCGCGCAGGAGATCCTGGCGCTCGAGGGCCGCGGCCTCGCGCTGGCGATCTGGTCGCTGCGCCGCCCGACCGACGCGAGCCGCCATCCGATACACGACGCGATCGCGGCGCCGGTGGCTTACCTCCCCGAATACCTGCACGAGGCGCCCCTGCGGGTGCTGCGCGGGCTGGCCTGGGGCCTCCGCCGCCGGCGCTTCGTCGCGCTGGCGCTCCAATTCGCCACGGATTTCCTGCACGACCCAACGGCCTCGCGCATCCGCCGCCTCGGGCAGGCTCTGGTGCTGGCGCGGGAGCTGCCCGAGGCGGTCCGCCACCTGCACGCGCATTTCCTCCACACGCCGGCCAGCGTCGCGCGCTACGCCGCGCTCCTGACGGAGCGAAGCTGGAGCTTTTCCGCGCACGCCAAGGACATCTGGACGACGCCGGACCGCGAGCTGTCCGACAAGCTCTCCGACGCGGCCTGGGGGGTGACCTGCACCCGCGATGGCCTCGGCCGCCTGCGGGCGGTGTCGGCAGGTCGGGCGGCAGCGGAAGCCGGCTCCGTCGCGCTGGCCTATCACGGCCTCGATCTCGCCCGCTTTCCGGCGCCGCCCCTCCGACCGCCGCGTGACGGCACAGATGCGCAGGATCCGATTCGGATCCTCAGCGTCGGCCGGCTCGTCGCCAAGAAGGGGCACGACGACCTGATCGACGCGCTGGCGGCCCTGCCGCCGGACCTGCATTGGCGCCTCGACCTGATCGGCGGCGGCGAGCTTCGGGAGGACCTGAAAGCCCGCGTCGCGGAGCGCGGGCTCGGCGGCCGCGTCGCCTTCCGGGGCGCCCTGGCCCAGCCGGCGGTGATCGCGGCGATGCGGGCGGCCGACCTTTTCGTGCTGCCGACCAAGCCTGCGCCGTCCGGCGACCGCGACGGCCTGCCCAACGTGCTGATGGAGGCCGCCTCGCAGGGGCTGCCGATCCTCGCGACCGCCTTCGCGGGCACGCCGGAATTCGTCACCGACGGCGTCGAGGGATGCCTGGTCGCGCCGGGCGATCCCGCGGCGTTGTCCGCGGCGATCCTGCGGCTCGCCGGCGATCCGGTTCGGCGCCGACGCTTCGCGGACGCCGCCCGCGCGCGCCTGCTGCGGGATTTCTCGCTCGATGCCGGCATCGACCTGATCGGCGGGCGGCTCGCCGCGTCGGCGGGAATCGCGCCGCCGCGTCCCGCATCGGCGCCCGAGCGAGCGGCGGAGGCCTGCGCATGCGGGTGCTGATCGCCGTCACGCATCTCCTCGGCGCCGGTCACTTGACCCGCGCCGCCGCGATCGGCCGCGCCTTCGCCGCCTCGGGCCATGCGGTGACCCTGGTCTCGGGCGGCGGCCCTGCGCCGATGGTGCGGCTCGACGGCCTCCGCCTCGTGCAACTGCCGCCGCTGCACATCGTCGGCACCGCCTTCACATGGCTTCTCGGCGCGGACGGGCACGCGGCCGGCGCGGACCTGCTCGCGGCACGCCGGGCGCTGCTTCGGCGGGCGCTGGCCGAGACGGCTCCGGACGTGGTGATCACCGAGCTGTTCCCGTTCGGCCGCCGCGCGCTCGAAGCCGAGTTCCTCGACCTCGTCGAGGCGGCATCCGTGCGGCGCCCGCGACCGCTGATCCTCGCGTCGATCCGCGACGTGCTCGTCTCGCCGGAGAAGCCGCGGAAGATCCGCACCGCGCATGCGCGCTTGGCCGAGATCTACGACGCGGTGCTGGTGCACGGCGACCCCGATCTCGTCGCCCTCGACGCCTCCTGGCCGGTGGACGAGGGTCTGCGCGCCAAGCTGCGATACACCGGCTACGTCGACGAGGACGCGGCGCCGATCGAGGATGCGGATGCCCGCGCGGGCGTCCTGGTCTCGGCCGGGTCGAGCGCGGTCGGGCTCGGCCTCTGCCGCGCCGCCGCGGACGCGGCGCGGCGGAGGCCGGACCTCGGCTGGCGCATCCTTGCCGGCCACGGCATCGCGCAGGCCGAGATCGATGCCATGCGCGCGAGGCTGGCCGACGGCGTCCTGACGCGGGCGCAGCCGGATTATCGCGCGCTTCTGGCGCGGGCTGCGGTGTCGGTGAGCGCCTGCGGCTACAACACCGCGGTGGATCTCCTCGCCACCCGGACGCCCGCCGTGCTGGTGCCGTTCGCGGCAGGCGCCGAGACCGAGCAGAGCCTGCGTGCCCAGCACCTCGCCGCCCGCGGCCTGGCCCGGATCGTGCCCGAGGACGCACTTTCCGCGGCGACGCTGCTCGACGCCATCGCGTCTGCAGCCGGAGCGCCGATCCCGGCAGATCACGGCATCGCGCTCGACGGCGCACGGCGCACGGTCGCCATCGTCGAAACTCTCCTCGCCGCGAAGAAACGGAGCGCCCGTGCGGAGAAGACCCCGCTCGACCGCCTGCGCGCCGTCCTCGACGAGTCCGGCGCGCACGGCCGCCGCGTGCCGATCTGGTGGCGAGACGACGATGCCGTCGCCGCGACGCCCGCCCTGGACCGCCTGCTCGACCTCTCGGACACCTTCGCGTCCCCGCTGCTCGTCGCGGCGATCCCGGCAGGCATCGAGCCGTCCCTCGGCGAGCGTCTCGCCGACGCGCCACGCGTCAGCCTCGCCGTGCACGGACTGGCCCACACCGATCACGCCGCACCCGGCAGCAAACCATCGGAGTTCGGCGCCGACCGTCCCCTGCCGCTCGCGATCGCGGACGCCGCGGAAGGCCTGAGCCTCGCCCGCGCGCGGCTTCCGGCGGACCGGCTCCTGCCGGTGTTCGTGCCGCCGTGGAACCGCCTCGCCCCCGAAATCGCCGCCGCCCTTCCGGCGCTGGGCTATCGCGGGCTGTCGTCGGTGCCCGGAGCGGCGGTGCCCGGCCTGATGCGGGCCGACGTCGCAATCGACCCGATCGACTGGCGCGGCACGCGCTCGCTCGTCGATCCCGCACGGCTGATCGACACCCTGTGCCGGACCATCGCGGAGAGAAACGATCGGCCGGTCGGGCTGCTTACTCACCACCTCGCCCACGACGAAGCGATCTGGGACTTCCTCGGCGCCCTGTTCGCGATCCTGTTCCGGCATCCGGCGGTGACGCTCTGCGACCCGCGGCATCTGTTCCGGCCGCCGGCGGTGGACGGGGCGGTGCCGGCGTGGTGGACTTGCCCGGCCGACGCGCCTGCGAGGATCGCTTGAGCCCGCTCCTGTCCATCCAGAACCTGCAGGTCGATTTTGGCGGACACGGTGCGCCGTTCCGCGCCCTGCACGGCCTGTCGCTCGACGTGATGCGCGGGCGGACCCTGGCGCTCGTCGGCGAATCCGGCTCGGGCAAGTCGGTGACCGCGCAGGCGATCCTGCGCATCCTGCCCCGGGTGGCCACGATCAGCGCCGGCCGCATCCTGTTCGACACCGGCCGCGGGGCAACCGACATCGCCGCGCTGCCCCCCGACGGCCCGGCGATGCGCGCGATCCGCGGCGCCGGCATCGCGATGATCTTCCAGGAGCCGATGACCTGCCTGTCGCCGCTCCACACCATCGGCGACCAGGTCGGCGAGGCGCTGCGCATCCACGGCAACGCCACCCGGGCCGAGGCCGACGCGCAGGCCAGGGACGCCTTCGCCCGCGTCGGCTTCCCCGATCCGGCGCGGGCGCTGCACACCTATCCGTTCGAGCTCTCCGGTGGCCTGCGCCAGCGGGCGATGATCGCGATGGCGCTGATCCTCAAGCCCGCCCTGCTCGTCGCCGACGAGCCGACGACGGCCCTCGACGTGACGACCCAGGCCCAGATCCTCGCGCTGCTGACCCGGCTGCAGGACGAGACCGGCATGGCGATCCTGCTGATCACCCACGACCTCGGCGTCGTCGCCAACGTCGCCCACGACGTGGCGGTGCTCTATCGCGGCCGCCTCGTCGAGTCCGGCCCGCGCGGCGCGGTCATGCGCGACCCCGGCCACCCCTACCTCAAGGCGCTGCTCCACGCCGTGCCGCGCTTCGACATGGCGCCGGGCGAGCGCTTGACGCCGATCCGCCCGGCCAAGGCGGTGATCCCGCCGGCACGCAGGCCGGCGGCGATCGACGGGCCGATCCTGCGCATCGAAGGGGTCTCGAAGGTCTTCACCCTGCGCTCGGGGCGGTTCGGCGGCCCGCCGCGGGTCGTGCGGGCGGTCTCCGACGTGTCGCTCGACCTCGTGCCCGGCAGGACGCTCGGGCTCGTCGGCGAATCCGGATCGGGCAAGACCACCGTTTCGAAGATGGTGATGCGCGCGCTCGCCCCCGATGCCGGCCGCGTGCTGTTCGACGACGGCACCGGCCCGCGCGACGTCCACGCCCTCGCCGGCGCCGACCTGTTCGCCTACCGCCGCGCCGTGCAGTTCGTGTTCCAGGACCCCTACGCCTCGCTCGATCCGCGGATGACCGTGCGCCAGATCCTCACCGAGCCGATGGAGATCCACGGGATCGGCGGGCGCGAGCGCCGGGCGCGGGCCGAGGCGCTGATGGCGATGGTCGGCCTCGAAGCCGGCGCGCTCGGGCGCTATCCGCACGCCTTCTCCGGCGGCCAGCGCCAGCGCATCGGCATCGCCCGGGCGCTCGCCCTCGATCCGAAGGTGCTGGTGCTCGACGAGCCCGTCTCGGCGCTCGACGTCTCGGTGCAGGCCCAGATCCTGAACCTGCTGAAGGACTTGCAGGCCGCGCTCGGCCTGACCTACCTCATCGTCTCTCACAACCTCGCGGTGATCGACTACATGGCGGATACCATCGCGGTGATGTGCCGGGGGCGAATCGTGGGGCAGGCCCCGAAGGCCGCCCTGTTCCGCAACCCGGTCCATCCCTATACCCGCGCGCTGCTCGCCGCGGTGCCCGACCCGAGCCTCGACCACCCGCTCGATTTCTCGGCGGTCACCGGCGACCATTCCGACCCGGGGTGCTGGCCGGAGCCCTACCGGCTGGCGCCCGACGAGGCCGGCCATATGGTCGAGATCGAGCCGGGCTACCACGTCCGCCACGGCGCAGCCGATGCGCGGCGGGCCGCATGAGCACGCCCCGCCCCTCCCGCACGCTGGAACGGCTCCGCCGCCGCGTGCTGGCGCCGTTCTTCGACCGGCTCGGCTACGACCTCGTGCCCGCCGCCCCCGACTGGTCGCACCGCCCGACCTCGCCGCGCGAGGTCGACCAGTTGCTCGGCTCAGCGGCCGACAGCCTGCAGCGCGACCTCGCCGCGTCGGGCATCGCGACCGGCCTCGACGTGCCCGCGGCGGTGCGGCGGTTCTGGACGCTGATCCCGACGGCGCCGGTGCGCCAGCGCCGCGGCGGCAGCGGATTCAACGGCGCGCTCCAGCTCTACGTGGCGATGCGCGCGCTGGCGCCGGCCACGGTCATCGAGTCCGGGGTCTTCCGCGGGCTCACCACCTGGGTGATCCGGCAGGCCTGCCCGGACGCGACGATCCATTGCCACGATCCGGACCTGTCGAACCTGCATTATCGCGACCCGGGAGCGCATTACAGCACCGCCGACTGGTCGACGGCCGACTGGTCTCAGCTCGATGCGGCGACGACGGTCGCGTTCTTCGACGACCACGTCTCGCAGGGGCGGCGGGTGATCGAGGCGAGGCGCCTGGGCCTCACCCGCCTTCTGTTCGACGACGACGCCGCCGGCCATCGCATCCATGCCCATGGCGGCCCGGCGCATCCCACCATCGCGATGATCGAGACCTTGCGTGACGAGGCTGGGCGCGACGAGGCTCGGCGCGTCAGGGCCGAGCCGATCCGCTGGCAGCGCAACGGCCGCAGCTTCGAGCAGCCGGCCGACGACCCGCTCGCCCGCGAGGCCGCAGCCGGCATCGCCCACGCGCACGCCTTCGACGACCTGCACCGCGCCACCGGCTACTCGCCGGCCCGGCTGACCTACGTGGCGCTGCATCCGCCGAAGCGAGGAATAGCCGCTTGATCGGGCTTCGGAACGACGAAAGCACGGGCTCCCCCTCCCCCCCTGCTGCGCAAGGTACCCTTTCCCGCAAGGGGGGGAGGGAGACGCGCGCCGAGGCGGCGCGCACATCGGATGCCGGGATTTCGCGCCGTGCATTGTTGATCGGCGTCGCGACTGCCTCGACGGTTTTCGCCGCTCCGCGTTTCGCCCGCGCGGATACCCCTCGGACAGGGCCGCCCGAAACCCCGCTCGTCGTCGATCCCGCCGCCGCCGCGCGCAAGCTCGGCACCAGCGGCGGGACGATCCGCACCCTGATCGCCAAGGCGCGGGACGTGCGCTACCTCTCGGTCTACGGCTACACCCGCCTCGTCGGCTACGATGCGGACCTCGTGTTGAAGCCCGACGTGCTGGCGGCCGTCGCGGTCGAGGGCGGGCGCTTCACCTTCACCCTGCGCAAGGGCCATCGCTGGTCCGACGGCGAGCCCTTCACCACGGAGGATTTCCGCTACTACTGGGAGGACGTCGCCAACGACAGGGATCTGAGCCCCGGCGGCCCGCCCGATTTCCTGCTGGTCGACGGCAAGCCGCCGACCGTCGAGATCGTCGATCCGATCACCGTGCGCTTCACCTGGGATCGGCCGAACCCGCGCTTCCTGCCGGCCCTCGCCGCGCCGCGCGACCCGCTGATCTACCGCCCGTCGCATTACCTGAGGACGGTTCATCCGCGATACGTCGGGCGCGAGAAGGCCGAGGCCGCGGCCAAGGCACAGAAGCTCCGCGGCTGGGCGGCGCTGCACAACCGGATGGACGACAACTACGAGCTGAACAATCCCGACGCCCCGACCCTGCAGGGGTGGCGGCCCCGCACCCGCGCGCCGGCGACGCGCTTCGTGTTCGAGCGCAACCCCTACTACCACCGCATCGACACGGCCGGCACGCAGCTCCCCTATCTCGACCGCATCGTCATGGACGTCGCCTCGAGCGGGCTGCTCGTCGCCAAGACCAATGCCGGCGAGGCCGACCTGATGTTCCGCGGCCTGACGATGGCCGACATCCCGAGCCTCAAGGAGGGCGAGCGCGCGCACGGCTACCGCACCAACCTGTGGCCGCTCGCGCGCGGCTCCGAGATCGCGCTCTACCCGAACCTGACGACCCTCGATCCCGGCTGGCGCGCCCTCAACCGCGACGTGCGCTGGCGCCACGCGCTGTCGCTCGCCATCGATCGCCGCACCCTCAACAACACCCTGCTGTTCGGCCTCGGCACCGAGGGCAACGACACGCTGATCCCCGAGAGCCCGCTCTACGCGCCCGAGATGCGCACGCTGCATGCGGGCTACGAACCGGCGGCGGCCGAAAGACTGCTCGACGCCGCCGGCCTCGACAGGCGCGACCCCTCCGGCATCCGCCTGATGCCGGACGGCCGGCTGCTCGAACTCGTCGTCGAGAGCGACGGCGAGGTCTCCATGGTGCTCGACGGGCTGCTGCTGATCGGCGAGTTCTGGCGCGAGGTCGGGATCAAGCTCGTGGTCAAGCCGCAGGAACGCACGAACCTGCGCCGTCGCTCGGTGGCCGGGATGACGGTGATGGTGGCGGCGCAGGGGCTCGACCTCGCGGTGCCGACGGCGATCATGCCGCCGACCGAGCTGAGCCCGGCGCAGAGCGACCATTATTCCTGGCCGCGCTGGAGCCTTCACGTCGAGACGCACGGGGCGAGCGGCGAGGCGTGCGACGTCGAGGCCGTCCACCGCCTGATCGACCTCGACCGCCAGTGGCGCGACACCGACGACGCAGGCAGGCAGGCGGCGATCTGGCGCGAGATGCTGATGAACCACGCCGAGAACACCTGGGTCATCGGCACGGTCGGGGGCGCGCTGCAGCCGGTGGTCGCATCGAGCCACCTCGCAAACCTGCCGGCCAAGGCGCTGTACGCCTTCGAGCCGACGGCGATGATCGGCGTCCAGCGCCTCGACGAGGTGTTCTGGGACCGCCCGGCCGAACGCCAGGCCCAGCTATGACGATCGCCGTGCTGCGCCGCGTCCTCACCATGGCGGTGACGCTGCTGGTGATCTCCGCCCTCGTCTTCGCGATCATCAAGCTGCCGCCGGGCGACTTCCTGACGAACCGGATCATGGAGCTGCGCTCCATGGGCGAGGCGGCGTCCGTCGCCAAGGCCGAGCTGCTGATCCGGCAATACGGCCTCGACCGGCCGGTCTACGAGCAGTACCTGATCTGGATCGGGCTGATGCCCGGCCCGGCGGGCTTCTCCGGGCTGCTGCAGGGCGATTGGGGCTGGTCGTTCGAGTACGATCGCCCCGTTTCCGAGGTGGTGGGCGATGCGCTCTGGCTGACGCTGGTGGTCAACCTCGCGGCCCTGGTCTTCGTCCATTTGGTCGCGATCCCGATCGCGATCTACTCGGCGACGCATCGCCATACCGCGGGCGATGCGGTCGTCACCGTGCTCGGCTATGTCGGCCTCGCCGTGCCCGGGTTCCTGCTGGCGCTGATCCTGCTGTTCTACGCCAACATCTGGTTCGGCCTGTCGATCGGCGGCCTCTACGACGCATCCTTCACCGGCAAGCCCTGGGACTGGCCGAAGGTCCAGTCGCTGCTGGCCCACCTCGCCGTGCCGACGCTCGTGATCGGGCTCGGCGGCACGGCGGCGATGATTCGGCGGATGCGGGCGAACCTGCTCGACGAGCTCGCGAAGCCCTACACCGTGACCGCGCGGGCCAAGGGCCTGCCGCCGCTGCGGGCGCTGCTCAAGTATCCGTTCCGGATGTCGCTGAACCCGTTCGTCGCCGACATCGGCAACCTGCTGCCGCACCTCGTCTCCGGATCGGTGCTCGTCTCGCTGGTGCTGAGCCTGCCGACCGTCGGCCCGCTGCTGCTCGACGCGCTGAAGAGCCAGGACCAGTTCATGGCCGGCTTCATCCTGATGTTCGTCGCGCTGCTGACGCTCGTCGGCATGCTGATCTCGGACCTCGTCCTGGTCTGGCTCGATCCGCGCATCCGCATGGGGGCACGCTGATGGTGCCCGAGACGGCACCCGTGGCACCTCACTTCGTCGACCCGGCGCCGTTCGATCCGGAGGCCGGCGGCGGACGTGATTCCGGCACGGCCTACGCCTCGGCTTGGCGGCTAATCTTCCGGAAGTTCCTCGGCCACCGCATCGCCGTCGCCTCGGCGCTCGTGCTCCTGGCACTCTACGCCGCCGTGCCCTTCGTTGAGTTCCTGGCCCCCTACGAGCAGGCGAGGCGCAACGGCGACTACCTGTTCGCGCCGCCGCAAGCGGTGCACCTGTTCCACGAGGGGCGGTTCGTCGGGCCGTTCGTCTATCTCTACCGGGCCGAGCTCGACATGGAGACCTTCCGCCGCGGCTACGTCACCGACACCGCCACGCCGCAGCCGCTGCGCTTCTTCTGCCGCGGCGACGCCTACACCCATCTCGGGCTCGGCCGGGGCGACCTTCACCTCGTCTGCCCGTCCGAGGGCGGGACGCTCTATCTGCTGGGCACCGACCGGCTCGGCCGCGACCTGCTCTCGCGCATGATCTACGGCGCGCGGGTCTCGCTGGTGATCGGCCTCGTCGGCGTCGCGATCTCGTTCGCGCTCGGGCTCCTGCTCGGCGGCATCGCCGGCTACTTCGGCGGCTTCGTCGACGCGGCGGTGCAGCGGCTGATCGAGGTGGTGCGCTCGCTGCCCGAGCTCCCGCTCTGGCTTGCCCTGTCGGCGGCGCTGCCGCCGAGCTGGAGCCCGCTCTGGGTGTTCTTCGGCATCACCATCATCCTCGGGCTGCTCGATTGGCCGGGCCTCGCGCGCGCCGTGCGCGGCAAGCTGCTGGCGCTGCGCGAGGAGGATTTCGTGCAGGCGGCGGAGCTGATGGGCGCCTCGCCCGCCCGCGTCATCGGCCGGCACCTGATCCCGAACTTCATGAGCCACCTGATCGCCTCGGCGACGCTCTCGATCCCGACGATGATCCTGGGCGAGACCGCCTTGTCGTTCCTCGGCCTCGGCCTTCGGCCACCGGTGACGAGCTGGGGCGTGCTGCTCAACGACGCCCAGAACCTCTCGGCGGTGCAGCTCTACCCCTGGCTGCTGCTGCCGGTGGTGCCCGTGCTGGTGACGGTGCTGGCGTTCAACTTCCTGGGCGACGGGCTTCGGGACGCCGCCGACCCGTATCATTGAGGCACGCCTCGGCAGGGCTCGCCCCGGGCCGCGCCGTGCCGCATAAGGCGGCGAGATCGCTCCCGAGGACCGCCCCGTGACCGTCACCCAGATCACCCATCACGACCTCGACGGCTACGGCGCCGTGGCGATCGTCGGCAACCACGTCGACGTCGCGCGGATCGTCCACGTGCCGCGCTACTCCGATGTCGGCCCGGTGGTCGAGGAGGAGCTGAAGCGCCTGTCGAAGGCGGAAGCCTCCGAGACGCTGATCATGACCGATCTCGGGCTCGAGCCGGTGGCGGTGAAGTTCCTCAAGAGCTTCGTCGCGATGAACCGCAAGCGGGGCGAGGATGCCCGCCACCGCCTGATCGTCCTCGACCATCACGCCTCCTCGATCGACCAGCTGCGCCAGCACGGGGTCGAGCCGGTGGACGAGGCGGCCTCGCCGAAGCGCTTCGAGCTGGAAGACCCGGACGTCGTCGTCCTGATCGACGAGACCTGCTGCGCCACGCGGATGGCGCACGCCAACCGCAGCCTCTACGCGACGCGCGACGGCGAGGATCTCACCGCCCTGGTCGAGGCCGTGGACGCCCTCGACCTGTGGAAGAAGGAGCGCCCGACCTTCGCCGGCGGGCTGATGCTCGACGAGGTGTTCTGGGACAACGTCGGCAACCTCGTGCCGGTCGGCCACCCCTGGCACGACCGCTTCGTCGTGGCGCTGCTCCGCGCGGTCTCGGGGCTGATCGACGAAGGCCTGGCGCCCGCCGAGATCGAGACCCGGGTCGCCGCGCTGCGCCGGCAGGTCCTCGATCGGCTCCTCGATGGGGAGGCCGACGACGACCGCAACCTGACCACGCGGATGCGGATCGCCCGCGTGCTCGCGCGCTCGGACGTGCTGTTCCGCCCGCTCTCGGACGGGACCCTGCTCTCGTTCGGCCTCGATTCGGGCACCTTCCAGCGCGTCTCGGACCTGATCATGGATCGCGGCGGCGCCAAGCGGGTGTGCAACGTCCAGCGCACGGGCTCCCTGTCGTTCCGCTCGAACGACGAGACCGCCCTGGATGCCGCGCGCAAGTTCCGCGGCGGCGGCCACAAGGACGCCGCCGGCGGCAAGCTGCCCGCCGGCTCGGCCTTCTCGCTCGCCGACGCGATCGCCCAGGTCGAGCCGATTCTCAATCCGCCGCCGCCGGATCGCTCGGGCAGCCCCTTCGCTGCGCTGAAGGATTGGAAAGGGTAGTCCGTCTCGAAAAGCCGCAGGATGATCGCATAGATTGTGCAATCGCTCCGTGCTGGCTAAGATATTGCCCGACCGAGATACTGCGTCAGATCTGTGCCTACGCCTGACCGAATTCGTGCTGGGATTTGACCAGCGTCGTCAACCGGAGTCGAAAAGCCCATGTCCGTTCGGCAAGGCTCGCAGCGGCGAGCGCCGAGGAAGCCCGCAATCGTCCCGGAGGCGTCCGCGGACTCGCAGCGCCTCGACAACCAGCTCTGCTTCGCCGTCTACGCCGCGGCGCATGCCTTCGGCCGCGCCTATCGCACGCTGCTGGGCCAGCACGACCTCACCTACCCGCAATACCTCGTGCTTCTCGTCCTGTGGGAGGAGGAAGGGTTGTCGGTGAAGGAGATCGGGACGCGGCTGTTCCTCGATTCCGGGACGCTCACGCCGTTGCTGAAGCGGCTCGAGGCGTCGGGCCGGGTCCGGCGCGCCCGCGACCGTGCGGACGAGCGCCAGGTCAGCATCTTCCTGACCGATTCCGGCCGGGCCCTGCGCAAGCCGCTGGCCTGCATTCCCGATCAGGCCGGCGGCATGACCGGCCTTGACGTCGAGGGGCGCCGCGCCCTGCTCGACCATCTCGTCACCCTCCGCACCGGCCTGCACGACGGCACCGACGCCTGATCGGGCCGGCAATGTCGACTCCTGCGAAACTCGGCGACCGCAAAGAAAAAAAGCCGTCCCCGCGTGAGCGGGAACGGCCCTCGGCCTGACCTGAATGGCCGGGTCGTCGATCGCTCAGGTCTTGGACTTGAGGTAGGCGATGATGTCCTCGACCTTCTTCTCGTCCTTGATGCCCGGGAAGACCATCTTGGTGCCGGGGACCTTCTTCTTCGGGTCGACCAGCCACTCCTTGAGATTCGCCTCGTCCCAGGTGATGCCCGAGTTCTTCAGCGCCGCGGAGAAGGCGTAGCCGTCGCGGCCCTCGCCGGCCTTCTCGCCGACGATGCCCTTGAGGTTCGGGCCGACTCCGTTCTTCTCGAAGTTGTGGCAGGACTTGCAGGGTGCGAACGCCTTCTCGCCGGCGGCCGCATCGCCTTCCGCCTGAGCGGCGATCGGCAAGAGCAGGGCAAGGGCGGCGCCGAGGATGACATGACGCATCGGGATTTCCTCCATTATGACGGCTATGGCCGTCAGGCTTATGGCAGAGCTTGGTCGATTGGAACAGGTCGAAGGTGCAAACGCCGTTCACGCCGATGTGCCGGTGCGACCAAACGTTGCAGTAGCCTCTCAGTCGCCTTCGAGCCGCCCCTTCGCCCGACGGTGCGGACCCGCCGGGAGTGCGATAGACTGATCTCCAAACGGTCCCCGCACCGCCGCGGAACCCATCTAGGCCCACGCTCCTGAGCGGCGGCTGAAGGGCCTGACGCGGTGACGATCGGATCGACGAAATCCGGAGGTTTCGCCATGTCCATCCGCTTCCCCGAGCCCGATGCCGGCGTCGTCGCCCGCCGCGACGCGATCGTCGCCGGCCTGCGGCCGCTGGTCGGCCCCGAGGCCCTGGTGACCACGGAGGACGAGCGCCGCGCCTTCGAGACCGACGGGCTCACCGCCTACCGCAAGATGCCGCTGGCGGTGGTCCTGCCCTCCACCACCGCCGAGGTCTCCGCGGTGATGGCCTATTGCCACGCCCACGGCGTCCGCGTGGTGCCGCGCGGCGCCGGCACGTCGCTGGCCGGCGGCGCCATCGCGCAGGAGGATGCGATCATCCTCGGCGTGGGGAAGATGACCCAGGTGCTCGCCCTCGATTTCGAGAACCGCATCGCCCGCGTCCAGAGCGGGATCACCAACCTGGCGATCTCGGGCGCGGTCGGCCACGAGGGCTTCTTCTACGCGCCCGACCCGTCGAGCCAGCTCGCCTGCACCATCGCCGGCAACATCGCGATGAATTCCGGCGGGGCGCACTGCCTCAAGTACGGCGTCACCACGAACAACCTGATGGGCGTGACGCTGGTGATGAACGACGGCACCGTGGTCGAGATCGGCGGCGACCATCTCGATGCCGGCGGCTACGACCTGCTCGGGCTGATCTGCGGCTCGGAGGGGCAACTCGGCATCGTCACCGAGGCGACCGTCCGGATCCTGCGCGCCGCCGAGGGCGCGCGCCCGGCGCTCGTCGGCTTCTCGTCGGTCGAGGATGCCGGCGCCTGCACCGCGGCGATCATCGCCGCCGGCATCATCCCGGTTGCGATCGAGTACATGGACCGCGAGGCGATCCTGATCACCGAGGATTTCGCGCAGGCCGGCTACCCGCGCGACGCCGAGGCGATGCTGATCATCGAGGTCGAGGGCTCGGACACCGAGTGCGAGGCGATGCTCGCCCGCATCGCGGCGATCGCGCAGGATTTCCGCCCGACGAGCATCCGGGTTTCGAAGTCGGAGGCCGAATCCGCCGCGATCTGGAAGGGCCGCAAGTCGGCCTTCGGCGCCACGGGGCGCATCTCCGACTACATCTGCATGGACGGCACGATCCCGACCGGGCAGCTCTCCGTGGTGCTGGAGCGCATCGGCGCGATCTGCAAGGCGCAGGGGCTTCGCGTCGCCAACGTGTTCCATGCCGGCGACGGCAACCTGCACCCGCTGATCCTGTTCGACATCAACAAGCCCGGCGAGCTGCAGAAGGCCGAGACCGCGGGCGACGAGATCCTCAAGCTCTGCGTCGAGGTCGGCGGATGCCTGACCGGCGAGCACGGCGTCGGCATCGAGAAGCGCGAGCTGATGCGCTTTCAGTACACGCAGGCCGACCTGGAGCAGCAGATGCGGGTGCGCAACGTCTTCGACCCGCACTGGCTGATGAACCCGGCGAAGGTCTTCCCGCTCGAAGGGCGGGTCGCCGCCTGAGAGCAGGACCCGCCGGACCCGCGTTGACACCCATCGGACTTGCCGACATCCCTCCTGCGATGTTCCGGACCGACGTTTCGACAGCCACCGCCCGCCAGGAACGCCGCCTCGGCCGACGTCCGGATCGCGACCGGACCGTGCCGAGACCGACCCGGTGACGATCGGCATCGAGGACCCGAAGTTCCGCTTCCTCGCCGAGGGCGGCGAGACCGGCCGCGAGATCCTGATGAAGGATTGGTCCGGCTCGGTGCTCGGCCCGCTGGCGGAATGGCCGGTGGCGCTCCGCACCACGCTCGCGACGATGCTCGCCTGCCCGGTGCCGATGTTCCTGGCCTGGGGGCCGGACCTCGTCAGCTTCTTCAACGACGCCTATCGCGAGGTGCTGGGCGATCGCGTCTCCCGTGCGCTCGGCGTGCGGTTTCCGGAGCTGTGGGCGGACCTGTGGCCGGAGATCGGGCCGCTCTGCGCCCGGGCGCTCGCGGGCGAAGGCGTGTCGGTGCGCGACCTGCCGCTGACGATGCACCGCCGCGGGCAGCCCGAGCGGACCTGGTGGACCTTCTCGTACTCGCCGGTCCACGACGACGACGGCGCGGTCGCAGGCATGATCTGCATCACGCGGGAGACCACGGCGCAGATCCTGGCGGAAAAGGACCGCGAGGACAGCCGCAGCCGGCTCGACCTCGCGCTCTCGGCCGGCGACGGCATCGGCACCTGGGACTGGGACGTCGCGGCCGACCGCGTCACCGCGGATGCCCGCTTCGCCCGCCTCTACGGCGTCGATCCCGACCGGGCCGCCGCCGGCGCGCCGATCGCCGAGTTCTTCGGCGGCATCCATCCCGACGACCTGCCCGCCGTGCAGGAGCGGATCGCGGCGGCGATGCGGACGGGCGGCGACTTCGCCGCCGAGTACCGGCTCGTCCAGCCGGACGGCGTGCGCTGGGTCGCGGCGCAAGGGCAGTGCGTGCTCGATGCGGACGGCCGCCCCGTTCAGTTCCCGGGCGTGACCTTCGACATCACCGAGCGTCGCGACGCCGAGGACGCGGTCCGCGCGGCTGCGCGCGAGCTTCGCCTGGTGGCCGACGCGCTCCCGAGCCTGATCGCCTTCATCGATCCGACGCTGACCTACCGCTTCGCGAACGCCGCCTACGAGACGTGGTTCTCGCGCCCGCTTTCCGAGGTGATCGGCCGTACCGTCCGCGACCTCGTGGACGAGGACGGCTTCGCGCGGCGTGAGCCGGCCTTCGCCGCGGCGCTCGGCGGGGAGGATGTCCGCTTCGAGATGGAGTGGCCGCATCCCGACGGGCGCGAGCGCGTCGCGGACATCCGCTACATCCCGCGGCGGGATGGCGACGGCGCCGTCGACGGCTTCTACGCCTTCGTGCAGGACATCACCGACCGGACGCGGATCGAGGCCGCGCTGACGCGGGAGGTCGAATCGCGCACCCGCGAGCGCAACCGGCTCTGGGAGACCACGACCGACCTGATGGGCACGGCCGGGCTCGACGGCTACCTCAAGGCGGTCAACCCGGCCTGGACGCGGGTGCTCGGCTGGAGCCGCGAGGAACTCCTCGGCGAGCCGTTCGCGACGATCATCGACACCGCCGACCATGCCGAGACCGCCGAGGTCGTCGCGCAGCTCGCCCGCGGCGAGACCGTCGACGGCTTCGTCGACCACGTCATCCGGAAGGACGGCGAACGCCTCACCATCTCCTGGAACGCGGTGCCGGAAGGCGACCTGTTCTACATCGTCGGCCGCGACATCACCGAGCAGCGTGCGGTCGAGGAGCTGCTGCGCCAGGCGCAGAAGATGGAGGCGGTCGGCCAGCTCACCGGCGGCATCGCCCACGACTTCAACAACCTGCTCACCGGCATCGTCGGCTCGCTCGACCTGATGCAGACCCGGATCAAGCAGGGCCGGACCGAGCAGATCGAGAAGTACGCCACCGCGGCTTTGTCCTCGGCCAACCGCGCCGCCGCGTTGACCCACCGCCTGCTGGCCTTCGCCCGCCGCCAGCCGCTGGAGCCGAAGCCCACCGACGCCAACGGCCTGATCGCCGGCATGGAGGACATGCTGCGCCGGACGCTGACGGAGCAGGTCAACCTGGAGATCGTCACCGCCGGCGGCCTGTGGCTCACGCTCTGCGACCCGCACCAGCTCGAGAACGCGCTGCTCAACCTCGCGATCAACGCCCGCGACGCGATGCCGGACGGCGGCCGCCTCGTGATCGAGACCTGCAACACCCACCTCGATCGGGCCTACGCGCGGCTGCATCCGGAGGTGGAACCGGGCCAGTACATCTGCGTCTGCGTAACCGATACCGGCACCGGCATGAGCGCGGACGTGGCCGCCAAGGCCTTCGACCCGTTCTTCACCACGAAGCCGCTGGGCCAGGGCACCGGCCTCGGCCTGTCGATGATCTACGGCTTCGCCAAGCAGTCGGAGGGGCACGCCAAGATCTACTCGGAGCTGGGATCGGGCACGACGATCAAGATCTACCTGCCGCGCTACCGCGGCGAGGCGGCGGCCGAGGGCACCGGTCCCGGGATCGCCACGGCCCTGCGCGCCGAGCGCGGCGAGACGGTGCTCGTTGTCGAGGACGACCCGGTGGTGCGCGACCTCATCGTCGAGGTGCTGGGCGAGCTCGGCTACCACGCCCTCGAGGCCGCCGACGGGCCGGCCGGCCTGCGCATCGCGGAATCGCGTGCGCGGATCGACCTGATGGTCAGCGACGTCGGCCTGCCCGGCCTCAACGGGCGCCAGCTCGCCGACCGCGCCCGGCTGGTGCGGCCCGGGCTGAAGATCCTCTTCATCACCGGCTATGCCGAGAACGCGATTTTCGGCAACGGCGGCCTCGACCCGGGCATGCAGATGATCACCAAGCCGTTCCCGGTCGAGGTGCTGGCCAGCCGCATCCGCGAGATCATTGAGGGATAGGGCGGCGCCGCGTCCCGGGCTCGCCTATTCGGCGGCCGAGAGGTTGAGGGCGAGCGACCGGGCGGCTCGCGTGCGGCCGCCGGGGCGATGCTCGGCCCCGGCGGAAAGCCCGCGTCGGCCATCGTTGATCGCCGCGTGGACCCCGTCCACCGCCAGGATCAGGGCGCTGACTGTGCGCGCGTCGATCGAGCGCTCGCGCGCATAGCGCACCACGTCGGCGACGAGGTCGTCCACCTCGATCGCCAGGGCGTCGAGCTCGGCCATCGTCGGCGCGGCGCGGACCTCGCGCATCACGTCGAGCAGGCGGTCGAGCACGATGTCGACCCGCTCGCGCCGCTTGCGGGCGAGGCGCTGGCCGAGCCAGGCGACGGCGGAGCCGATCGTGCCGCCGAAGAAGGCGAGCAGGTAGATGTAGTCCTCGTAGCGGTCGAGGAACGTCTGCTGCTCGCGCTCGAAGTAGTCCACCGCACCGGGGTGGTTGGGCAGGCGCGCCGAGGTGGCGGCGACCGTGGTGTCGAAGTCGGGCGCCTTCATCAGCCTGACGATCGGCGCGGCCGCCGCGAGGCGCGAGCGCCACTCGAACAAGTGCTGCGTCGCGGAGGCGACGGCGACCCGGCTCACGGTGCCCCGTGCCATCAGGCGATACGAGGCACCGACGGTCTTGACCTCCTCGGCCGGACGCTTCGGGCGCCCGCCGAAGGTTCCGGCCGGGATCGTGACGGATTGCAGCTCGGGATAGCGCTGCAGGATCGCGTCGCCGTCGGGCACCGAGACGAGGCCGACCTTCTTGTCGGGAAGGCCGATCTCGACGGCGTGGACCATGGCGCCCGCGGCCTTGGAGGTCGGGCTGGCGATGATCGCCACCGCCTCGACCCGCTTCTCGGCGATCGCGGCGGTGACCTCGGACGGCTTGAGCGGAACCAGCACGACCTGCCCCGGCGGGGCTTCCTCGCCGTCCGGGATGTCGGCGGCGGCGGGGACGAAGTCGTAGAAGGTCAGCAGGTTGGTGATGAACGGGATGTCGGC
This sequence comes from Methylobacterium sp. E-025, assembly GCF_022829705.1. Lineage (NCBI taxonomy): Bacteria > Pseudomonadati > Pseudomonadota > Alphaproteobacteria > Hyphomicrobiales > Methylobacteriaceae > Methylobacterium > Methylobacterium sp. E-025. The sequence continues at coordinate 372,876 of NZ_JAKSYR010000102.1, forward strand.
GCTGTGGCGCACGACGATGCCGAGGCGCCGGCGTGCAAGGTCGGGAAAATCATCGATCTCGCCGGCCTCCGAGGCGGCGACGATCAGGGCCTCGTCGTGCAGGATGGCGAGCGTCAGGCCGTTCTCGGGCAGCAGCACGTCCGGCCGCACCACCGCGAGGTCGGCCTTGTTGGCCTGGAGCGCGGCCGCGCTGTCGCGCACGTCGGCGTAGCGCACCACCTTCAGGCGTACGTCCTCGCGGGCGCGGGACAGGGCGTTGGCGTAGGCCTCCATCAGCGCGGCCTCGGGGCCGTCCTGCGGCCCGACCGCTACGGTCAGCGTGGTCGGACGGGACAGGTAGACCACCGCCGCCGCGGTGGCGGCGAGCCCGAGAGCGAGCAGCACGAGGAGCCACTCGCGTCTCAACAGGATGGCCGATGCTGCGGGGAGGAGACCATGACCGATCCTGCCGCGTTGCCTGGGTTCCATGGCTGATCCATGAAACCGAAACCTGTCCGGATCGTGAAGAACCCGTGAAACGCGCAACCGTTGCAGACTCCGGTGCGGCCCGCGGTGCGAGGCCCGCGCCGCCCGTCACGGCCGCCTATCTCGAGCGGGCGGCGTTGCACTACCTCGAGCGCTACAGCGCCTCGGTGGAGATGCTGCGCCGGACGCTGCGGCGGCGGGTCGAGAAGCGCGCCCGGGCCCGCGGCGAGGAGGCGAGCGCCTTCTTCGAGATGATCGAGGCGACCGTGGCGCGGGCGGTCTCCGCCGGGCTGGTCGACGACGCGCGCTTCGCGACTGCGCGGCTCGCGACGTTGCGCCGGCGCGGCACCTCTTCCCGCGGCGCCTCGGCCAAGCTGTCGGCCAAGGGCCTGTCGCGCGATGCGGTCGACACCGCGATGGAGGCCGAGCGCGAGGCCGTGCCCGAGGCGGATTCGGCGGCGATCGAGGAGAAGGCCGCCTTCGCCTACGCCAAGCGGCGGCGGCTCGGGCCGTTCCGCCGCCCGGACATCCGCGCTCTCCACCGCGACCGAGATCTGGCGGCGCTGGCGCGGGCCGGCTTCGGCTACGATCTCGCGCGCCGCACCGTCGACGCCGAGGAGGTGCCCGACGGGGCCTGAGCCTGGAACTCGCCGGAGCCTGCGCCACTTGGCCGGTCATCGACGGTGACGTCGCGCACGGTCGTGCGCGCTACCGCGAACCCTGGAGAGCTTCGATGATCAACCGCAAGGCGCACGCTGTCTGGCAGGGCAACGGCAAGGACGGCAAGGGCACGATCACGACCCAGTCCGGCGTGCTCTCGCAGCAGCCCTACGGCTTCAACACGCGCTTCGAGGACAAGCCCGGGACCAATCCGGAAGAGCTGATCGCGGCGGCGCATTCCGGCTGCTTCACCATGGCGCTGGCGTTCCAGCTGCAGGAAGCCGGGCTGGCCGCGACCGAGATGACCACCGAGGCGGTCGTGACGCTCGAGAAGGACGGTGCCGGCTTCAAGGTGACGAAGTCCGCGCTGACGTTGACCGCGGCGATCCCGGGCATCGACCAGGCCAAGTTCGACGCGCTGGCGCATGCCGCCGAGATCGGCTGCCCGATCTCGAAGGTTCTGGACTGCGAGATCACCCTGAAGGCCACCCTTAAGCAGGGCTGATCGGTCTTCGGAGCCGCGCCCCGCGAAAGGCAGGCGGGGTGCGGCATCGCCGCCCGGGGGCAACGCCGGCCGACGCCTTGTATTCACGCTCCCCAGGTTCATTGTTTGTTCGATGGATGAAACGCTCGCCAAGAAACTGCGCATCCTCGCCGATGCCGCCAAGTACGACGCCTCGTGTTCGTCGTCCGGCGCGCCGAAGCGCAAGGCCGGCAAGGAAGAGCTCGGCTCGACCACCGGATCGGGGATCTGCCACGCCTACACTCCGGACGGGCGTTGCATCTCGCTGCTGAAGATCCTGCTGACGAACTACTGCCTGTTCGATTGCGCCTACTGCATCAATCGCCGCTCCTCGAACGTCGAGCGGGCACGCTTCTCGGTGCAGGATGTCGTGACGCTGACGGTGGAGTTCTACAAGCGCAACTACATCGAAGGGTTGTTCCTCTCCTCCGGCATCATCAAGTCGCCCGACTACACGATGGAGCTGCTGACGCGGGTGGCGAAGTCGCTGCGGCGCGACCACGGGTTCCGCGGCTACATCCACCTCAAGTCGATTCCCGAGGCGAGCCCATGGCTGATCGAGGAAGCCGGCCTCTACGCCGACCGCCTCTCGATCAACGTCGAGCTGCCGACCGAGGCGAGCCTGCAGAAGCTCGCCCCCGAGAAGGACGGCGCGACGATCCTCGGGGCGATGGCGCAGGTGGCCGAGCGCATCGTCGAGGCCAAGGCCGAGCGGCGGCGCTTCTCGCCTGCCGGGCAGTCGACACAGGTGATCGTCGGGGCCGACGCGACCACCGACGAGGCGCTGATCCGCAAGAGCGCGCATCTCTACGGCAGCGTCGGGCTCAAGCGGGTGTACTACTCGGCCTTCAGCCCGATCCCGGAAGGCTCCGGCATCCTTCCGCTGAAGGCGCCGCCGCTCCAGCGCGAGCATCGGCTCTACCAGGCCGACTGGCTGATCCGGTACTACGACTTCTCCGCCGACGACGTCGCCGATGCGGCCGACGACGGGATGTTCTCCCTCGACATCGACCCGAAGCTCGCCTGGGCACTGAAGAACCGCCACCGCTTCCCCGTGGACGTGAACACCGGCGACCGCGAGATGCTGCTGCGCGTCCCCGGCCTCGGGGCGCGGGCGGTCGACAAGATCATCCGCGCGCGCCGCCACACGCGCCTGCGCCTCGACGACGTGGCGCGGCTGTCCTCGGCGCTGAAGCGCGCCCGCCCGTTCCTGATCGCGGCCGACTACACGCCGGGTGGGCTCACAGATCGGCTCGATCTGCGCAGCCGTCTGGTGGAGCCGGCGCAGCAGCTGAGCCTGTTCTGATGGATGCGCGCGACCTCGTCCCTCTCCCCTGTGCGGGGGAGGGTAGGCCTCGCGTCAGCGAGGGTCGGGAGAGGGGAGCGCCGTATCCGGAAATGCCGCTCCCCTCTCCCGACCCGCTGCGCGGGCCACCTTCCCCCGCAGAGGGGGGAGGGACAGACAGCGCGCATCGCACGATCCACCTGCGCCCCGGTGCCGATCTCGATGGCTTCCGCGCCGCCCTGCGCCGGTTGGTCGCCGACGGGGTTCCGCCCGATCGCGTCACGTGGTCGGCGGGCGATGCGCCCGGCTTGTTCGGCACGTCCGCCAGCGACGAGCCCGACGCGTCGCCGGTCGCGCTGCCGAAGCCCGTGGCCGGGCTGATCCCGATGGTGGTGCCCCACCGCGATCCCGAGCGCTACGCGCTGCTCCACACCCTGGTCTGGCGCGTGCTCCGCGGCGAGCGCCACCTGCCGGAGGTGGCGAGCGACCCGCTGGTTCACCGCCTCAACGGGATGCGCAAGGCGATCGCCCGCGACCTGCACAAGATGCACGCGTTCCTGCGCTTTCGCCGTATCGAAACCGATACGAACGAACGCTTCGTCGCGTGGTTCGAGCCGGACAACCACATCCTTGAGGCGGCGGCTCCGTTCTTCGTCGACCGGTTCCGCGCCATGGACTGGACGATCCTGACGCCGGACGGCTCGGCGCATTGGGACCGCACGGCGCTGACCTTCGGACCGCCGGGCGACAAGGCGCAGCTGCCGGAGGGCGATGGCTTCGAGGCCGGCTGGCGGGACTATTACGAGAGCACGTTCAACCCGGCCCGTACCAACCTCAAGGCGATGCGGGCGGAGATGCCGAAGAAGTACTGGCACAACATGCCGGAGACCGCCGCCATCCCCGGCCTCGTCCGCGCGGCCGCGACCCGAACCACGCAGATGATCGAAAGGGCCCCCCAGATGACGATCAAGCGCGATCCGGCCAAGGCGGTGGCGGCGATGTCCGACCAGGCGCCGAAGACCCTCGAGGCGCTGAACGCGATCATCAAGCGTTCCGAGCCGCTGGTGCCGGGCGCGACGCAGGCCGTGCTCGGCGAGGGCCGCATCGGCTCGACCATCGCCTTCGTCGGCGAGCAGCCGGGCGACCAGGAGGACCGGCAGGGCCGCCCCTTCGTCGGGCCGGCCGGCCAGCTGCTGTCGCGGGCGATGGCGGAAGCGGGTCTCGACCGCGCGGCGAGCTACCTCACGAACGCCGTCAAGCACTTCAAGTTCGAGGAGCGCGGCAAGCGTCGCATCCACCAGAAGCCGACCGCGGGCGAGGTCAGCCACTACCGCTGGTGGCTCGATCGCGAGCTGGACTTCGTCGCCCCGAAGCTCGTCGTCGCGCTCGGCGCGACCGCCGTGCTGGCGCTGACGGGCAAGCAGATCCCGATCACCCGTGCCCGCGGCCCGTTCCGGTTCGAGCGCCTCGACGACCGCTTCCAGGGCTTCATCACCGTCCACCCCTCCTACCTGCTGCGCCTGCCGGACGAGGCGAAGGAGGAGGCCTACGCCACCTTCGTCGACGACCTGCGTCGGGTCGCGGAAATGGGCCACGCGCTGGCGGCCTAGGACGACGCGGTCGGCGCTCACCCCGCCGCCGGCTCCTCCTTGTGCGGCCGGAGTTCCGGCGATGGGTCGATCTCGGCCTCCGTCGGCGCCTCGGCGCGGCTGTCGGCGCGGCTCGCATCGACGAAGAGGCGGGCCTCGCCCTCGGTCAGGCCGAGGCTGCGTAGGGCATAGAAGGTCATGCCGAAGGCGAGCTCGCGCTCGGCCATCAGCACCAGCCCGACCTTCTCCTCCTCCATCCGGCGGCGCTCGGCGTCGCTGTGGGTGCGGATCAGGGTGTCGATCCGCGGGTTCGCCTCCCGGGCGATCTCGACCAGCCGGCGCGCATGGTGCGAATCCGGTGTCGCGATCACCAGGAGGCGGGCCTGCGCGATATCGGCGGCGGCGAGGATGCCCGGCGCCAGCGCATCGCCGAACACCACCTCCAGGCCCGAGGCGCGCAGGTCGAGCACCCGCCGGCGGTCGCGGTCGACCACGACGAAGGGCAGGTCCCAGGCGTCGAGCGCCTTGCCGATCCCGCTGCCGACCCGGCCGTAGCCGACGATGATCGCGTGGCCGCGATGGGGCTTGGCGGGCTCGGCGACCGCGATCGCATCGGCGCCGCGCCGCTCGAACCGGCGCGCGAGGTCGGGCCTGTCGGCGAGGTAGCGCTCGACCCGCGCGGCGAGCACGAAGAACAACGGGTTCAGCGTGATCGACAGCAGCGCTCCGCCGAGGATGAGGTCGCGCCCCTCCTCCGGCAGCAGCTTCAGGGAGAGGCCGAGCCCGACGAGGATGAAGGAGAACTCGCCGATCTGCGCCAGGCTCGCGGCGATGGTGAGCGCGGTGCCGACCGGATGCTTGAACGCCAGCACGATCGCCACCGCGGCGATCGACTTGCCGAGCAGGATCACGCCGAGCACCGCCAGCACCGAGAGCGGCTCGCGCACGAGGATGCCGGGGTCGAACAGCATGCCGACCGAGACGAAGAACAGTACCGCGAACGCGTCCTGCAGCGGCAGGGAATCGGCTGCGGCCTGATGGCTCAGGTCGGACTCGGCGAGCACCATGCCGGCGAAGAAGGCGCCGAGGGCGAAGGACACGCCGAACAGTTCCGCCGAGCCGAAGGCGATGCCGAGCGCGAGCGCGAGCACGGCGAGGGTGAACAGCTCGCGCGATCCCGTGCGGGCCGCCTGGTCGAGCAGCCACGGCACCATGCGGCGGCCTGCGACCAGCATCAGGGTGGTGAAGACGCCGACCTTAGCGAGCGTCAGCCCGAGGGTGAGCCAGATGCTGTCGCCGAGATAGCCGGAGAGCGCCTGCGCGAGGGTGTTGCCCGTGGCATGGTCGCCGGTACCGGCGCTCCCGCCGAGCGAGGGCGCCAGCGCCGGCAGCAGCACCAAGGCGAGGACCATCGCGAGATCCTCTACGATGAGCCAGCCGACCGCGATGCGGCCCTTGTCGCTGTCGAGCAGGTTGCGCTCCTCCAGCGCCCGCAGCAGCACCACCGTGCTCGCCACCGACAGGGCGAGGCCGAACACCAGGCCGGCGCCGAGGCCCCACCCCCAGGCGAGCGCCAGGCCGCCGCCCATCGCGGTCGCCACCGCGATCTGCACCACGGCGCCGGGCAGCGCGATCGTGCGCACCGCCATGAGGTCCTTGATCGAGAAGTGCAGGCCGACGCCGAACATCAGCAGGATGACGCCGATCTCGGCGAGCTGGCCGGCGAGCTTCTGGTCGCCGACGAAGCCCGGCGTGAACGGCCCGATGGCGATGCCGGCTACGAGGTAGCCGACCAGCGGCGGCAGCCGCAGGCGTTGAGCCAGCATGCCGAACACGAAGGCGATCACGAGGCCCAGGGCGATGATGGCGATCAGCTCGGTCGCATGCGGCACGGGGCGATGGTCTCCTGGCGTCGGCGTCGGGATGGGCGTTCCTGAACGCCGTAGCGGAATCGCGCATCGAATTCCGTACGCGATGGCACCCGGGGGTGTTCCGGCGCACAGGCACGTTCAGGTCGGCAGGATCGGGTTGGCAGGCCGGCACCGAGCCTATACCCGTGATCCTCGGATCGAAGGACGGCGAAGACGATGCGGCTGGTGGTGGTGGGCGCCGACGGGCGCATGGGGCGGATGCTGATCCGCGCGGTGGCGGAAGCCGAGGGCTGCACGCTCTCGGCCGCGATCGAGCGCGAAGGCTCGGACGCGATCGGCCACGATGCCGGGACGCTCGCCGGCCTCCACCCGCTCGGCGTGCCCGTCACCGACGACCCGCTGACGGCGTTCGCGGCCAGCGACGGCGTGCTCGATTTCACCGTCCCGGCGGCGACGGTGCAGTTCGCCGAGCTCGCGGCGCAGGCCCGCATCGTCCACGTGGTCGGCACCACCGGCTTGTCGGAGGACGACCTCGCCAAGCTCCGGGCCGCCGCCTACCACGCCCGCATCGTGCGCTCCGGCAACATGTCGCTCGGGGTCAACCTGCTCGCCGCCCTGGTGCAGCGGGTCGCCGCCGCCCTGGGGCCGGAATTCGACATCGAGATCGCCGAGATGCACCACCGCATGAAGGTGGACGCGCCCTCCGGCACCGCCCTGCTGCTCGGGGAGGCCGCCGCGGCAGGCCGCGGCGTCGACCTCGCCGACGTCCGCGTCTCGACCCGGGACGGCCATACCGGCGCGCGCCGGGCCGGCGACATCGGCTTCGCGACGCTGCGCGGCGGCAGCGTCGTTGGCGACCATTCGGTGATGTTCGCCGGCGCCGGCGAGCGCATCACCCTCTCGCACCACGCCGAAGATCGCAGCCTGTTCGCGGCCGGAGCGGTGAAGGCGGCGCTCTGGGCGCATCCGAAGCCGCCGGGCCTCTACAGCATGACAGACGTGCTCGGGCTGTAAGGCTACGCTCGACCACGGACGGGCGCGGGTGGTCGGCCCGCGCTTGGGGCCTCGGCCCGGCTCTGGTAGGAGCCGCAGCGACCTGCCCGATCGGGCGCCTCCCCAGAAAGACCGGACCCCGATGGACCGCTTGCTCGTCCTCGCTCGCCACGGCCAGAGCGAGTGGAACCTCAAGAACCTCTTCACCGGCTGGCGCAACCCGGACCTCACCGAGCGCGGCGTCGACGAGGCGCACAAGGCCGGGCGCTGGCTGAAGAGCGAGGGCTACGGCTTCGACGTGGCGTTCACCTCGAACCTCGGGCGGGCGCAGCGGACCTGCAAGCTGATGCTCGGCGAGATGGGCCTGTCCGAGATCGAGACGATCCGCTCGGAGGCGTTGAACGAGCGCGATTACGGCGACCTGTCCGGCCTCAACAAGGAAGACGCCAAGGCGCGCTGGGGGGCCGAGCAGGTGCACCAGTGGCGCCGCTCCTACGATATCCCGCCGCCCGGCGGCGAGAGCCTGAAGGACACCGCGGCCCGGGTGCTGCCCTACTATATCGAGACGATCCTGCCCCGCGTGATGGCCGGCGACCGGGTGCTCGTGGCCGCCCACGGCAACTCGCTCCGCGCCCTGGTGATGGTGCTCGACCGGCTCAACACCACGACCATCGCCGGCCTGGAGATCGCCACCGGCGTGCCGCTCGTCTACCGCCTCAAGGCCGACACCACCGTCGCCTCGAAGACGGTGCTGGAACGCGACATCGACGACGCGTGACGCGCAGCGCGTGGCGGTCGAACTCGCGCCGGGCCTGATCCACCATCCCGGCTGGCTCGATGCGGCGGCCCGGCGGCGCCTCGCCGACGAGATCGCGACCGTGCTGGCGGCCGCGCCGCCGTTCACGCCGCGGATGCCGCGGATGCCGCGCACGGGAAAACCGTTCTCGGTGCGGATGTCGAATGCCGGCCCGCTCGGCTGGGTCTCGGACGTCGCCGGATACCGCTACCAGCCGGATCATCCCGAGACCGGCGACCCCTGGCCGGCGATGCCCGCGACCGCACGCGCCGCCTGGGGCGCGCTCGCCGATCATCCCCGCCCGCCCGAGGCCTGCCTGATCAACCTCTACGCGCCGGGCGCCCGCATGGGCCTGCACCAGGACCGCGACGAGGACGACCTGACGGCCGCGGTCGTGTCCCTGTCGCTGGGCGCGGCGGCGGTGTTCCGCTACGGCGGCCCGAAGCGCTCCGACCCGACCCGCTCGATCCGCCTGACGGCCGGCGACGCCCTGGTGATCGGCGGCCCCTCCCGCCTCATCCACCACGGCGTCGACCGCATCGTCGCGGGCGGCGACCTGCTGTCGGTGGCGGAAGACCCGGACCCGCCCTTCCTGCCCCCGGGCGGCCGCTGCAACCTGACCCTGCGGCGGGTGACGAGGGCGCCTTGAACGCGAAGGGCCCTGGTTGATGCGGACTCATGCAGACAGGCGCCTGGTTCGAAGTTCGCGCCAAGGCCCGCAGGTCCAGCTTCCGGGCAGACGCGTGAACGCGTCCGCTTGACAGGACCCGGCCGCGGGCCGACGCATCGCATCCGGTCCGGCGCCGTTCCGGATTGTGGAGATCCTGGTTCGATGCGCCTGCGCCCCCGTCTGTCCGCCCTCGCGCTGCTTGCCCTGGTGCTCGGCTTCGATGCGGGGCCGGCGTCGGCCGCCGAGCCGGTCTATCCCGCGGGCTCGCGCTTCGGGTTCGAGCCGCCCTCCGACATGTCGCCCTCGCGCCGCTTCTCCGGCTTCGAGCGCAAGGAGGGCGGGGCGACGCTCTCGGTGGTCGAGCTGCCGGCGACCGCCTTCGCCGACCTCGTGCAGACCTTCACCGACGCCAACCTGAAGAACCAGGGCTTCGCCGTCGAGACCCGCGAGCCGGTGAAGATCGGCGAGGCCGACGGCATGCTGTTCACCGGCTCGCAGCCGGGCGAACCGGGCAGCGCCACGCCGACGGTCCGCAAGTGGCTGCTGCTCGTCGGCGATCCGACCGTCACCGGCCTGATCATCGGGCAGGCGCTGCCCGATGCCGAGACCGAGAAGACCATGCGCAGCCTCGTCACCGGCGTGACGATCCGGCCGGCGCTGACGCTGGCGCAGCAGGTCGACGCGCTGCCCTTCCGCATCGCCGATCCGGCGGGGTTCCGCCCGCTGCGCGTGCTCGCCGGCAACTCGGTGCTGCTGACGCAGGGACCGAAGGACCAGATGAGCAACCTCGAGCAGCCGATCCTGGTGCTGGCTCAGGCGGTGCAGCAGCCGCCGACGGCCGAGCAGCGCGACGGCTTCGCCAAGGCCGCGCTGTACTCCAACCAGACCATGAAGGATTTCGTGATCGAGCGCTCGCAGAGCTACCGCTCCAACGGAACCGATTGGCACGAGATCGTGGCGCGCGCCACCGACATGCCGACGAACACGCCGGTCGTCGTCTCCCAGACGATCCGCTTCGCGCCGGACGGCTATCTCCGCGCCCTCGGGGTGGTGCGCGAGGACCAGCGCGAGGGCACGCTCGCCAAATTTCGCGAGGTCGTGGACAGTGTTCAGGTGAAATAGCACGGGGCAGCCTGAGAATTCGCCCGTCGTCCGAGGAAACCACTCCTTGCGACCACCGGTTGTCGTCGCGACGCGCCGTCTCGTAGACGGCCATCGCGACGGGACCATTGATGACCGACCGAAACCATAGCGCAGACGGACTGGACGAGCGCCATTCCGCCGTGTGGACGCTGGCGCTCGCCGCCACCCTCGTCGGCATCGCCGCGCTGCCGTATCGGCGCGGCGGAGACCGGCCCGCGCCGGCCCTGGACGGTCCCCGTGCACCCTCGCCCTCGCATTCCGGCGGCGACGCCCGGGCGGTGGCGCAAACCGAGTCGGACCGCGGCCGGCAGGCGAGCACCCCCTCCGAGATACCCAAAAGCGGCTGGAAGGATGTCGGGCTGCGCGTGTTCCGCGACCTGAAGGAGAATCGCCTGGTCTCGGTCGCGGCCGGCGTCACCTTCTACGTGCTGCTCGCGATCTTCCCGGCCGTGGCGGCGCTGGTGTCCTGCTACGGCCTCTTCGCCGACGTCGCCACGATCAACGACCACCTCGCCAGCCTCCAGGGGGTGATGCCCTCCGGCGCGATCGACATCGTCGGCGAGCAGGTCAAGCGCATCGCGGCCAAGGGCGACACGACCCTCGGCGTCACGTTCTTCACCGGCATCCTGCTCTCGGTCTGGAGCGCCAATGGCGGCATGAAGGCGGTCTTCGACGCGCTCAACATCGTCTACGAGGAGCGCGAGACGCGAAACTTCGTCTGGCTGAACCTGCGGTCCCTCGCCTTCACCGCGGGCGCGCTGCTGTTCATCATCCTGGCGCTCGGGGCGATCGTGGTGTTGCCGGTGGTGTTCAACACGGTCGGCCTGTCGGCGGACGCGTGGTACCTGGCGCTGCTGCGCTGGCCCGCCCTGTTCGTCGCCGTCCTCGGCGGCCTCGCCCTGCTCTACCGCTACGGCCCCTGCCGCGACGCGCCGCGCTGGCGCTGGGTGACGTGGGGCAGCGCGATCGCCGCCTTCGCCTGGCTCGCCGGCTCCCTCGGCTTCTCGTGGTACGTGGCGAACTTCGGCAAGTACAACGACACCTACGGCTCGCTCGGCGCCGTGATCGGGTTCATGACCTGGATCTGGATCTCGACGGTGATCGTGCTGCTCGGCGCGGAGGTGAATGCCGAGATGGAGCACCAGACCGTCCACGACACCACGGTCGGGGCGCCGCAGCCGCTCGGCACGCGGCGGGCGAAGATGGCGGATACGGTGGGGGCTGCGACCTGAGGCGCGTTCCGCGAAGGTCGGATCCGCAGTAGGGTCGGTCCATGGATCGCGACGCCGCCATCGATATCCTGCGTGCGCATGAGCCGGAGCTGCAACGCCTCGGCGTGCGGCATGCCGCGGTGTTCGGCTCGGTCGCGCGGGGCGAGAACCATGCAGGCAGCGACCTCGACGTGATGATCGAGATCGACGCGCGGGCGGTACGAGATGCCTTCAACTACGTCGGGATTTGCCGAGCCATCGGGAGCCTGTTCCCGATCCCCGTCGACGTCGCCAATCGCGAGACGTTGAAGCCGCACATTCTCTCGCGCGCCGAGCGGGATGCTGTCCGTGCTTTCTGAGCGTGAATCGGACGCCTGCGTCGATATCGTCGCCAACGTTCAGGCCGCCCGCGACTTCATCGACGGCATGCCCTACGAGGCTTTCGCCGCCGATCTGCGGACGAATTACGCGGTGATCCGCTGCATCGAGATCGTGTCCGAGGCGAGCCGACGCCTCGGAGCGGCATTCAAAGCCCGGCATCCGCACATCCCCTGGCAGGACGTCGCAGATACGGGCAACTTCTATCGCCACGCCTACCATCGTGTCGCGCTGGACATCGTATGGAGGACCGTCCACGAGCCGCTGATGGAGATCGCTGTGGTCTGCCGCGCCGAGCTCGAGGCGCATCAGGATCCGGCTGCGTGATCCTCTGTTCTCCCGTTCGCCGAGATGTCCGCGCACCATGACCGACGAGACGCTTCCTTCCCCCGTCGGCCCCGGCGATCAGGTGATCCTGGTGGACGGGTCGTCGTTCATCTTCCGGGCCTACTTCCAGGCGATAAACCAGCCGGAGAAATTCAACTTTCGGCCCTCGGACGGGCTGCCGACCGGAGCCGTGCGGCTGTTCTGCACCAAGATCGCGCAGTTTGTTCAGGAGGGCGCGGCCGGCATCTGCCCGACCCATCTCGGCATCGTCTTCGACAAGTCGGAGGGCTCGTTCCGCAAGGAGCTCTACTCCGACTACAAGGGCCACCGCCCCGACGCGCCGGACGACCTGAAGCGGCAGATGCCGCTGATGCGCGACGCGGTGCGCGCCTTCGGCCTGCATGCGATCGAGATGGAGCGCTACGAGGCCGACGACCTGATCGCCACCTATGCCCGGCAGGCCGAGGCGCGGGGCGCCGGCGTCATCATCGTCTCGTCCGACAAGGACCTGATGCAGCTCGTCGGGCCGCTGGTTCGGTTCTACGATTTCGAATCCGGCTCCAAGGGCAAGCCGGGCCACCGCCCCGAGCGCAACCTCGACGAGGCGGCGATCGTCGCGAAGTGGGAAGGCCTGCAGCCGAACCAGATCGGCGACGCGCTGGCGCTGATCGGCGACACCTCCGACAACGTGCCCGGCGTGCCCGGCATCGGCCTGAAGACCGCGGCGGCCTTGATCAAGGAATACGGCAGCCTCGAGCAGCTGCTGGAGCGGGCGGGCGAGATCAAGCAGCCCAAGCGCCGCGAGATGCTGCTCGCCGGCATCGAGCAGGCGCGGCTCTCGCGCCGGCTCGTGGCCCTGGTCGAGGACGTCGACGTGCCGGTGGCGCTCGACGACCTGCGCCTGCCCAAGCCCGACCCGGAAAAGCTCGTCGGCTTCCTCAAGGCGATGGAGTTCAACACGCTGACCCGGCGCATCGCCGCGATGCTGCATGTCGACCCGGAAGCGGTGAAGCCCGATCCGCGCCTGCTCCCGGGCCATGTCCCGGGCGACGACGCCCCCTTCTCCGACGCCGCAGCCGCGGCCGGGGATGGCGCCGAGATCGACCCCTTCGCCGATCTCGGCCTGCCGGACGCCGCGCCCAAAGCCCGCGGCCCGTCCGATCCGACGCCGTCGAACCTCGTCGCGGCGCGCGCGGCGGAGGCGAGCAAGCCGTTCGACACCAGCGCCTACGAGACGATCCTCTCGCTCGAGCATCTCGATGCCTGGATCGCCGAAGCGCACGAGGTCGGCGTGATCGCAGTCGACACCGAGACCGACTCGCTCGATGCGCACCACGCCAACCTCGTCGGCGTGTCGCTCTGCTTCGCGCCGGGGCGCGCCGCCTACATCCCCCTTGCCCATGTCCGCGCGGTCGAGGCCGCGCCGAACGCCGACGACCTGTTCGGCGGCGGGGCGACGGCGTCCGATCTCGTGGAGCCGCTGCCTTCGCAGATCGACCGCGACGCCGCGCTCAGTCGGCTGAGGCCGCTGCTCGAGAGCCCGAGCGTGCTCAAGGTGGCGCAGAACCTGAAATACGATTGGCTCGTGTTCCAGCGCTACGGCATCACCGTGGCGCCGTGTGACGACACCATGCTGATCTCCTACGTGCTCGATGCCGGCAAGGGCGGGCACGGCATGGACGAACTCGCCAAGCGCCATCTCGGCCACCAGCCGATCACCTTCTCGGACGTGGCCGGCACCGGCAAGGCCAAGGTCACCTTCGACCGGGTGCCGCTCGACCGGGCCACCGCCTACGCGGCCGAGGATGCCGACGTGACGCTGCGGCTGTGGCGGATGATGAAGCCCCGCCTCGTCGCCGAGCGGCGGCTCGCCGTCTACGAGACCCTGGAACGGCCCCTGATCGCGGTAATCGCCCGGATGGAGCAGCACGGCATCCGCGTCGACCGCAACATGCTCTCGCGGCTGTCGGGCGACTTCTCGCAGATCCTGGCGCGTCTCGAAGAGGAGATCCAGGAGATTGCCGGCGAGCGCTTCCAGGTTTCCTCACCGAAGCAGATCGGCGACATCCTGTTCGGCAAGATGGGCCTGCCCGGCGCCAAGAAGACGCCGTCCGGCCAATGGGCGACGCCAGCGACCCTGCTCGAGGAGCTGGCCCAGGCCGGGCACGACCTTCCGAAGAAGATTCTCAACTGGCGCCAGCTGGCCAAGCTGAAGTCTACCTACACCGACTCGCTGCAAGAGCACGCCGACCGCGACACCAACCGGGTCCACACCTCGTTCTCGCTCGCCGCCACCACCACCGGACGGCTGTCCTCCTCGGACCCGAACCTGCAGAACATCCCGATCCGCACCGAGGAGGGGCGCCGCATCCGCCGCGCCTTCGTCGCCGACCCCGGCAACCGCCTGATCTCGGCCGACTACAGCCAGATCGAGCTGCGCCTGCTCGCCCACATGGCCGACATCCCGCAGCTGCGGCAGGCCTTCGCCGACGGCATCGACATCCATGCGGCGACCGCGAGCGCCATGTTCGGCGTGCCGCTCTCCGAGATGACGCCGGACCTGCGGCGGCGGGCCAAAACCATCAACTTCGGCATCATCTACGGCATCTCGGCCTTCGGGCTCGCCGATCGCCTCGGCATCGGCCGCGAGGAGGCGAGCCTGTTCATCAAGCAGTATTTCGAGCGCTTCCCCGGCATCCGCGACTACATCGACACCACCAAGCGCGCCTGCCGCGACAAGGGCTACGTCACAACCCTGTTCGGCCGCGTCTGCCACTACCCGCAGATTCGCTCCAACAACCCGTCCGAGCGCGCCAGCGTCGAGCGGCAGGCGATCAACGCCCCGATCCAGGGCACCGCCGCCGACATCATCCGCCGGGCGATGACCCGGATGGAGGCGGCGCTCACCGCCGAGCGCCTGAACGTCCGCATGCTGCTGCAGGTGCACGACGAGCTGGTGTTCGAGACGAACGAGGCCGAGGTGGATCGCGCGATCCCGGTGATCAAGCGCATCATGGAAGAGGCCCCGGCTCCGGCGCTCACGCTCCACGTGCCGCTGGTGGTCGAGGCGCGGGCAGCGGAGAACTGGGAGGAGGCGCATTGAGCAGGGGCTCACCCGGTCGTCAAGTGATCGAGCTTCAGACCTCCGTCAAACCACTGCATCCTGAGGCGTCGAAGCCCAGCGGGGGCCTCCAGGTCACACCGAGGGTTCTGGAGGCCTCCTTCGACGCCCGCTGACGCGGGCACCTCAGGATGAGTCGAGGACGGGAATGGCGGACCGCGTGTGAATTCCCCGGATAGCGAGGCCCTGCTAAACCCGCGCCATGCTCCAAACCGTCGCCACCCTCTACCAGTTCGTCCCCCTCCCCGATGCCGCAACGCTCGCGCCGGTGATCGAGGGCTTGTGCAAAGACCTCGGCCTGACCGGCACGCTCCTGCTGGCGCACGAAGGCATCAACGGCACGGTGGCGGGCTCGGCCGAGGCGATCGCGGCGTTCCTCCCCGCCCTGAACGGGCCCGACCTGTTCGGCGGACGCCTCGATCGGCTCGAATGCAAGCTGTCGACGGCCGAGGCGCCACCGTTCGCGCGGATGAAGGTGAAGCGCAAGCCGGAGATCGTGACCTTCGACGGCGGCGCCACCGACCCGGCCGACGGGGTCGGGACCTACGTCGCGCCCGAGGACTGGAACGCGCTGCTCGACCGGCCGGGGGTGGTGGCGGTCGACACTCGCAACCGGTTCGAGGTGGCGCTCGGCACGTTCGCGGGCGCGGTCGATCCCGGTCTGTCGCGCTTCGGCGAGTTTCGCGCGTTCGCGGAGACGCTCGACTCCTGCACCGAGGTCGCCCTGTTCTGCACCGGCGGCATCCGCTGCGAGAAGGCCGGCGCCTACCTCAAGGCGCGCGGGTTCGCGCACGTCCATCTGCTCCAGGGCGGCATCCTGAAATACCTCGAGACCGTGCCGGAGGCCAAGAGCCGCTGGACCGGCGACTGCTTCGTCTTCGACGGCCGCATCGCGCTGGGGCCGGCGCTGGCCGAGCGGCCCGACCATCCGCCGGAGGCCCTGCGATGAGCGATCCCGCGATGAGCGAGTCCGCCCGCATCGACCATCTCGAGATGCGCCTCACCGAGCAGGACGCGACCATCGACGACCTCAACCGCACCGTCACCGAGCAGTGGCGGCTGATCGACCGGCTGCGGCGGCAGGTGGAATCGCTGATCGAGCGCGTCGAGGAGGCGGGCGCTCGCACGGCTGCCGGCGGCGCCGAGCCCCCACCGCCGCATTATTGAGGGCATCAGCGCGCCCTTCCCTCCCCCGCGAAAGGGGAGAGAAGACGCGGTGAACCTGCCTTCGAAGCCTAGAAATTCGCCTGCGTGACGAACTTGGTGGCGAGGTAGCCGTCCAGCGCTTCGGAGCCGCCCTCGCTGCCGTAGCCGGATTCCTTCACCCCGCCGAAGGGCGTCTCCGGCAGGGCGATGCCGTGGTGGTTGATCGAGACCATGCCGCTCTCGACCATGCTCGACACCCGCGTCGCCTGCTCCGACGAGCGGGTGTAGGCGTAGGCCGCCAAGCCGTAGGGCAGGCGGTTGGCCTCCGCGTAGGCTTCCGCGTCGTCAAAGAAGCGCTGGATCGCCGCGACGGGGCCGAACGGCTCCTCGTTCATGATCCGGGACGTCAGCGGCAGGTCGGTCAGCACCGTCGGCTCGAAGAAGTTGCCGCGGTTGCCGATGCGCTTGCCGCCGGTGCGCAGCGTGGCGCCCTGCGCGTTGGCATCGGCGACCAGCGCTTCCATCGCCTCCAGGCGCCGCCCGTGGATTAGGGGCCCCATCTTCGTCTCGGGATCGAGGCCGTCGCCGACCTTCAGGTTGGAGGCGAGGTCGGTGAAGCCGTCGACGAAGCGGTCGAACACCGAATCGTGGACGAGGAAGCGGGTCGGCGCGACGCAGACCTGGCCGGCGTTGCGGAACTTGTTGGCGCCGAGAACCGCCACCGCCTTCTCGACATCGGCATCGCCGAAGACGATCGCCGGCGCGTGGCCGCCGAGCTCCATCGTCGCCCGCTTCATGTGCTGGCCGGCCAGGGCCGCAAGCTGCTTGCCGACCACGGTCGAGCCGGTGAACGAGATCTTCCGGATCACCGGATGCGGGATCAGGTACGACGAGATCGTCGCCGGATCGCCGTAGACCAGCGCGAGGCAATCGCCTGGCACGCCAGCATCGAGGTAGGCGCGCACCAGCTCGGCGCAGCTCGCCGGCGTGTCCTCGGGTCCCTTGAGGATCACCGGGTTGCCGGTGCAGAGCGCGGCGGCGATCTTGCGGACGGCCTGGTTGATCGGGAAGTTCCACGGGGTGAAGCAGGCCACCGGCCCGACCGGCTCGCGCACCACGAACTGCAGCACCCCGTCGCCGCGGGGCGGGATCACCCGGCCGTAGGCGCGCTTGCCTTCCTCGGCGAACCAATCGGTGACGTCGGCCGCGGCCATCGTCTCGATGCACGCCTCGGCGAGGGGCTTGCCCTGCTCCAGCGTCATGATCCGGGCGATGGCGTCGGCGCGCTCCCGCAGCAGGTCGGCGGCCCGGCGCAGCACCTTGCCGCGATCGAAAACCGAGACCTTGCGCCACTGCGCGAAGCCGCGCGCGGCGGCCTCGAGCGCCCGGTCGAGGTCGTCCCGGGTGGCGACGGCGCATCGCCCGATGGTCTCGCCGGTGGCGGGGTTGAGCACCGGCAGCGTCTCGCCGCCCGAGCCGGCGACCCAGGCGCCGGCGATGTGAAGCGTCACGTCCGGATACATGTCGGCCCTGCGATCCCTGCCCGGCCGGCCGCGATGGGCCGGCGACTGAGGCAATGTCGCGCTCGACGTCGCCGGGGGCAAGGCGCCGGCGGGAACGAACCGGCCGGGATGTCCGGCTCAGGCGGCGATGCTGCGCTTGACCGGCTCCGAGCCCTTCACCGTGACGGGGCCCCCGCGGCGCGCGCGCAGCGTGCCGCCCTTCGGCACGACCTGCCAGCCGTCCTTGGCGCCGTCGATCGGCTCGGAGACCACGACCAGGCCGGCCTCGGTCTGGCGATAGTACAGGCTCGGGGGCCGCGCATCGCAGGCCCACCGATAGGCGATGAGCTCGTCGCCGTCGGTCAGCAGCGCGGTGAAGCGCAGCGGCTCGGTGATGCCGGCCGCCTTCATCAGGTCGCGCACGGTGGCCAAGGTCTCGGCCATGGCGCCGATCGGGTCCTCGGCAAGGCCGTTGGAGAGGGCGAGCAGGAAAAGGGCCTCGGAGTCGGTGCTGCCGCGACGCCCGTCGTACAGGGCGTCCGGGATCAGCGCCTCGAGGCGGCGCTTGATCCGCAGATATCCGCCGATCTGACCGTTGTGCATGAACAGGTGCCGGCCGTTCACGAAGGGGTGGCAGTTGGTCCGCGCGGTCGCCGTCCCGGTGGAGGCGCGCACGTGCGCGAAGAAGGTCCGGGCGCGGACCTGCCCGCACAGGTTGACGAGGTTCTCGTCCGACCACGCGGGCGAGATGTCGCGATAGACGCCCGGCTCCGGTCGTTCGCCGTACCAACCGAGGCCGAAGCCGTCGCCGTTGGTCTCGGTCTTCCCCTGCTCGGCGTGCAACGATTGATGCACGAGCGAGTGCGTCGGCGCGCAGACGAGGTCCGACAGGAAAACCGGCTCACCGCTATAGGCCAGGAAGCGGCACATGGTTGGGGCCAACCTCTTGCTGATCGCGCTGGCGCGAACCTTACCCAGTCTGCCCTCGGGCAAGCCCGGTGCCGCGCCATCGCCGAACCGTAACATTTCGTTGTCGATGATGAACAGTTCGCTAACGCACTGCAGCATGCACGGAGTTTGTGCGCTCCTGAACGGATCCTCGCCAAACCGGTCGCAACGCAGGCATGCGCTTGAGACGAATTCGGACTCTTGTTACCCGGCTTCGGACGGCGCAGCATGGCTCATCCGGGAATCAGCGCCCCACGCATGAGGTCGCGTCGCCGGTCAGGCATCGAACCCGCATCCGCAACATCTCGTGAAGGAGGTCCCATGGACCGCGCCCCCTCCCCTTGTCCGGTCGCCCTTGTCGTCGAGGACGATGCCGCGGTCCGCAACCTCGCCGCCGCCGTGCTCGAGGAGACCGACCTCGGGGTGATCGCCTGCGACAGCGCGGAGGCCGCGATCTCGATCCTGGAGCGCGACGACGTCACCGTCGCGCTGCTCTTCGCCGACATTCGCCTGCCGGGCGCCATGGATGGGCTCGCGCTCGCCCGCACCGTCGAGCGCCGCTGGCCGGACGTGCGGGTGGTGGTGACCTCGGGCTACGATGCCGGCGGCGATGCGAGGATGCCGGCGCAGGCGGTGTTCATGCAGAAGCCGTGGCGCGCCCTCGACGTGCTGGTCCAGGCCGAGCATGCGACGGAAGCCGCCCGCGCCGCCTGAGCGCGTTCCGGTCCGATACGAGGACGGCGCACGCGGCGTCGTCCGAAATCCTTTCACGAACGAAAAAAGCCCGGACCACAAGGGCGGCCGGGCCTTTTTCGAGGATCGCGATCGACGGGCCTCGCGGCCCGGATCGTCTTACTCGGCGGCGGAAGCCGCCGGAGCGCCGCTGGCCGGAGCGGACGGGGTCATCGACGGGAAGCCGGGACGACGGGGGGCGCCGGCGCCGAAACGGGGCTTCGGCTTCGGAGCAGCGATCAGGCCCTCGCGGATCGCGGTCTTGCGGGCCTGCTTGCGGGCGCGACGGACCGCCTCGGCCTTCTCGCGCGCCTTGCGCACGGACGGCTTCTCGTAGGCCTTGCGCTGCTTCATCTCGCGGAAGATGCCTTCGCGCTGCATCTTCTTCTTGAGGACGCGGAGCGCCTGATCGACGTTGTTATCGCGAACGAGTACCTGCAACGGAGTGGATCCTCTAGAACCGGTTTGAACGTGGCATTCGGTCGGCGCGGTCAGCGTGACGCCCGCGAGCATTGCGGGAAACCGACAGCGCCCCGGACCCGGGGATCGCCCGGGCGGGACGCGGTTCGGACCGTCTCGATTCGGCACCAAATCTGCACCTTGGGCAGGCTCTTACACCAAGCGCCCGCGAGTTCCAACCGGATTGGCGACGCGACGTCGATCCGCGTGCGGTGTGACCGCGCGGACGCAGGGGGGGAAGGCCGTCGTCCGCCCGCACAGGACATGCCGGGCGCAGCAATCCGGCCCGGCTCCTGCAATGCCGTCCTAAGTCGGGTATGACATCCCAGGCCGGACTCGTCCCGGCAAGGCTGGCGAAGGGACGCTCATGACGGGTGAGAGACAGCGATGACCGACGACGCGCAGCAATTCGCCAGCGACAACTATTCCGGCATCTGCCCGGAAGCCTGGGCGGCGATGGCGGCCGCCAATGCCGGGCATGCGCCGGCCTACGGCGAGGATGCCTGGACGGCACGCGCGGCGGATGCCTTCCGCACCCTGTTCGAGAGCCGCTGCGAGGTGTTCTTCGCCTTCAACGGCACGGCCGCCAACGCGCTGGCGCTGGCCGCGCTCTGCCGCTCCTACCACAGCGTGATCTGTGCCGACGCCGCCCACGTGGAGACCGACGAGTGCGGCGCGCCGGAGTTCTTCTCGAACGGCTCGAAGCTGCTCACGGTCCGCACCGAGAGCGGCAAGCTGACCCCGGACGCGATCTGGGCGCTCGCCACCAACCGCAAGGACATCCACTTCCCGAAGGTCCGCGTGGTGACGGTGACGCAGCCGACCGAGACGGGGCAGGTCTACACCCTCGCCGAGTTGCGGGCGATCTCGGCGACCTGCCGCGACCTCGGCCTGTCGCTGCACATGGACGGGGCCCGCTTCGCCAACGCCTGCGCCCATCTCGGATGCAGCGCGGCGGACATGACGTGGCTGTCGGGCGTCGACGTGCTCTGCTTCGGCGGCACCAAGAACGGCATGCATGCCGGCGAGGCGGTGGTGTTCTTCGACGCCGCACTGGCCGAGGATTTCGGCTATCGTTGCAAGCAGGCGGGGCAGCTCGCCTCGAAGATGCGCTTCCTCTCGGCCCCCTGGGTCGGGATGCTGGAGAGCGGGGCGTGGCTGAGAAACGCCGCGCACGGCAACGCCTGCGCACAGGACTTCGCGGCGGCGGTCGCGGACATGCCCGGCATCGCGCCGATGTTCCCGGTCCAGGCCAACGCCGTGTTCCTGGCGATGCCGGCGGACACGATGGAACGCCTGCGCGGCAGGGGCTGGCGCTTCTACACCTTCATCGGTGGTGGAGCCCGGTTCATGTTCGCCTGGGACGCGAAGCGTGAGCGCGTCGCTGAGCTGGTTGCGGATCTGCGCGCCGTCGCTGCGGCACCGGCATGAGCGGGCGGCGGGTTGCGTGGCCGGGTGCCGCTGTCTAACAGGGGCTCATGGTTCCGGCAGACGTTCGCCCGTCATCGATGACGCCGCCGTAGCGCGCGCGACGCCCCGCGGTCCCCGTTTCCACGGGGCATCGTGCTTGGGCCGCCGAACCGTCTCCCGTCGAAATCCCGTCTCTCATGAGCCCGCACGCCGCCCTCCGCGGGCGCGGGCCGGATCCTTTGCATGACCTTTCAAACCTTGCGGGCCGAATGGGCCCCGCACGTGCCGCGCGAGCTCCTCGCCGGCACCGTCGTCGCGCTCGCGCTCATTCCGGAGGCGATCGCCTTCTCGCTCATTGCCGGCGTCGATCCGCAGGTCGGGCTCTACGCCTCGTTCTGCATCGCGGTGACCACCGCGATCGTCGGCGGACGGCCGGCGATGATCTCGGCCGCCACCGGCGCCACCGCCCTGGTGATGGCGGGGCTGGTGCGCGAGCACGGCCTGCAATACCTGCTGGCCGCCTCGATCCTCGCCGGCCTGATCCAGATCGGCGCCGGCCTGCTGCGGCTGGGCGACCTGATGCGCTTCGTCTCGCGCTCGGTGATCACCGGCTTCGTCAATGCCCTCGCGATCCTGATCTTCCTCGCTCAGATGCCCGAGCTGATCGGGCGCGGTCCGACCGTCTACGCGATGGTCGCGATCGGGCTGGCGATCATCTACGGCCTTCCGCGCCTCACCAGGGTGGTGCCCTCCCCGCTCATCTGCATCGTCGTCCTGACGATCGCCGCGATCGCGTTGGCGCTGCCGATTCGCACGGTCGGCGACATGGGCGCGCTGCCGAGCAGCCTGCCCTCGTTCCTGCCGCCGCAGGTCCCGCTGAGCTTCGAGACCTTGCGGATCATCCTGCCCTACGCCGCCACGGTCGCCGTGGTCGGCCTGCTCGAATCGCTGATGACGGCGGCGATCGTCGACGAGATGACCGATACCGGCAGCGACAAGAGCCGGGAATGCCTCGGCCAGGGCACCGCCAACATCGTCTCGGGCTTCTTCGGCGGCATGGCCGGCTGCGCCATGATCGGGCAGACGGTGATCAACGTCACCTCCGGCGCCCGCGGTCGCCTGTCGTGCCTGTGGGCGGGCTGCTTCCTGCTGTTCCTGATCGTCGCGCTCGGCGCCTACGTCCGGCAGATCCCGATGGCGGCGCTGGTCGCGGTGATGATCTTCGTCTCGATCCAGACCTTCTCCTGGCGCTCGATCCGCGACCTCGCCCGGCACCCGGGCTCGTCCAGCGTGGTGATGCTCGCCACCGTCGCGGTGGTGGTCGCAACCCATGACCTCGCCCGCGGCGTCCTCGTCGGCGTGCTGCTGTCGGGCGTGTTCTTCGCGCGCAAGGTCGCCCGCGTCTTCCGCGTCGAGAGCCGCCGGAAGGGCGTGGTCCGCACCTACGTCGTCACCGGGCAGCTGTTCTTCGCGACGGCCGAGGCATTCCACGGCGCGTTCGATTTCCGCGACGACGCCGAGCGGATCGTGCTCGACCTTTCGGCGGCGCATTTCTGGGACATCACGGCGATCAATGCCCTCGACCGGGTGGTGCTGAAGTTCCGCCATCACGGCCGGGCGGTCGAGATCGTCGGCCTCAACCGCGCGAGCGCGACCCTGGTCGAACGTCTCGGCACCCACGACAAGCCCGGTGCGATGGCAGCACCGGAACACTGACGCGACGGCCGGCGCTCAGGCGAGCCAGTCGGGCATCCGGTCGAGGCCGATCAGCGCGTCGTAGCTCTGGCGCGGGCGCACGATCGCCGCCTGCGAACCGCTGACCAGCACCTCGGGCACGAGGCGGCGGGTGTTGTAGGTGCCGGCCTGGACCGCTCCGTAGGCGCCCGCCGTCATCACCGCGATCAGGTCGCCGGCGACGACCCGCGGCATCTCGCGCTGCAGGGCGAGATAGTCGCCGGTCTCGCAGACCGGTCCGACCACGTCCGCCGTCACGCGCGGCGCGTCGGCGGCCGGAGCCTCCACCGGGCGGAGGGCGTGATAGGCCTCGTAGAGGGTCGGCCGGATCAGGTCGTTCATCGCGGCATCCACGATGACGAAGGTGCGCCCCTCGCTTTCCTTCACGTAGACCACGCGGGTGACCAGGATGCCGGCATTGCCCGCGATCATCCGGCCGATCTCGAAGACCGGCCGCAGGCCGAGCGGGGCGAAATGCGGGCGGATCGTCGCGGCGAGCGCCGCCGGGTCCGGCGGCGCTGCGTTGTCGTCGCGATAGGGGATGCCGAGGCCGCCACCGAAATCGATGTGGCGGATCGGATGGCCCTCGGCGATCAACCGGCCGGCCAGCCCGGCGAGCAGCCGCGCCGCATTCTCGAACGGCGCGAGATCGGTGATCTGGCTGCCGATATGCATGTCGACGCCGTGGATCGCGAGGCCCGGAAGGGTCGCCGCCAGGGCGTAGACGGCGGGCGCGCGCGTGATCGGGATGCCGAACTTGTTCTCGTACTTGCCCGTCGAGATCTTGGCGTGGCCGCCCGCGTCGATGTCGGGATTGACCCGGATCGAGACCGGCGCCTCGATCCCGAGGCTGGTCGCCACCTCGGACAGCGCCAGCAGCTCGGGCTCGCTCTCGACGTTGAAGCAGTAGATCCCGGCCTTCAGCGCTGCCGCCATCTCGTCGCGGGTTTTGCCGACGCCGGAGAACACGACCTTCTGCGCGTCGACCCCGGCCCGAAGCGCGCGGAGCAGCTCGCCCTCGGAGACGATGTCCATGCCGGCGCCCCGTCGGGCGAGCGTCGCCAACACGGCCTGGTTGGAGTTCGCCTTCATGGCGAAGCAGACCAGCGCGTCGTCGCCCGAGAACGCCTCGGCGAAGACGTGGAAGTGCCGCTCCAGGGTTGCGGTGCTGTAGCAGTAGAACGGCGTCCCGACCCGCTCGGCCAGGGCCGTCAGGTCGACGTCCTCGGCGTGCAGGCGTCCATCGCGATCCTGGAAATGGTGCATCGTTCGGCCGTGTACGGGAAGCGTCGAGATCCGCCGTTCGGCTCGAGATCCCGTCCGCGGGGAAGCCTCCCCCGGGGCGGGAGAGCAGGGTGGAAGACGAGGGCGCCGTGCGATCCGGCGCGGGAGCGGCGCGCTACAGCAGCGGATCGAGGATGAAGGGATCCTTCGGGATGCGATAGCCGCGCTTGGCCCCGCGGCCGGTCTCGACCGGCGCCTCCGTGCCGGAGGCCGGGGCGAGCGCGGAGGGCGGCAGCTCGTCGCCGTCGCGGACCGCGGACGGATCGGGCTCCGGCGTGCCGCCGCCGAGGCCGGTGCTCTGCGGAAGGGTCCGGGGTCCGGCCGTCGCCGTGGGGGTGCCTTGGGCTGCACTCCGTTGCGGCGTCGTCGCCGAGGCGCCCGGCGGCTCGAGGGCTCCGCGGCGGCCGCACCCTGCCAGCGCGAGCGCGGCGAGGCCTGTGGCGAGAGTCAACGTCAGGACGCGGGTGGGCGGCATCGCGGAGGGTCCGGCGGGCACTTCTGGGGCGGTCCTCCCGAGGGAGGATCGCACCTTAGCCGTTGCCGGAACGCGAGGCGAGCGTTCGCGCGCCACAGCTTCGCTCCGAACCGGCTCGGTCGAGCGGGCGGTTCAGCCCTTCTTGTCGCCGTTGGTCGCCTCGTAGGCGTCGATCGCCCGGCGGCAATTCTCGGAGAGCGACTTCCAGTTCTTCTCGAAGCAGGCATCGAGCTTCGGGTCCTCGGGGGCGAGGTTGCCGCAATAGTTCAGGTAATCGCCGGTGCAGTACTTCTTCAGGGTCTCGTTGCCGCGCTTGGTCTCGGGCGCCGCCGAGGCCGGTGCGGAGAACGACACGGCCAGGCCGAGCGCGAGGGCGAGGGACATGAGCTTCAAGGCCATGGGGCGTCGTTCCATCTGTCGGATCGAGAGGGGGGATGGCGGTGCGATGATGCCATCGCGTGGTGGAAACAAGGCATCGCGGCGCGGTTTCGCAACCGCAACCCTAGGATTTTGGTGGCTCGACGGCCGCTCAGTGCGAGGAGGCACGCATCGCGTAGGCCGCCACCGGCGGTAGGCGCTCGCGCTGCGTCAGGGTGTCGGCCACCTCGGTGATGCGCCGGCGAAGGTCCGCATTCTCGCGCTCGACCGCCTCCCCGCGGTCGGACACGGCCTTGGCGAGCGCCGCCTCGGTGGCCGCGAGCTTTTCGCGCACGCTGCCCTCGCTCTCCGCCGCGCCGGCATCGGATGGGACGTCCTCGACCGTGCCGAGGGCGTTCCGCGCGGCGAGCAGGCTGTCCAGGAGGTCGGCATGCGCCTCTTCCAGGGAGAGCAGGGTCGCGAGGCTCGACGAGCCGTCGGCCTGCGCGGTCGAAAGCTCGTTCTCGAGACGACCGCGAAGCGCCAGCGCCTCGGCGATCTCGGCGTCGCGCGCGGCGACGTCGCGCGCGAGGGCGGCCGCCTCCATGGTGCGGTTGCCGAGGGCCGCCATGTCGGCCTGGCGCTTGGTGCGCGCGTCCTCGACGGCACGCTCCATCCGCCGCTGCCGCACCGCGAACTCGGCGCGCAGAAAATCCTTCTCGGCGGCGATCTCTCCGACGGACAGCGGCAGCTGCGCCTCCGTCCGGCGCCGCGCCAGGCGGGCGGCGCGCGCGTTCACTGCGGGCAGCGCCAGCAGCGCGCACAGGATCGCCACCAGGAAGCCGAGGGCGAAGACCATCACGGTTTCGATCACGCGGGCGAACTCGATCCCTTGAGCGCCGCCGCAAGACCGGACCCTGCCCGCTCGTGCGACGATGCGACCACACGCAGAACGAGCCCGGACACCGGGGCTGAACCCGGATGCCGTGCCCGTGGGCCGAGCATGCCCGGCCGAAGCTGACGCGCAGTCTAACCGGTTTTGCGCGCGGGCGCGAAGTCGCGATTCGGCCGCGTCAGAACGGATTCCAGGTCGGCGTGCCGGTGAACTTCAGATAGCCGACGTTGATGCCGAGGCGGGCGCCGACGCCGGTCCGGATCGGAACCACGACGATGCCGTCGTTGGTCACCGCCGTCATGCCGAAGCCGCCGACGAAGTAGGCCGAGCCGTCGACCCCGCCGAAGCGGCGGTAGATCCCATTCACCGCCGGCAGGTTGTAGACCAGCATCATGGTGCGGTCGCCGTCGCCGCCGATGTCGAAGCCGAGGGTCGGGCCCTGCCAGTAGATCCGGCGCTGGCCCGCATTGCGGGTGTAGAGCGTGCCCTCGCCGTACCGGACGCCGCCGACGATGGCGCCGGAGGCTTCCTGGCCGAGAATGTAGCCGTTGGGCTCGCCCCAGCGCTTGGTCGCCTCCTGCACCGTGAGCGCCAGCCCGCGCGAGACGCTGCCGAAGAACTTGTGGCCGGAATCGACGATCTCGCGTGGCCGGAAGGTCTCCGGCGCGCCGGGATCCTCGACGCCGCGGGCGGAGGCCGGCACGCTCGCGGAAACGCCGAACGCGGCCGCCGACAAGGCGAGGAGCCCGGCCGAGCTCAGGCCGGCCAGGGCGCGGCGGCGTGTCGGCGCGTCCTGCCGCAGGGTGGCCGTGCGGGGGGAATCGGGTGTGGTCATGGTTCCTCCTCGATCCGCTGAAGGCGGCGCCGTCATGGGACGCGATCGCGCGCCTGGACTTGGATGCGCACCTGGACGATGCCTTGCGTCCGCCCCCAAGGACATGCGGCAGACCTGCCGCCGGAGCGCACGGCGGTCGATCCGGGCGCGAGCTAGGGGACAGGTGGACACGATGTGGTTAACGCGGCGTGACTGCGCCATCCTCGTCCTGGCGGGCCTCGCGGAGCCGGCGATCGGACAGACGCCCGTCGCCGGCCCGCTCGCGCTCTCGGGCTTCGACCCGGTGAGCTACTTCCTGCCGAAGGGCCCGCGGGCGGGCTCGTCCGCGTTCGAGGCTTCCGGCGGCGGCAGGACCTGGCGCTTCGCCGGTGCCGCCAACCGCGCCGCCTACCTGCGCGACCCTACGGTCTACACGCCGCGGCTGGGCGGATACGACGTCGTCGGCATCCTCGACGGACGGCTGG
Organism: Methylobacterium sp. E-025; assembly: GCF_022829705.1. Taxonomy (NCBI): domain Bacteria; kingdom Pseudomonadati; phylum Pseudomonadota; class Alphaproteobacteria; order Hyphomicrobiales; family Methylobacteriaceae; genus Methylobacterium; species Methylobacterium sp. E-025. The sequence continues at coordinate 400,149 of NZ_JAKSYR010000102.1, forward strand.
TCGACGCCGATCCGCTGGTCTTCGCGGTGATCGAGGAGCGCCTTTACCTGTTCCGCAACGCCGAGCGACGGGATCGGGTGCTGGCGGACCCCACGCTGGCGGAGCGGGCGGAGGCGTCCTGGCCGAGCCTGCAGCCGCTCACGGACGGAGGACGGGAGTGAGCCGCGTCACCGCTGCGCCCTCCCGCGGCCGCAGGATCGGCCCGCGATCGGGAAGCGCGACCCGGGCGGCGAGCGCCGGATCGCCCAGAGCCGCGAACGGGCCGTTGCGATAGGCCATCGCGTGCCGGCCATAGATGATCGGCCGGCCGGTGGGGGTGACGACACGGCCACCGGCGGAGGTCAGGATGTGGTCGCCGGCCGCGGTGTCCCATTCCATGGTCGGTCCGCAGCGGACGTAGAGGTCGGCCTCGCCCGAGGCGATCAGCGCGAACTTGAGGGCCGAGCCGGCCGCGCGGCGCGATGTCACGCCGAGCGCGTCGAGGCAGGCCTCGGTCTCGGAATCGCCGTGGCGCCGGCTGCCGAGCGCGGTCAGCCCGTCCCGCGGCTCGGGCCGGGTTCGGACGGCGCGAGAGGGCCCGGGGCGGCCGGCCTCGATCGGCGCCTCGTGCGCGGCGACGCCCGCGTGCCAGACGCGGCCGACGCCCGGCGCGGCCAGCGCCGCGGCGACCGGGCGGTTGCCCTCGATCAGGGCGATGCATACGGCGAATTCCGGGCTGCCGGCGAGGAAGTCGCGGGTGCCGTCCAGGGGGTCGACCAGGAAGAACCGGTCGGCGGGCGGCACGTCGTGGCAGGTCTCCTCGGCCACCACCGGGATCGCCGGAAACCGTTCCAGGAGCTTGGCCAGGATCAGCTGCTCGGCCTCGAGGTCGGCATGGCTCGAGGGCGAGCCGTCCACCTTGAGCACGTGCGGGCAGTCGTTGCCGTGGTGGCCGAGCAGGATCTCGCCGGCGGCGCAGGCGATCTCGGCCAGGTACGCGGCGATGCGCTCGCGTTCCGGCCCGGAGAGGGAGACGATGGATGATGCCGCCATTGTCATGGCACCGTCTTGCTCCACCCACCGATCCTTGTCGATGGCGGAGGCCGAAATCGGGTTCGGCCCGTCCCGACGCGTCTCAGTAGGTGGCGAACATCCGCGCGATCTCCGCGGGCTCGCGCGTCACCGTCAGGGCGAGCGCGAGCAGGATGCGGGCCTTCTGCGGCGTCAGGTTGTCGGCGCTGAGGATGCCGCGCTCCCTCAGGCGGGTGGTGAGCGGGACGACGCCGCTGCCCGCCCGGGTCGACTGCACCACGACGATCCCGGCGGCGGCCGCCTGCTCGAGGGCGTCGGCTTCGCGCGGCGGCGTCATGCCCGGCGCCAGCCCCGCCGAGACGATGCCCTGCGCTCCGGCCGCGAGGAAGGCCCGCACCGCCGTGCCGTCCGCGTCGGCATAGCCGTAGGACACGTCGACCCGCGGCAGCGCATCGAGCGCGCGGATGTCGAAGGGCGTTCCCGGAGCGTGGCTCCGCTCCGAGCGGCGGTAGTACTGCACCGAGGCGCCGTCGACGTGGCCGAGCACCCCGAAATCCGGCGTCCGGAAGGTCTGAAGCCGGGCGACCGAGGTCTTGGTCACCTCGCGTGCCGCCTGGATCTCGTCGTTTAGGACGACGAGGACGCCGCGCCCGCGGGACTGCGCCGACGCCGCCGTGCGGATCGCCGCGACGAGGTTGAGCCCGGCATCGCTCGACAGGGCGCTCATCGGCCGCTGCGACCCGACGAGCACCACCGGGACGTCGACGGTGAGCGTCAGGCTCAGGGCGTAGGCGGTCTCCTCGAGGGTGGCGGTGCCGTGCCCGATGACGATGCCGGCGAGGTCGCGATGCTCCGCGACGAGGCGTTCGCAGGTCGTCGCCAGGTCGCGCCATTCCGCGAAGCCGATCGCCGGGCTCGGCACGGCGCGGAAGGCGACCGGCACCATCTCGGCGACCGCGCGCACCTCCGGCACGGCATCGAGGATCGCCTGCGCCTCCAGGCGGTTCCCGGTCGCGGTGTAGTCGAGGATGTCGAGGGGATCGCGACCGAGCGACGAGATCGTCCCGCCGGTGCCGATGAACGCGACCTTCGGCCTTGCCGTCATCGAATGTCTCCTGCTCGCTTCGCGTCGAGACCGCGTCCTACCCGCTGAGGCCGGCGGTTGTCTCGCGGCATCGCCGGGGACGGACGATGTGCCGGGCGAGGACGCGGTGCCGGCTCGCTCGCCCCGAGGATGGCGACACCGCGCGCGTCGAGGCGGCTCAGCTGCGGAAGTCGAACACGAGGGCCGAGGCGTTGCTGCTCGTGCTGAAAGACCCGCTCGACGCGTAGCCGGTCGCGCTCGCCTGCGTCGATTGGAGCTGCTTGATGAAGCTCGCCAGCAGATCGCTCGTCGACGCGGTGCTGGTGCTGCCCGAGGCCGAGGCGTCGGGATCCGTGCTCGACGCATCGGACAGGTCGTTGCCGTCCGGCGCCGCGCCGAGGGGCGGTCCAGGGGGCGGGCCGCCCGCACCGCCGACCCCGCCATCCTTTGCCTCGCCCTTCGCGCCTCCCTTGGCGAACAGCGACGTCAACGTCGCCGCTTGGTCGCTGGTCAGCGTTCCGTTGGTGACCTGGTCGGCGATCAGGCCGTCGATCCGGCTCTTGATCTGGGAGGGGTCGAGCCGCGACGCGGCGGCGGTGCTCGACGATGCCGACGCGGCACCGTTCGCGGTTTCGCCGGACTTGAGGCTGGCGTCGATCGAGTCGAGGGCGCTGGTGAGCGCGGTGGCGTCGGTCGCGGAGATGGCGCCGGCCGAGGCCTCGCTGTCGATCTCGGAGGCGACCCGGTTCTTGTGGGCGTGCGCCGGGCGCTGCGGCGCCTGGATCTGCGAGGCGGTGGTGCTGGAGATCGAACTCATGGGCGGCTTTCCCGTGAAGCTGCCGGAAACGCCCGGCCGCGGGTCCGTGTGCAAAGTGCCCACGCCGCGGTTAAGGATCTGTTCGCCTTAATGTTTCGGTATGTTTCCAGCAGCGCCCAGCGGTCGTTCCCCCCTCTTCCCGCAGCGTAAATCGTACTGTGATGCTCGCCCGAGTCAGCGGGCGGCGACCCGCAATTGCGGGAACGCGGCGGGGAGCGGAGGCGCCGTGCGCAGGGCCGGTTGCGCCACGCCGTAGAGGCCGCGGTGCTGCGGGTTCGGGCTCAGCCGGTCGGTGAGGCCGATCACCGTCTCGGCCGCGCCGAGAAGAAGCGCGCCTTCCGGTGCAAGCCGTTCGGCGAGCCGCCCGAGGATGTCGGCCTTGGTCGGCGTATCGAAGTAGATCAGCACGTTGCGGCAGTAGATCACGTCGAAGCAGCCGAGCGCCTCGAAGCCGTTGAGCAAATTGAGCGGCCGGTAATCGATCATCGCGCGCAGGGCCGGGGCGATCTGCCACTGCTCGCCGATCTGGGTGAAGTACTTCAGCAGCCACTGCACGGGCAGCCCGCGCTGCACCTCGAAATGGCTGTAGAGCCCGAGCTTGCCCTTCTCGATCACCTCGGTGGACAGGTCCGTCGCGACGATCTCGACCTGCCAGCCGGCAAGCTTGGCGCCAGCTTCCTGCAGCAGGATCGCGAGCGAATACGGCTCCTGGCCGGTCGAGGCCGCCGCGCACCAGATGCGCAGCCGGCGCTGGCCGGCACGGCGCGCCATCGCCTGAGGCAGCAGCACGTCGCGGAACAGATCGAACGGCGTCCGATCGCGGAAGAAGAAGGTCTCGTTGGTGGTCATCGCTTCGACGACCGCCTTCTCGATCGACGAATCGCGCGAGATCTTCAAGGTGCCGACGAGGTCGCGCAGCGTGGCGAGGCCGAAGCGGCGGCAGACGGGGGTGAGCCGGCTCTCGACGAGGTAGCGCTTCTCGGGGGTGAGCGCGAGGCCGGAGCGCTGCTTGAGGTAGGCGCGCAGGAAATCGAATTCGAGCTCGGTCATGCCGCCTGTCCCGTGATCATGGCGCGCAGCGCAGGGCCGATCTCGGGAAGCGGCAGGATGGCCTGGGCCAGCCCCGCCTTGGCGATGCTGCCGGGCATGCCCCAGACGGTGCTCGTCGCCTCGTCCTGTGCGAGCACGGCGCCGCCGGCCTCGCACAGCGCGCGGGCGCCGTGGGTGCCGTCCGAGCCCATGCCGGTGAGCACGACGGAGAGGGTGGCGCCCCCGAACAGGGCGGCGGCGTCCTTGAACAGGACGTCGACGGCCGGCCGGCAGAAGTTCACCGGTGGTCCGTCGTCGAGGCGGATCACCGGCTCTCGGCCGGCCCCCCCCGTCAGGCCCATGTGGCGCCCGCCCGGCGCGACGTAGATCCGCCCGGGCTTGAGCCGTTCGTCGGCCTTACCCTCGGCCGCGACGAGTCCGGTGCGGGTGGCGAGGTGCTCGGCGAAGACCGCGGTGAAGATCGGCGGCATGTGCTGGACGATCAGGATCGGCAGCCGGCGCAGCGTCGCCGCGCCGATCTTCTCGAGCATCTCGCCGACCGCCCGGGGGCCGCCGGTCGAGGCGCCGACGAGAAGGACGCGGGGGGTTAGGCCGGTGCGGGCCTTCGGGCGCAGGGTGACCGGGGCGCTCGGGCGCGGCGCCGACGGGGCCGGCATCGGCGAGGGGGCGGCGCCGGGCGCGATCGGGGCCGGCGCCGGGCCGCGGCGGCGGGCGCGGGCAGCGCCAAACAGCCGCACCCGCTCCACGAGGTCGGCGCGGAAGGCGTCGGAGGTGGTGACGCCGCGGTTGCTCTCGGGCTTGGCGAGATAATCGACCGCGCCGAGGGCGAGGCACCTGAGCGAGATGTCGGCGTTGCGCGTCGTCAGCGTCGACATCATCACGACCTGCACGGTCGGGCTGGCCGCGAGCATGCGCGGCAGCGCCTCGGTGCCGTCGAGCTCGGGCATGTCGATGTCGAGCAGCACCACGTCCGGATCGTGCCGCGTCATCATCTCCACGGCGATGCGGCCGTTCGAGGCGGTGCCGACGACGGTGAAGCCGGCCTCGCCGATCCAGCGCGCGACGAGCCCGCGCACCACGGCCGAGTCGTCGGCGATCAGCACCTTGATCGGCACGGACACGGTCGCCCACGGCTTGGGCGCGAGGCTCGGGTTGGCGGCCAGCATGGGTTCGGCATCCCAATGACGATGGGGGAGTGGGGGTCGTTCGACGTCGCGGTCCAGCCGGCTCGACCGAGCCGACGTGGGCAGCCGGATCGGGCCTGCGTCAGGCCGCGGCCTGGACGACGCCGACCTGCTCGAGCTTGGCCGTCAGGATGTCGCGGTCGAACGGCTTCATGATGTACTCGTCCGCGCCCGCCCGGAGGGCCCGGGCGATGGCGCCGACGTCATTCTCGGTCGTGCAGAACAGGATCTTCGGGCCGTTGCCGTCGGGCCGCTGGCGCAGGGCCTGGAGGAAGGCGTAGCCGTCCATGTTCGGCATGTTCCAGTCGAGCAGGATGACCTGGGGCATCGCCTCGGCGCAGCGCAGCAGGGCGTCGCTGCCGTCCTCGGCTTCCGAGACGTCGAAGCCGAGCGTCTCGATGATCCGTCGCGCCACCTTCCGGATCACGGCGGAATCGTCGACCACGAGGCAGGTGCGGGTTTCGGCTGAAGCGATGGTCACGGCGTCTTGCCCTCTCGGCTCTTTGCTGTCGGCGACGTCACGCTGCGGTCGCGCCGGCGCGTTCGGACGCGAAGACCAGCAGCGCGTTGACGTCGAGGATGACGAGCAGCCGGCCGTCGAGGCGATGGACGCCGAGGGCGAGGTCGCGCCAGCGGGCATCCAGGTTGATCGGCACCGGCTCGTGCGTCTCGACACCGAGCTTCAGCACCTCGCCGACGCCGTCGACCACGAGGGCGAAGGTCTCGCCGCCCTGCTCAAGGCCGATCGCCATGCGCGCCGCACCTTCGGCCGCCGGAAGGCCGAGCCGGCGGCGCAGGCAGATCGCGGTGACGACGCGTCCGCGCAGGTTCAGCAGGCCGACGATCTCGGGCGGGCTCAACGGCACCGGCGTGACGCCGGCCGGGATGAACACGTCGTGCACCCGGTCGATGGCGAGCCCGAACATCGTGTCGCCGACGAAGACGGTCACGAAGTCCTGGGTCGTTCCCGCCTCCGTGGCGTTGCTGTTGGCAGCCTGCATGGTGGTGTCTCCCCGGCGTCGCGGCGCCGTCAAACCAGGATGGTCGGTTCGCGCCGGGATCGGCGCGGCACCGTCGGGACGGGCCGGTCTCAGGCGGCGTGGGCGCGGAGCGCCGCGTTCGGCGCGGCATCGAGCTCGGCGAGCGCCGCGACGAGGCCGCTGCGGTCGAACTTCGCCACGAGGTCGCTGATCGCGAGGGTGCGGGCCCGCTCGACCGCATCGGCCCCGATGGTGCCGGTGAGGCCGATCACGGGCAGACCGGCGACCCGCGGGTCGCCCGCCCGCATCGCGCCGACGAGATCGAAGCCGCTGCGGCCCGGCATCTCCAGGTCGGTCACCACGATGCTGATCCGCCCATCCGCCTGGAGGATGGCGAGCGCCTCCTCGGCACCGGGCGCCGTGACGACGCGGTAGCCGGCGGCCTTCAACACCGGGCTCAGCATGTCGCGGAAGAAGGCCGAATCGTCCACGAGCAGCAGCGTGGCGGTCTTCGCCGAGGCCGCCTTCGCGCCGCGCGCCCAGTCGTCGTAGGCCAGCGGCAGGAAGTGGGCGATGTTGATGATGTCGGTGGCGCGGCCGCGCAGCACCGCCGACCCGATCAGGTCCGAACGCTCGGCCGCGATCTCGATGTCGAGGCGCTCCTCGACGATGTCGACGATCTCGTCGACCACGAGGCCCATCGCCCGGTCGCCGTCGGAGAACACCACCAGCGCCTGCGTCCCCTCGGTGCGGATCGCGATGGCCTCGTCGGCCGGGACCAGCGGCATCAGCCGGCCGCGATACTGGATCAGCGGACGCCCGCCGAGCCACTCGACCTTGCCGGCGTCGATCTCCTCCAGCCGCGTGACGAGCGACAGCGGAACCGCCTTGAAGCTGCCGGCGCCGCCCTTGAACACGAGGAGCGTGGTCTTCGGGTCGCCGAGCTCGGCCGCCTCGGCCTCGGCCTCGATCGGGCCGCCGCCCTGCGCGCCCTGGCTGACCTGCCGCGCGATGCCGTTCGGGTCGACGATCAGCACCACGGCGCCGTCGCCGAGGATGGTGTTGCCGGCGAACAGCGGGATGTGGCGCAGCTTCGAGGACATCGGCTTCACGACGATCTCCTCCGTATGGAAGACCTCGTCGACGAGGATGCCGAAGCGCTGGCGCCCGACCTGGGCCACCACCACGAAGCCGGTCTCGGTCCCGGTGTCGTCCTGGCCGAGCAGGCCCTTGAGGGTCACGATCGGCAGCAGCCGCTCGCGAAGGCGCAGCACCGGCGCATCGTTGATGCGCTCGATCCGCTGCGGCGCGGTGGCGTCGACCCGCACCAGCTCGAGCACCGCGAGCTGCGGCACCGCGAAGCGGCTCTCGCCGGCCCGGACGATGAGGGCGGCGACGATCGCCAGCGTCAGCGGGATCTTGATGGTGAAGGTGGTGCCGACGCCCTTCTGCGTGGCGATGTCGATCACGCCGCCGATGGTCTCGATGTTGGTCTTCACCACGTCCATGCCGACGCCGCGGCCGGACACGGAGGTGACGGCGGCCGCGGTGGAGAACCCGGCGTCGAAGATGAACTTGGCGACCTGCGCGTCGGTCATGCGCTCGACGTCGGCCTGGGTCGCGATCCCGCGCTCCACGGCCTTCTTGCGGATCGCGACGAGATCGAGGCCCTTGCCGTCGTCGGCGATCTCGATCGTGATGGTCCCGCCCTCGTGGTAGGCCGAGAGGCGGATCGAGCCGCGGGCCGGCTTGCCGGCCGAGATCCGCTGCATGGTCGATTCGAGGCCGTGGTCGGCCGAGTTCCGGACCATGTGGGTCAGCGGGTCCTTGATGACCTCGAGGACCTGCCGGTCGAGCTCGGTCTCGGCGCCGAGCATCACCAGGTCGATCTGCTTGCCGAGCTCGCTCGACAGGTCGCGCACCACCCGCGGCAGCTTCTGCCAGGCGTTGCCGATCGGCTGCATGCGCGTCTTCATGACGCCCTCCTGCAGCTCGGCCGTGACGTGGGAGAGCCGCTGCAGCGGGACCTTGTAGCTCGAATCCTCGTGCTTGCGCGCGATCTCGAGGAGCTGGTTGCGGGTCAGCACCAGCTCGGACACCATCGTCATGAGGTGCTCGAGGGTGTCGACGTTCACCCGGATGGTCTGCATCTTGGCCAGGCCGCCCTCGGGGGCCTCGGCCGGCGCATCGCCCGACACCGGGGCCTTCGCGAGCGGGGCCGGAGCTTCCTGCAAGGGGGCCGCCGGTGCCTGTGCGATCGGAGCCGGGGCGACCGGCGCCTGAGCGATCGGCGCCGGCTCGGGCATCCAGGCGGAGGGGGCATCGTCGGGGCCGGGGGCCGCGAGGAACGCGGCTTCGAGGTCCTCGAGCGAGACCTCGCCGGGCTTGCTCTCGCGCACGACGATCTCGGGCAGCTTCGGCTCCGGAATCTTAAGCTCCGGGAGCTTGGCCTCGGCGATCTTGGGCTCGGGAGCTGCGGCGGCCTCGGGCGTGCCGAGCGACATGCGCTCCAGCGCCTCGATCAGGTCTGCGTCGCTGCCCGCGGGCTCGGTCCCGGTGGCTTCGAGGTCGGCGAGGATGAGCTTCAGGCGATCGAGCGTCGCGAGGATCAGGCTGACGGCCGGGCTGGTCACCGCGAGACCGTCGCGGAAGCGACCCATCAGGGTCTCGGCGGCATGCGCCAGTGCTTCCAGCCGCGGCAGGCCGAGGAAGCCGCAGGTTCCCTTGATGGTGTGCACGAGGCGGAAGATATTCCGGAGGATCGTCTCGTTGTTCGGATCCTGCTCGAACCGGACGAGTTCCGTGTCGACGGTGTCGAGATGCTCGCCGCTCTCAGTCAGAAACTCGCGCAGAAGGTCGTCCATCGGCGGTACTCGGATCACGTCTGCACGCACGTTCGTGCGGACGCATCCTGGCGCGCGAGCGGTTAGGGAAGCGTTTCCTCGGACCCGTTTTTTCGTGCGATGGCGTCGTGTCGGCCTGCGTTACAGCGACTTGCCATCGTGCCAGACGCAGTTCGAGGCGAGGATCGCAAGATTCACGTCCGATTTTTGCGGTTGCGGCAGGGTTTTACCGTCCATCGCGAGATCGATCTTGATCTCCACCTGGCCCTTCGACTCGTTGGACCGCCGGGAGAAATAGCAGTACTGCTGGTAGGGCTGGTCGGCGCTGTCCTTGAAGTTCCAGCCGGTCACGATCTGCCCGTCGAGATAGGGCACCTGCTTGAACACGGTGAAGGTTGTGTTGACGATCGCCTTCGAAGCCGGCGCCGCGTCGGCCCCGAGTTGCGCCTTCGTCGGCGTCGGGGCGCCAGCGGCCTTCGGCAGGCCGCCTTCGAGCTTCAGCACGTTGTCGGTCAGCGTCACCTCGCCCTTGGTCTTGAGCGTCACGTCGGAGAGCGCCGCCTGCATCGCGGCGGCTATCTTCTCGGCGGCGGTGTCGAACTGGTTCATTGTGGCCCAGCCGTAGGCCGCCGCGCCGATGCCGATGCCGGCCAGCGCGGTGAAGATCCCCGCGCCGGCCGCCCGGAACAGGAAGGCGCGGGCGAAGACGATGCGGGATTCCGCCCGCAGCCGGCCGTTGACCTGCTGCGCGAGCGCGATGTTCTCCGGCGACCCCTGCGCGACATAGCTCATGCGCCCGCTCCCGCGCTGGCGGCCGGAAGGTTCGGCTGGTTCGCGGCCGCGATCCCCGGGGCGATCCCCGTGGCCGGGCGGTTGATCGGGATCACCGCGCCCGTCGCCGCCTCACGGTTCTGCCGCGGCAGCACCGGCTCGAGGTTCTGCTTCAGCGCCTCGGTGATCGATTCCAGCATGTAGGGCGTCGCCTCCGGGTTCACGGCAGCGCCGAGGTCGTCCTCGTCCATGAAGGTCTTGCGCACCGAGACAGCGCAGAGCGCCAGGATCGTCGAGGCGAAGGCGGCGCAGAGGGCCGGCAGGAACACGAAGATGCGCAGGAAGGCGTGCACCTGCTGCTCGGACACGTCGATCGGATCGACGCCGTAGACCATCGCCGTGAAGGAGTGCAGCTGCGAGCGGTTCACGGCGTTGCGGTAGGCCTGCTCGGCGTCTGCGACCTTGCGCTCGGCGGCGCCGCGGTCGAGCTGCGCACGGGCCTTGCGCGCTTCTTCCAGGTCTTTGGTCAGCACGCCGCGATCGGCCGAGGCCTTGGCGACGCTCGACGAGAGCGTGGCGGTGCGCGGGTCGGTGACGCATTTCAGGTTCTGGTAGCGCACGCCGCGGCTGTTGGTGCCGAACACCTTCTCGCAGCGCTGCGCCGGCAGCGCCGAGAGCTGCGCCGCGTTGTCGGCGGCGCGCTTCTCGATCTGGTCGAGCTCGGTCGTGTACTGCGCGACCCGGGCGTCGGCCGAGGCGATGCGGTTGTCGATGGTGCTCCGGTCGGCCTGCGCGTCCTTGAGCGCGGTCTTGGTCTTGGAGGCCTCCATCAGGCGGGGATGGAACATCATCTCGCCGAGCTGCGAGACCGACTTCGTCGTCACGCCGGCGGCGAAGATGATGCCGACGACCGCGAGCGCGCGAATAAAGTACGAGCGCTGCGTCCGCGCCAGGATGCCCAGCGGCACGCGGCACAGCTCGACCGCGGCGTAGACCAGCGGCGCCAGCAGCATGAAGTAGAAGGCGTGGTTGTCGCCGTCGCTGTAGACCGCCGCGAACAGCCAGGCGCCCCAGAGCGAGGCGCCGATGACCATGAACTCGACGAGATAGGCGATCGCGACGTAGCCCCACTTGATGCGATAGCCCTTCTCGACATGGCGCTCGTGCGTCCACCTGTCGGACTCGATAGCCCAGGCACGGCGCTCGCGCTGGACCTCCCGGCTCGGGGGCATCTTTCGCATGGGGCTCTCTAAGCTCGGATCGTATGCGACGCGCGGTTGAGCGTAACCGTTCGTTAATCGTTTTCGCTAAGCGGGCATTGTGCCGAATTTGGGCCGCATGGCGGCCATCCACCGGAACCGCATCCGGGGTGGCGCAAATGCCTCACTTCGAAGTCGCGAATTTGGGCGGGGCGGCCGTCCAATCGCGCCGCGGCGGCGTTTCGAGGTTGCTCGCGCGGCGCCCACCTCGCATGATCGCGGCGACCCAAAGCAGCGCCACCCGACCAAGAGGTTCGAACCGACCGCCGATGCCCGACGTCCATGCCGGCTCCTACAAGGAAGCGATCCTGTTCCTCGTCACCGCGGGCGTGGTGGTGCCGCTGTTCCATCGCCTGCGCATCAGCCCGGTGCTGGGCTTCATCGGGGCCGGCGCGCTCCTCGGGCCGTTCGGGCTCGGTCGCTTCGCCGACCAGTTCCACTGGGTTTCGCTGTTCACGATCGGCAACCGCACCGAGATCGCGCATCTTGCCGAGTTCGGCGTGATCTTCCTGATGTTCATGATCGGCGTCGAGCTGTCCTGGGAGCGGCTGCGCACGCTGCGGCGCCTGGTCTTCGGCCTCGGCTCGATCCAGGTGATCTGCTCGGCCCTGGTGATCGGGTCGATCCTGTTCGGGCTGAAGGTCCCGCTGGCGGGCGCAGTGATCGTCGGCATCGCGCTGGCGCTGTCCTCCACCGCCGTGGTGCTGCCGGTGCTGGCCGAGCAGCGGCGGCTCAACACGCCGGCCGGGCGCGCGAGCTTCGCGGTGCTGCTGTTCCAGGACCTTGCCGTGGCGCCGGTCCTGTTCGCGATCGCGGTGTCGGGCCGCAGCGACGGCGCCGACATGGGCGGCGCGCTGGCTCTGGCTCTCGCCCAGGCGGCGATCGCCCTGGTGCTGATCGTGGTCGCCGGCCGCCTCGCGCTTCGGCCGCTGTTCCACCTCGTGGCGCGCACCAAGTCGGCCGAGCTGTTCATGGCGGCCTGCCTGCTCGTCATCGTCGCGACCGCGCTGACGGCGGCCGCCTCGGGCCTGTCGATGACGCTGGGCGCCTTCGTCGCCGGGCTGCTGCTCGCCGAGACCGAGTACCGCCGGGCGATCGAGGCCACGATCGATCCGTTCAAGGGGCTCCTGCTCGGGGTGTTCTTCGTCTCCGTGGGGATGAACCTCGATCCCGCGCAGCTGCTGGCGGCGCCCGGCGCGATCCTCGGGCTCGCCTTCGCGCTGCTGTTCATCAAGGCGGCGGTCGTGGTGATGGCGGCGCCCGCGCTCAAGCTCTCCCGCGCCGTCGCCCTGGAGACCGCGATGCTGCTCGGGCCGGGCGGCGAGTTCGCCTTCGTGCTGATCGGCGGCGCGATGGCCGGCGGCCTGGTGCCGGAGCCGGTCGGGGGCGCGGCGCTGATCGTCACCACCGTGACGATGATCATGATCCCGGGCCTCGCGGCGCTCGGCCGGCGGATCGGGAAGCGCGCCTCGAAGAACCAGGCCGGGCGGGTGCGGGCCGACCCGCCGCCGGACAAGCAGCAGGACCGGGTCATCGTCGCCGGCTACGGCCGGGTCGGTCGGCAGGTCGGCGAGATGCTGGCCCGCCACAAGATCCCCTACCTCGCCCTCGACGCGGACGCCGCCCGCGTCGCCGAGCAGCGCCGGCTCGGCAAGCCGGTCTATTTCGGCGATTCCTCGAACACCGAGCTGCTGCGCCGCTGCGACATCGCCACCGCGCGGGCGCTGGTGGTGACCCTCGACAACCCGCACGCGGTCGAGGCGGTGGTGATGGCCGCCCGCGCCGAGCGGGCGGACCTGACCATCGTCGCGCGCGCCCGCGACGCCAAGCACGCGACCGCGCTCTACGAGCTCGGCGTCGACGACGCGGTGCCGGAGACGATCGAGGCCTCGCTTCAGCTGTCGGAGGCGGTGCTGGTGGATGTCGGCGTGCCGATGGGCCTCGTCATCGCCTCGATCCACGAGCGCCGCGACGAGTACCGCGCGATGCTCAAGCGCAAGGAGACCGATACGCGCCCGGTCTTCCGGGCGCGACGCACCGTCGGCAAGGCGCACGAGGCGCCGCGCGAGGCGCCTCCCAAGGACGAGCCCGCTCCGGTGGTACGGCGCGCCTGAGCCGGGCGCGGACGCCGCGCGCCTGCGGTCAGATCAGGTTCGGCATCGCCTCGCCGTGCCAGTCGCGCGCCTCCGGCTTGGCCGCCCGGACCGCGCGGGCCGGCTCGAGCCCCTCTGCGAAGCTGCAGCGGTAGACGATCTCGTCGGGCGGTCCCAGCCCCATCGAGAGCGGCACCGTCACGGTGTCGCCGTTGAAGCGCCAGCCGCGGGCGCCCTTGTCCCAGTACAGCCAGACCGTTCCCGGATGCCCCTTCAGCGCGAACACCGCCGCCTTGCGCGAGATCGCCTGGACCGTGCGCGGCAGGTACATGCCCTTGTCGCGGTAGGCCGCGCGGGCCGCCTCGGGCTGGCGATCCATGAAGGTGTTGCGAACGACCTGAATCATCGCGCCCGGCTTCCCGAGAAACCGCTTGAATTCGGACATGTTGCGTAGGATGACTGCCATCGCAGACCTCCTGATTCCGGGCATGTTGACTCTCGCCACGCCCGGCTGGACTCGATGCATCCGAGATGATCGATTCCGATGACTGTTTGCGTGACCGTGCGAGCCCGACTCGACGGGATATCAACAGGAATGAGGACTTGTACCCAGGAATCCTGGCCTGCCGGAGCCCATCGTCCCGCCGCACCGCCCTTCGGGTGATCGCAACCGGCGCTTGACCCGTTGCCCGCCGCGGCGCGTTATCGAGCGATGCTGCTTCAGTTCTTCACCGCGCTGCGCGAGGCGCGCGTCCCCGTCTCCCTGCGCGAGTACCTGGTCCTGCTGGGCGCGCTCGAGCGCGACCTCGCCGAGAAGCGGGTCGAGGAGTTCTACTTTCTCGCCCGTACGGCCCTGGTGAAGGATGAGGGCCATCTCGACCGGTTCGACCGGGTGTTCGGGTCGGTCTTCAAGGGCCTGGAAACCGTCGGCGAGGCTGTGGCGCCAACCGCGATTCCGGAGGAATGGCTGCGCAAGCTCGCCGAAAAGTACCTCACCGATGCCGAAAAGGCGGAGATGAAGGCGCTCGGCTGGGACAAGCTGTTCGAGACCCTGAAGCAGCGGCTCGCCGAGCAGAAGGAGCGCCACCAGGGCGGCTCCAAGTGGATCGGCACCGGCGGCACCTCGCCCCTCGGCGCCTACGGCTACAACCCGGAGGGCATCCGCATCGGCCAGGACGGCAACCGCAACTTCCGCGCGGTGAAGGTCTGGGACAAGCGCGAGTTCAAGGATCTCGACGACACCGTCGAGCTCGGGACCCGCACGATGCGGCTGGCCCTGCGGCGGCTGCGCCGCTTCGGCCGCACCGGGGCGGCCGACGAGCTCGACCTCGACGGCACGATCCGCGAGAGCGCCCGCCAGGGCTACATCGACGTGCGCCTGCGGCCGGAGCGGCGCAACGCGGTGAAGGTGCTGCTGTTTCTCGACGTCGGGGGCTCGATGGATTGGCACGTCGAGCAGGTCGAGGAGCTGTTCTCGGCCGCGCGCTCGGAGTTCAAGCACTTCGCGCACTTCTACTTCCACAACTGCCCCTACGAGGCGGTGTGGACCGAGAACCGCCGCCGCCACGACGCGGCGACGCCGCTCGTCGACGTGATCCGCACCTATCCGTCGGACTACCGCGTGGTGTTCGTCGGCGACGCCTCGATGAGCCCCTACGAGATCGCGGCGCCCGGCGGATCGGTGGAGCACTCGAACGAGGAGCCCGGCGCGGCCTGGGTCCAGCGGGTGCTCGCGCACTTCCCGAAGGCGGTGTGGCTCAACCCGGTGCCGGCGCCGCAATGGGGCTACACGCAATCGATCGCGATGATGCGGCGGCTGTTCTCCGACCGCATGTTCCCGCTGACGCTGGAAGGCCTCGACGGGGCGATGCGGGCGCTGCTGCGTTGAACCCGATCGCTCAGCCCTGGCGGGCCGGCGTCGTAACCGTGAGCCCGTCGAACTCGGGCTTGATGCGGATCTGGCACGAGAGCCGGGACGTCGCCTTCACGTCGGAAGCGAAATCGAGCATGTCCTGCTCCATGTCCTCGGCCGGCCCGACCGCCTCGGCCCAATCGTCGGCCACGTAGACGTGGCAGGTGGCGCAGGCGCAGGCGCCGCCGCACTCCGCGTCGATCCCCGGCACGTTGTTGCGCAACGCCGTCTCCATGACGGTGGCGCCGACGCTGCCCTCGACGGTCCTCGCCGTTCCGGCATGATCGACGTAGGTGATCTTGGGCATCCGTAACTCCGGGCTCGTGGATCGGGCGGGCAAATGTCCGGCGAGCGCCGGGCCTGCTTGGCGGGGCATGACGCGGATTGCAAGCACGCGAACGTTGTGACGCGTCGGCGGACACCTGAGGGATGGGTTTGTCGCTGCAAGCTACGCGGCAAGCCGCGGCGTGTTCCCCTCCCCTGCAACCCGAACCGCTTATGCCGCAGATGTCGACCGCTCAGGATCAGCCGGCGATCTCCGCGAGCACGGCCGCGACCGCCGGTCCGAGGGCGGCCACCGCGTCTGCGCCGTCGCCGCCCCCGCGCAGCGCCGACTCGGCGGCGGCGGCGAGATCGCGCACGCGCCCGGCGCCGACCGAGGCGGCGGAGCCCTTCAGGGTGTGGGCGAGATCGGCACGGTCCTGCCCCGGCAGCGCCGCATCGGACAGGCGCGGCAGGATCCGCAGGCACTGCTCCGCGAACAGGCCGAGGAGCTCGGCGGCCAGATCCGCGTCTCCGAACGTCTGCGCGTCGAGATGCGCACGGTCGATGGCGTCCACGGTCGGGCTTCCTCGGATCTGCATCCCGGCTGTCCACAGGGCGCGCCGCAAAGCGGTCGCCACCGGATCATCCTTGCTGCATCATGGGTTGGCGGCCTGTCCGCCAGGTCCGCTCCGCCTTGGTAACCATTCCGTTAAGGAATTCCTAAGCGGGGTCCCCGATCGGGTATCCGGGGGGACCGGCGGGGTCTAAATTGACTTGGTAAACGGGTAGTTGTGTCTCCGCCACCGGCTCTCGCCGGCGGTCGCGAGATCGCGTAACGAGGCGTTGCATGGCCACCGAAAAGAAGCTGAAGGACCCGGCCGAGGCGGCGCTCTCTGCGATCGAGCAGGCGCTGAACCTCGAGGTCCTGACGCCCGAGGCCGAGACCCGGACCGAGCCGCGCCTGCCCGATGTAGGCGACGGCGACCCGCTGCAGGAGCAAGGCGGGCGCCTGAGCCCGCCGCGCCTCGACCTCGATCCGCCGCTCGCCTCCGACGTGCCGCCGCCCGGCCGGGAGCGCGCGCATCGCGAAGGCGGCCTGCTTCCGCCCGACCGCTCGCTGGTGGCCAACGACGACCGGCGCAACATCGGAATCCTCCAGCAGACGCTGCGCGTGCGCCCGGCGCGGACTCCCTACATCCTGGCCGCGCTGGCGGCGTTCCTCTGGGTCAACGGGCTCGCGCTGCTGGCCTGGAACCAGTCCGGCGGCGACCTGAAGGGATTTCTGACCGGCCTCACCGCGCTGCAGGCCACGGTCGGCGCCGCCGCGCTGGTCGGGCCGGTGGTGCTGTTCCTGATCACCGGCATGCTGGCCGTGCGGGCCCAGGAGATGCGCCTCGTGGCGCGCGCCGTCGGAGAGGTCGCGATCCGCCTGGCCGAGCCCGAGAGCTTCTCCACCGACGCGGTGCTGACGATGTCGCAGACCGTCCGCCGCGAGGTCGCGGCGGTCGGCGACGGCGTCGAGCGGGCCCTGGCCCGGGCCGGCGAGCTTGAAACCCTGGTCCGCGGCGAGATCGCGACCCTGGAACGCGCCTATTCCGACAACGAGATCCGCATCCGCTCCCTGGTCGACGAGCTCGTGGCGCAGCGCGAGTCCATCGTCGCCAACGCCGAGCGCGTGCGTGGCGCGATCACCGGCTCGCATCAGAGCCTGACGCAGGAGCTGGAGGGCGCGGCCGAGCGCATCGTCACGGCGATGACCGGCGCCGGCGAGCGCGTCACCGGCGCGCTCGACGCGCGCGGCGACGCCATCACGACGTCGCTGGGCGAGGCCGGAGACCGCGTCGTCGGCGTGATGTCGGGACGCGGCGACGAGCTGATCGCGCGGCTCGCCGCCACCAGCGAAGGCGTGCGCGGCTCGATCGCCGAGGTCGGCGAGACGCTGATGCGGTCGTTCGAGACCCGCGCGGCCGACGTGACCCGGGTGTTCGAGAGCACCGGCGGCGCGCTGACCGAGCGGCTGGCCGAGAACGCCAGCCAAGTCGCACGCTCGCTCGCCGAGACCGGTGCCGGCGTGATCGACGCCCTCGACCGCCAGGGCGCGACGGTGCGCGAGAGCTTCGAGCGCTCGGCGGGAAGCCTGGAGACCACGTTCCTCAGCCGCGGCGACGCGCTCGCCGAGCGCTTCACCCAGACCGGCGGCGAGATCACCGCCCGCTTCGCCGAGACCGGCGACGCCCTGCGCGCGCACTTCGCGGCCACCGGCACCGCCCTGTCCGAAGACATCGCCGGCCGCGGCGCCGCGCTCCGCACCGAGATCGAGACCGCCGGCGACGGCGTCGCCGCGTCGATCGAGGCGCGCGGCCGCGACGCCCAGGCCGGGCTGGCGCTCGCCGCCGCGGGGGTCATCGAGACCTTCGCGTCGCGCGCCGCCGCCGTCCGCGACGACCTTGTCGGCACCGCCGAGCGGGTCGCGGAAGCGGTCACCACCGGCGGCGGCGGCGTCGCCGACCGCATCGAGGCGATCGCCGGGCGCCTGCACGAAACCATCACCCTCCACGGCGGCGACCTGGAGACCCGCCTCGACGCGGCGGGCGAGCGCGCCGGCAGCCTCGTGGCCCAGCGCTCGCAGGAGGCCGCCTCCAGCCTGGAGGCCGCCTTCGCCAACCTCGGCGACACCTTCGCCCACGGCGCCTCGGGCGCCACCGGTTCGCTCCGCGAGACCATCGCGACCCTCTCGGCCGAGATCGCGGCGCGCACCGCCGAGGCCGTGGACAGCTTCCGCCGCTCGGCGGAGGAGACCACGGTCTCGATCGGCGCGACCGGTGCCGAGGCGGCGCAGGCGATGCGCCGCTCGGCCGCCGGCGCCACCGGCGAGCTCGAGGCCCGCACCGTCGAGGCCGTTCAGATCTTCGAGCGTCGCCTGGCCGACACCGCCGCCGACCTCGCGGCCCGCAGCGCCGAGGCCGCCGAGGCGATCGGCCTTGCGGCGACCGCCGCGCACGGCGCCACCGCGACCCAGACCGCCGAGATGGCCGCCCGCGTCGACGCCGCGATGGACGCGCTGCGCGCGACCTCCGGCGAGGTGACGGGTGCCGTCGAGACGCACATGACCGGCCTGCTCGGCCGGATCCGCGCCGCCTCGGAGGAGACCGGGGGCGAGCTCGGCAGCCGCGCCGAGGCGGCGATCGAGGCCCTGCGCACCGCGATGGGCTCGCTCAACGCCGAATTCGCGACGCGCTCGAACGAGACCACAGGCGCCATCGCCCGCGCCGCCGATCAGGTCGCCGAGGAGCTGTCCGCCCGGATGCGCACGATCGAGGCGGCCTTCGGCGAGCACGGCCGCGGCGTCACCGACCTCCTCGCCAGCCATGCCGAGGAGACCCAGGCGCGGATCGCCGGGACCGGACGCGACATCGTCCTCGCGGTCGCGACGCAGGGCGCGCGCGTCGCCGACGCCCTCCACCAGAGCGGCGCCAGCTTCGGCGAGACCGCCGACGTGCGGGTCAAGGCGATCGACGAGACCATCGGCAGCCGGCTCGCCGCCCTGCAGGACATCATCGCCCGCGGCGACATCCTCGCCGACAAGATCTCCCGCGACACGAGCACGCTCGGCGAGACCATGGGCGGCAGCCTGGCCGAGATGGACCGGATCATCTCCGTGAAGGGCAAGGCGGTCGCCGAATCCATCGCCGAACGCACCCGCGACGCGCAGGACGCGGTCGAGACCCATCTCGGCGCGCTGGAAGAGCGCTCGGCGAAGCGCTCCAGCGAGATCGGCGAGACCTTTGCCAACCTCGTTACCCACATCGACGGGCATCTCGGCACCCGCGCGACGGCGCTGAACGAGGCCCTGGTCGGCCGCACCGGCGAGATGGCGCGGATCATGGCCGAGGGCAGCCGCGACCTCGTGCAGGCGCTGGACAGCCGGACCGAGGGCCTGGGCCAGGACATCGCGTCCCGCGCGGTCGCCATCAGCGACGCCCTCGCGCTCCGCAGCGAGGAGATCGCCCGCTGCCTCGACGAGGGGGCCGGACGGTTCGACACCGGCGTGCTCGGCCGCCTCGAGGCGATCGGCGCGGCGCTGGAAGAGCGCAGCCGCCTGGTCGACGAGCGCTTCGGTGCCCAGGCCTTCGAGGCGATCCGCCTGATCGAGAGCCGCACCCGCGCGGTCGACGAGGAACTCGGCAGCCGGACCCGCGACCTCGTGAAGACGATCGAGAGCCGCACCAGCGGCATCGACGCGGCGATGGCCGCGCGCGTCGCCGACCTCACCCGCGCGATCGAGGAGCGGACCGGCGGCATCGACGTCGCGCTCGCCGGCCGCGTCCAGGAACTCGTCGCCCTGATCGAGGAGCGGGCGACCAGCGCCGACGCGGCGCTCGCGACCCAGACCGAGACGGTACGGCGCGCCTTCGCCGAGCGCTCGGACCTGCTCGGCCAGCTCATCGACGAGCGCACCGCCGCGATGTCGAACGAGCTCGACGAGAAGGGCCGCATGGTGTTCGGCGCCATCGGCGGCCGCATCACCGAGCTGGCCCGCCTGTTCGACCGCGGCGGCACCTCGCTCGGCGAGGTCATCGACCAGCGCGGCGAGAGCGTGCTGGCCAAGCTGCAGCAGACCATCGCCGACGCGGAGCGCATGCTGGGCGACGGCGAGGGGCGCCTCGGGCGCACCCTCTCGTCCCGCACCTCGGACATCAGCGGCCTGCTCGACGAGGGCGTGCGCACGGTCCACGACCTGCTCGACGCCCGCACAAACCAGATCCGCCTCCTGCTCGACGAGCACGCCACGACCCTGTCGTCGAGCCTCGACGGCCGCATGGGCCCGCTCCACGACGCCCTCGACAGCCGCGGCCGCGAGCTGGTCGAGACCATCGCGACCACGCTCGGCCACGCCACGAGCACCCTCGACGACCGGACCCAGGCGATGGGAACCCTGTTCGACGAGCGCCTGCATGCGCTGGCGGACCTCGTCGACGGCCGCGGGACACAGTTCGCCAAGACCGTGGACGCCCGGGCGCAGATGCTGCGCGCCCTGTTCGAGCAGGCGCATGCCGCCCTCGATGCGGTGGTCGAAGGCCGCGGCGATCATCTCGCCACGAACGTGGACGCCCGCGTCGCGACGCTGCGCGCGGTGTTCGACGAGGCGCCGGCCGCGCTGGCGCAGCTCGTTGACGCCCGCGAGCGCCAGCTCACCGAGGCGCTGGACGAGCGCACGTCCGCCCTGCGCACCGCCTTCGCCGAAGCGCACGACGCCCTCGAAGGCCTGGTCGAGAGCCGCGGGCGGCAGCTGGCCGAGACCGTCGACACCCGGACGCAGACCCTGCGCTCCCTGTTCGACGAGAGTGGCCACGCGCTGGGCAGCGCCGTCGAGGATCGTGCCGAGCACTTCGCCCGGATGGTCGCGGCCCGCACCGACGGCCTGCGCGCCCTCTTCGACGAGGCGACCAGCACGATCGAGCACCTGCTCGAAAGCCGCACCTCGGCCCTCGGCGGCGACGTCGAGGCCCGCACCCGGGCAATCACCGAGGCCTTCGACGCCCGCATGGCCGACCTCGCCGATCTGCTGCAGGCGCGGACCGATGCCTTCGCCAAGACCGTCGAGGCGCAGGGTACGGCCCTCACCGTCAGCGTCGATGGCCGCAGCGAGGCCTTCACCCAGCGCATCGACAGCCGGATGAAGACCTTCGCCACCCTGGTGGCCTCGCGCGGCGACGCGCTCGCCACGGCCTTCGACGACCGCCACGACGCCTTCGCCGGCCTCGTCGAGGAGCGGATGGCGTCCCTCGTGGCGGCGCTCGACGAGCGCGCCCGCAGCCACGCGGCTTTGGCCGACGCCCACACGGCGGCGCTCGGGGCGACCCTCGACGAGCGCAACGCCGCGATGGCGGCGCTGCTCGACGAGCGGACCGAGGCCCTGTCCGCCGGCTTCGAACGCCGCGCCGACGCGCTCGGCACGCTGGTGGATTCCCGCGGCGAGGCCCTGGCACGCCGCCTCGCGCAGAGCGCCGAGACCATCGTCCGCGGCATCGAGGAGGGCGGCGGCGCCCTGGTCGAGCGCGTCGACGGGACCGGCCGCACGGTCGCGGACACCATGAAGGGCCATATCGACCGCCTGCGGGCGGTGATCGACGGACCGGTGCTGCAGCTCTCCGGCGCCCTGGCCGAGCGCGGCACCGCGATCGAGCGGGTGCTCGCCGAGACCGGCGAGCCCCTGATCGAGGCGCTGCGCGAGCGCACCGAGGCGCTGACCCTGCAATCGCGCGAATCGGCCGAAGCGCTGCGCGCCGCGGTCGAGAACGGTGCGGCCCGCTCCATCGCAGGCCTGTCCGAGGTCAACGACCGCCTGCGGCGCGACCTCGGCAGCGTGGTCGCGCGGATCGAGGCGGCGAACGCGGCCCTCATGGATCTCGTCGCCGGTGCCGATGCCAATCTCGGCGCGATCGAGGGCAGCCTCGCCAACCGCGTCCAGCAGATCCAGGAGGCGCTGCAGGAGGTCGCGGCGCAGACCGGGACAGCGAGCGAGGGCGTCTCGGCCCAGGTCGAGGCCCTGCGCGGCGTCGCCGAAGGGGCCGTGCGCGAGGCCACGAGCCTGGCCAAGGCCCTCGACGGCCGCAGCCGCGCCCTGGCCGAGCAGTCCCGCACCCATGTGGCCGAGCTCGGCCGCGCCGCCGGGTCGCTCGAGGGTGTCGAGGGCCGGCTCGCCGCCAGCCTGTCGGGCCGCGAGGAAGCGATGGAGACGGCTCTGGCCGGCCTGCAGGAGCGCTCGGCTTCGTTGGAGAGCCAGACCGCGGCCTTCGCCGAGGCGATCGAGCGTTCTCTGCGCGCCGCCGAGGAGCGCGCTCGCGCCGTCGGCGAAAGCCTCACGCAGTCGGCCGGCGCCGCCGGCGCCCGTGTCTCGGAGGCCTTCGACGGCCTCCGGACTGGAGCCGACGCGGAGGGCGAGAAGACCGCCGAGTCCGTCCGCGCCGCCATCGCCGCCGCCTCGGTCGAGATGCGCACCGTCTTCGCGGAGGCACAGACTCGCTTCGGCGAGTCGGTCGCCGGCATGCGCGAGATGGCCGGGGCGATCCGGACCGAGCTCGACGCCACCCGCGCCGACCTCGCCCGCGGCGTGCTGGAGCTGCCGCAGGAGACCCAGGACGCCACCGGCGAGATGCGGCGCGTGGTCTCCGATCAGATCAAGGCGCTGAACGAGCTCTCGGCCCTCGTCGCCCGCTCGAACCGTGCGGTCGACGTGGTTCAGCCGCAGGCGGCCGAGCAGCGGCGGACGGCGGAGGCCGGCGGTCGTGCCGCTCCGGCTTCGCGCCCGGCTCCGGCGCAGCCGGCGGCGGCCGCGACCTCCGCCCCGGCAGCGGCGCGGACGCCTCCCTCGGCGGCTCCCGCCCGGCCGGCGGCCCCGGCCGCCCCGGCGCGGCCCGTGGGGACGGCACGGGCCGAGACCCCGGCCGCGCGTCCCGCGTCCCCGGTCCGCCCGACGGCAGGCCCGGCCTCCGGCGACAAGCGCGGCTGGCTGTCCGATCTGCTGACGCGGGCCTCGCTCGACGACGAGGACGAGGCCGGCGTCGCCGAGCCCCCCGTTCCTGCCCCGGGCACGTCGAAGGCCGCGGTGGAGACCGGTCGGATCGCCCTGGAGACGATCTCGGCCGACATCGCGCGGATGATCGACCACCGCACGGCGGTCGACCTGTGGGAGCGTTATCGTCGCGGCGAGCCGAACCTGTTCGACATCAAGATCTACACGCCGCAGGGCAAGCAGACCTTCCTGGAGATGCAGCGCCGCTACCGTGCCGACGCCGAGTTCCACCGCACCGTCGACCGCTACGTCAGCGAGTTCGAGCGCCTGCTCGGCGACGTGGCCCGCAACGACCGCGACGCGGCCCGCGCCGACGCCTACCTGACCTCCGAGACCGGCAAGGTCTACACGATGCTGGCCCATGCGAGCGGGCGGTTCGAGGGCGCCTGACGCCTGCCAGACGCGAAAAGGGCGGCTCCATCGGGGCCGCCCTTCGTTTGTCCGATCATAGGAGACCGAGACCGACCAGCTCGCGGCGCAGGGCCTCGGGCATGGCGGCGAGGTCGGCGGCCGCGCCGATGCCGAGGTCCCCCGGCGCATCGCGCTGGGTCAGGTAGCGCCAGCCCTGGAACGGTCGGCACGGCCGCGGCGTCACCGCGACGATCGCCGGATCGAGGACGAGGCGGCAGCGGCCGATGCCGTCGTCGCCGGTGACGAGGTCGATCGCGGTGATCGCCTGGCGGCAGCTCAGCGTGCCCTTGATCACCCAGTAGATCGAGCCGTGCCCGGCGATCTCGGCCCGCCGCTTCGGGACCATCCGCGTGGTGTGGACCGGCGCCGGATCGGCACCGAGCCGCAACGCCTCGTCGCGGAATCGAGATTGACGCGCCTCCAACTCGTCGATCGAGGCGGGGCCGACGCAGAGCTTGAGCAGGTGAAGGGCCACGATGTCGTCGGTCTCTCGCAGGCGCCGGGCGATGCGCGCAGGGTGTAACGCCGGATCATTGCGGCGAACGCGCGACCCTTCGTCCTGGCTACCGGTTCCGGCCGCGCGATCGTCGCTACGCGTCGGTCATCGCCTCGATCATGCCCTCGGGATCGCTCACGAACTGCCGCAGGATCCGGAAATGCTCGGTGTCCTGGAGGGCGACGGGCTCGAGGCCGTGCCGGCTCATCCGCAGCAGCCGTGCGCCGGGATGGGCCATGATGATCGGCGAATGCGTGACGATCAGCACCTGGGTCTGGTTGCCCGCCTCCATGCGCTTCAAGAGCTTGAGGAAGTCGAATTGCCGGTTCGGCGACAGGGCGGATTCGGGCTCGTCGAAGAGGAAGATCCCGGGCTTGGCGCAGCGTTCCTCGAAGAACCGGATGAAGCCCTCGCCATGCGAGTAGGATAGGAAATCCGCGCTGGGGCTGCCGACCTCGTCGAGGTAGCGGGCGACGGAGAAGAAGCTCTCCGCCCGGAAGAACCAGCCGCGACCGACCTTCGGCAGCCAGCTCGCCCGGAGCACGCGCGCGAGGTCGCCGCCGCTGGTCTCGGGCGCCCGGGCGTTGTCGACGGCGCGGTAGCCCGCGCCGCCACCGCTCTCGTCGAACCCGGCGAGGACCGCGATGCCCTCCAGCAGGGTGGATTTCCCGACCCCGTTCTCGCCGGCGATGATGGTCACCGGACGATCGAACGCGAGCTCGAACCCGCCCTCCCGGAACAGCGGAAGGCAGTAGGGATAGGCGTCGCTATCGTAGACCGCGTCGTCGGGCAGCCAGACCCGCTTCAGGTACGGCGGCGGCAACGACTTGTTCCGATACCTCGGCAACGCCCGGCCTCCGTCGCTTCGCCCCTCTGGCCCATAGGGGCGGCGATCTCACGGGGGCGCAAGCGGCGCGAGGCGCGATGCCGAGCTTCGGGGAACGCGTCGCCCCGCCGTGGTTCGCCGGCGCAGGCGCGGTCCCGGATCGGAGGGCGGTCTCGCGCTCGCTCGGCGGAGCCCTAGCAGAACAGCGCCAGCTTCTCCTCGACGCTGAGCGCATCGATCTCGGCGAAGCTGAGCGCACGTTCCGCGGGCGGATGCGATTCGGCGCTGATGTCGGCGGGTGCCGCGTCGGCAGCCCGGAACTCGAGGGCGTCGTCCTCGGAGGCGATCTGCGCCTCGAAATCGTCGGCCCAATCCAGCTCGGCCTCGACGTCCGACGCCTCCGCGGCCGACTCGGGCTCGGGCTCGGGCTCGGGCGCCGAGGGCAGGAACACGATGTCGTCGTGGAGCGGCACCGCACCGGGTTCGATCGCGCGGAGAGCCGCATGCGCGGCGGCGATCACCGCCGGCGCGTCCATGCCGAGATAGCGGTCGACGTCGCTCTGATCGAGGTCCTCGGGCCGCGATTCGCGGGCCGGGCGCGAGGTCGCGTAGCCCGGCGCCGGTGGGACCGGAGCGCCGGCATCGCCCCAGATCGCCATCATCGCGATCAGGCGTTCCTCGAGATAGCGCAAAGTCTGCACGATCCGGCTCGTGCGCTGCGCCGTGAGGTCCTGGAACGAGCAGGCGGTGTAGATCTGCGTCGCGTAGCGGTCGAGGGCGTCGCAGGCCGCCTCGTCGATGCCGTGCTCGCGCAGCGACCACGCGCTTTCCTGAACCTGCTCGGCGGCGGTGAGGATGTCGGTGGTCGCCCGCTCGGTCGCCTGGACGATCGCGTCCAGCGCCTCCGAGGCGATGCCGAGCCGGGTCTGGTCGTGATCGGGATCGGTGATCGCCGCGATCTCGGCCTTGGTCCGGCTGATCGCGCTCGCCATCTCCATGATGTCGCCGCGGAAATGGCTGACCGCGTCCGGGCCGTGCCCGTCCGTAACCGCGGATTCGAGCCGCGCGATCGCGTCGAGCAGCACGTTCGTGTCGGCGCTGCGGTTGCGGCGGGCATACTCGGCGAGGAACCAGCGCCCGCGGGCGCTCCCGCTCATGGTCGCCTCGATGGCCTCGTACTCGGTCAGCTCGAAGGCCGTCAGCGAGTGGGAACCGGACATGATACGCGTCCTCGAAGGCGATAGCCTCGCGCGGTGGGACGAGACCCGGCTCCGGCGCAACTCTGGCAAGAGCGCAATTTGACAGGATCGGTTTAACGGCGGCTTACGGTGGCCGCTCCCGTCCCGATCCACCCCGCATCGATCCGAGACCTTGGCCGCGTCCCCGACCCTCGAGCCCAGCCGTTTCCGCCTGTCGCTCCTCTACGCGGTGGTCTTCGTCGAGATCGGCATCGCGATGCCGTTCATGCCGGTCTGGCTCGCCGCGCTCGGCCTCGACGCCTCGGTGATCGGGCTGCTGCTCGCCCTGCCGATCGCCACGCGCATCGTCGCCACCGCACCGCTGATGAGCCTGATCGATCGCGGCGTCGGCGCCCGGGCGCTGCTGCTGACGGGCAGCCTCGCCCTGGCGGCGACCTACGCCCTGATGCCGGCCGGCGCCGGGATCAGCTGGCCTGCGCTGGCGCTCCTCGTGCTGCTCAACGCGGTCGCCGGCGCGCCGCTGGTTCCGAGCATCGACTACCTCACCCTCGCCGCCGTCCGCCGGCAGCCGCGGCTCGACTACGCGCGGATCCGGATGTCGGGCTCGGTGGCGTTCCTCATCGCCAACCTCGCCGGCGGGGCGCTGCTCACGGCGATGGGCGAAACCCTCGCGGTGCCGCTGCTGCTCACCGGGCTGGCGCTGATCGCGAGCGTGGTGGCCTTCACCAGCCGCTCGGTCGCCGCGCCGGCGCCGGAGCACGCGGAGGGGCTTCGTCCACGGCTGCCGCTGCGCCTCAAGCTCTGCGTCGCCGCCGCCGCCGCGATCCAGGCGAGCCACGCGGCGATCTACGCCTTCGGCAGCATCCACTGGACCGCGCACGGCTTCTCGACCGCGACGGTCGGCGCGCTCTGGGGCATCGGGGTCGTCGCCGAGATCGTGCTGTTCGCCTGCGTCGCCCGCCTGCCGGCCGCGTGGCGCACGCCGTTCCGCTATCTCGCCCTCGGCGGCGGGGCGGCGCTGGTTCGCGCTGTGGGGATGTACGCCCTCGGCGACACCTTGCCCGCCCTCGTCGGCCTCCAGGCCCTGCACGGGCTGACCTTCGGCGCGACGCAGCTCGGGGCAATGGCCGCCGTCTCCGCCTTCGCCCCGGACGGCGCCCGCGGCCGGGCGCAGGGCACGCTCAGCGCCGCGAACGCGACGGCGGCGGCCGGCGCCACGCTGCTCAGCGGCTTCGCATACCGGGCCGGCGGGCCCCTCGTCTTCCTGGCGATGGCGCCGCTCGCGGTCGCGGGCCTCGCCCTGACTGCGGCCGCCGCGAGCCGGGCCGCGGCCCGGGTCCCTGCCACCGGGCAGCCTCCGGTTGCGGTGCGGCACGATACGGACCGTCAACCCTAATCTGAACATATCGCGCAGGCAGACCGCGCCGATCGAGGGACACAGGCTTCGTGCAGGCCAACGACACCACGCCGACGCATCGACTCGACCGGCAGCCCGCCGGCGCGACCATCGCGCCGGGCGACGGACGCGTCGCGCTCGACGGGCGCTGGACGGCCGACCAGGGCGGCGCGGTCGAGATCGCCGCGGCGCGGATCGCCGCCGAGGCCAGGAGCCGCCCCGTGATGGTCGACCTGAGCGCCGTCGCGCGCCTCGACACCCTCGGCGCCTGGGTGCTGGAGCGGACCCGCGGCGAGATCGAGGCGGCCGGCGGGCGCCTGAGCTATGCCGGCGTGCGGCCTGAGCACCGCATCCTGCTCGGCGAGATGCACCTGCGCGATCCCGAGCCGGCCGCTCCCGTCCGCCAGGGCCGGGTCTTCGCGATGCTCGACGGCCTCGGCCGCCGCGTGGTCCGCGGCGGGCACGACCTGATCACGGGGCTGGCCTTCCTCGGCGAGGTGATCGCCGCGTGCCTGCGCGTGGCGTCGCGTCCGTCGACCTTCCGCGGCCGGGCCTTCGTCAACCAGATCGAGCAGGTCGCCTTCCGCGGCGTGCCGATCATCTTCCTGATCTCGTTCCTCGTCGGCGGCATCGTCGCGCAGCAGGGCATCTTCCAGCTCCAGCGCTTCGGGGCGGCGGCCTTCGTCGTCAACCTGATCGGGCTCCTGATCCTGCGCGAGCTCGGCGTGCTGCTCACCTCGATCATGGTGGCCGGACGCTCCGGCTCGGCCTTCACCGCCGAGATCGGCTCGATGCGGATGCGCGAGGAGGTCGACGCCCTGCGCGTGATGGGGCTCGACCCGATCGAGATCCTGATCGTTCCGCGCATCCTCGCCCTCGTCGTCGGGCTGCCGATGCTGACGCTGATCGCGGCGCTCGCGGCGCTGACCGGCGGCGGCCTCACGGCGATGGCCTATGGCGGGCTCACGCTGGAGCAGTTCCTGGCGCGGCTGCAGGCGGCGGTCGGCGTCCACCACGTCCTCGTCGGGCTGATCAAGGCGCCGTTCATGGCGCTGATCATCGGCATCATCGCGACGATCGAGGGGTTCGCCGTGGAGGGCTCGGCGGAATCGCTTGGGCGCCACGTCACCGCCTCAGTCGTCAAATCCATCTTCATGGTGATCGTCCTCGACGGGTTGTTCGCGGTGTTCTTCGCGGCGATCGATTTCTGAGGATCCGGTGCGAAACCCAGACGCCATGCCCGAGACGACCGAACCCGAACCGATCATCCGCGTCCGCGACCTCGTCGTCGGCTTTCGCGACCGCACCATCCTGAAGGGCCTGAACCTCGACATCCGCCGCGGCGAGATCCTCGGCTTCGTCGGCCCGTCGGGCCAGGGCAAGTCGGTCCTGACCCGCACGATCCTCGGCCTCGTCGCCAAGCGCTCGGGCACCATCGAGGTGTTCGGGCAGGACATGGACGGCCTCACCATCGCCGAGCGCCGCGGCGTCGAGCAGCGCTGGGGCGTGCTGTTCCAGCAGGGCGCGCTGTTCTCGGCGCTCACCGTGAAGCAGAACATCCAGATGCCGATGCGCGAGCACCTGAACCTGTCCGAGCGCCTGCTCGACGAGTTCGCGCGCCTCAAGATCGAGATGGTCGGCCTCAAGCCGGATGCCGCCGACAAGCTGCCCTCGGAACTGTCGGGCGGCATGATCAAGCGCGCGGCGCTGGCCCGCTCGCTCGCGCTCGACCCCGAGATCCTGTTCCTCGACGAGCCGACCTCGGGCCTCGACCCGATCGGCGCCGGCGAGTTCGACGAGCTGGTCGCGACCCTCAAGCAGACCCTGGGCCTCACCGTCTTCATGGTGACGCACGACCTCGACAGCCTCTACACCGCATGCGACCGCATCGCGGCGCTCGGCGACGGACAGATCATCGCCGCCGGCACGATCGACGAGATGCTGGCGCACGACCACCCGTGGCTGCGCTCGTACTTCCACGGCAAGCGAGCCCGCGCGATCGTCCCGGCGGCGCCGGTGCGGACGGGCGT
This sequence comes from Methylobacterium sp. E-025, assembly GCF_022829705.1. NCBI lineage: Bacteria > Pseudomonadati > Pseudomonadota > Alphaproteobacteria > Hyphomicrobiales > Methylobacteriaceae > Methylobacterium > Methylobacterium sp. E-025. Next base: position 429,351 of record NZ_JAKSYR010000102.1, read on the forward strand.
CCCCGCCCATGCGTGACCGCTCGCACCGGGGGCGGATGCCAGCGCGCCGCGCGGGTGCGCCCGCGCACCGCACGAATGCCACAGCTTGGCGGAAGGCCTGAGATCATGGAGACCCGTGCGAACTTCGCCCTCATCGGCGCCTTCACCCTCGGGGTGATCCTGGTCGGCTTCGGCTTCGTGCTGTGGCTGTCGGGCGGCTCGTCGCGGCAGGTGAGCCAGGCGGTGCGCGTCGTGTTCTCGGGCAGCGTCGGCGGGCTGTCGCGCGGGTCGAGCGTGACCTTCAACGGCATCAAGGTCGGCGAGGTGACGGACGTCCACCTGCTGCCGCAGGACCCGCGCCGGGTCATCGCCGAGATCAAGGTGGCCCCCTCGACGCCCCTGCGCGCCGACACCCGCGCGCGCCTCGATTCGGCGATGCTGACCGGCGTCTCGGTGATCGCGCTCAACGGCGGCAACGCCGACGCGCCGGCGCTGGCGCCGGGCACGAACGGCGAGATGCCGACGATCTTCGCCGACTCGTCCGACATCCAGGACATGATGGCCGCCGCCAAGCAGATCGCGCAGCGGGCCGACGACGTGCTCCAGCGCCTCGACAAGCTGGTCGCCGGCAACGAGGGCGCGATCACCCGCACGCTCGCCAACGTCGAGAGCTTCTCGAAGACGCTGGCCGAGGCCGGGCCCGCCGTCTCGAGCCTGGTGAAGGCGGTGGACGGCAGCAAGCTTAACCGCGTGATCGACAACGCCGACCGGTTCTCGAGCGCGCTCGCGACGTCGAGCCCGGACATCGAGGCCGGCCTGCACGACGCCCGGTCGCTGGCGGGCAAGCTCAACGCCTCGGCCGACCGGATCGACGCCGTGCTGAAGGGCGCTGAGGGCTTCCTCGGATCCGCCTCGGGCGAGGCCGGCGCCAGCACCTTCACGCAGGTGCGCGAGGCCGCGATCTCGGTGCGCGACGCCGGCAAGGCGTTCCGGACCCTGTCCGAGAACCTTGACAAGCGCACCGCCAACATCGCCACGAGCTTCGGGCGGCTCAGCGGCACCGGCCGACGCGAGGTCGAGGCCCTGTCGACCGACGGGCAACGCACGCTCAACACCCTGAACCGCACGGTCCGGACGCTGGAGCGGGACCCCTCGCAGGTGATCTTCGGCGGCAAGCCGTCGTTGCCGGAATACAACGGTGGCCGCTGAAGTCGCGCCGTTCCGGGTCGATGTGCCTCGCCGCACGGCACATTTCATGCGGCCGAATAGTTTGAACGGCACAGCTTCATCCGTTCCCGGCCACCCGGCCGGGAACGTTCAGGTATCGCGTATGCTCCGTCCCGTTACCGGTCTGGCCCTGGTCGCCTCGCTCGTCGCCCCGATCCTCGGCGGCTGCGGCGGGGGCGCCGCGCCGCTGACCTTCGACCTCATGGCGCTGCCGGCCGCCGGCCGCCCGGCCGCGAGCGCGCGCGCGATCGTGGTCGCGGAGCCGGTGGGCATCCAGCCGTTCGAGGCCGATCGGATCATCGTGCGCGAGGCCGGCGGCTCGCTCTCGTTCCTCGGCGGCGGCCAATGGGCCGATCGCCTGCCGCGCCTGATCCAGACCCGGATCATCCAGAGCCTGGAGAATGCCGGCCGCCTGCGCTCGGTCTCGCGCCCCGGCGACAAGGTCGTGGCCGACTACCAGCTCATCTCCGAGATCCGCGCCTTCGACATCGCGGCCGGCACCGGCGAGGCGGTGGTCGACATCTCGGCCAAGCTGGTCGCCGACGGCACCGGCAAGGTGGTCGCGGCCCGGATCTTCACGGCGCGCGTGCCCGTCACCGCGGTCGATGCCGGCAACGGCGCGCGGGCGCTCGACCAGGCGCTCGGCACCGTGCTCGCGGACCTGGTGCGCTGGGTGAACGGCGGGCGCTGAGCGCCCGGGCCGCTCACTCCATCACCGCCGCCTTCATGATCACCACCATCGTCGCGCGGCCCGGCACATCGCCGGTGCAGCGGACGACGTGCTGGCGGTCGCAGCGGTAGCGCAGGGTCTCGCCGGCGCGCGCGCGCTGAACGACACCGCCGATGTCGACCTCGAAGCAGCCCTCCGAGACCGAGAGCGATTCGACCGAGCCGCGCTGGTGCGGATCGGAATCGAGCACCCCGCCCGGGTCGGCCGAGACCTCGTACCATTGCAGCCACTCGATGGTCTTGACCCAGCCGATGATCGCCAGCCGCACCTTGCCGTCCTCGGAGACGAGGATTGGCGTGTCGGCGCGCGAGGACTTCTCGATGAAGGGCTCCTCGTCGTTGGCCGCCAGCACCCGCTCGATCGAGACGTCGAGCGCCTGCGACAGGCGCCAGATCGTCGCCAGCGTCGGGTTGGTCTCGTTGCGCTCGATCTGGCTGATGATCGACTTGGCGACGCCGGATTGCTCGGCGAGTTCCGACAGCGAGAGGTTGTAGGCCTTGCGCAGGCGCTGGATCGTCTTGCCGAGCTGTCCCGACAGCACGGCCGCTCCGCTCAGCATGTCCCGGCCCCGACCCGGCCGTTCCGCCTGTTCCTGCATCGCCGAAGCCATCCGCGTTCCGCCATCGCGTTCCGTTTATCGGAACGAACGTGCGCTACTACAAACGCAATCCCCCCGCGGATGCAAGGCGACCGGCGCGGATGCGGCAGCGTGCCGGTTCGGCGTTCAGGCCCAGATCGCGAAGAAGTGGTGGACCGGCCCATGCCCCTCGCCGATCGCGAGGTCGTCGGCGGCAGCGATCGCGGCGGCGACGTAGGCCTTGGCGGCCCGGACCGCCGCCTCGAGGCCGAGGCGCTTCGCGAGGCCGGCGGCGACGGCGGCCGACAGGGTGCAGCCGGTGCCGTGGGTGTTGCGCGTCGGGTGGCGTGCGCCCGAGAGGCGCCGCACCAGCCCCTCCGAGGTCAGCAGATGGTCGACGCTCTCGTCGCCCGCGGCATGGCCGCCCTTGATCAGCACGCCGTGGGCGCCCGCCGCGACGAGGCGCCTGGCCTGCGCGGCCGCGCCGTTCTCGTCGGCGGCCGGTGCCTCGTCGAGAAGGCTCGCCGCCTCGGGCAGGTTCGGGGTGATCAGGTCGGCGAGCGGCATCAGGCGGCTGCGCAGCAGCATCACCGCGTCGTCCGAGATCAACCGGTCGCCGCTGGTGGCGACCATCACCGGATCGAGCACCACCGGGATGCGCCGCGGGATGGCGTGGCGCTCGAGCGCCGCGGCCACGGCCTCGATCACCGCCGGCTGCGACAGCATCCCGATCTTCACCGCCGTCACGGCGAGGTCAGAGAAGACGCTGTCGATCTGCGCGGCGACGAAGTCGGCGGGCACGTCGTGGATGCCCTGGACGCCGCGCGTGTTCTGCGCGGTCAGCGCCGTGATCGCGCTGGCGCCGTAGACGCCGAGCGCGGAGAAGGTCTTCAGATCGGCCTGGATCCCGGCGCCGCCGCCCGAATCCGATCCTGCGATGGTCAGCGCGATCGGCGTCATCGGGCAGCTCCTCGTTCGGCCAGCGCCGCGTCGACCCGCGCCCGCAGGTCGCGCGCCCGGCCCTCGACCGCCTCCGCCCCGAACAGGGCCGAGATCACCGCGATCCCGTCGGCGCCGGCGGCGATCACCGCGGCGGCGTTGCTCGCGTCGATGCCGGCGATCGCGCCGACCGGCACCGCGGTGCCGCGGGCGAGCCTGGCGCGGAACGCGATCCGCGCGAACCCGTCGAGGCCGACCGGTGGATCCGGGTTGTCCTTGCTGGTCGTGGCGAAGACGCCGCCGATGCAGGCGTAATCCACCGGCAGCCGATAGAGCTCGTCGGCCTGCGCGCCGGTCTTCAGCGTCAACCCGACGATCGCCCGGTCGCCGAGCAGCCGGCGGGCATCGGCCGGGTGCAGATCCGACTGGCCGAGATGCACGCCCTCGCAACCCGCGGCCAGCGCGAGGTCGACCCGGTCGTTGACCAGCAGCGGCGCGCGGCCGGCGAGGGCCGCATGGATCGCGCGGATGCGGGCGAGCGCGGCGCGGGCGTCGGCGATGTCCTTCTCGCGATACTGGAACAGGGTGCAGCCCCCGGCGACCGCCGCCGCCGCCATGTCGGCGAGGCGAGGCCCGTCGTCGCCGCAGACGCCGACGTCGAGGAGACCGTAGAGGCGCAGGTCGACCGTCGGACCGGACGCGCGGCCGGTCGTCGCGTTTCCGAGGCTGCCGCCCGCCTGCATCGCCCGCCTCCTCACGACCGGCTGTCGTCCCGGCGCGTTCGGCCCTGTCTGGCCACCGCAGAGCCGCTTAGCAAGCGCTTTCGGCCTCGGAGGCAAGAGGGCGCCATCCCCGCCAGAATGTCGGCGCCGCGTTGACGGATTGCGGCCGTTTGCGGCTTAAGCAACGACAGGTCGATGCGCGGCCGCTCCATCGACGACCGCTCGGCCTTGGGCGGCGGGTCATGCGATGGACAGGGCGACGGGAAAGACGATGTCGGCGGACTTGCGCGCGGCCGGGACGGTGCCCAGCCCCTCCTCCGTGGGGCTCGCCGCGGCGATCATCGCCGCCACCGAGGGCGAGCCGCGGGCGCTGACCGTCCAGGTGGCCGACCAAGCCGCGGGACGCGGCGACGGGCTGCCGGCCGGGCCGCTCGTGTCGGAGCATGCCACCCTGGAGCGCGGCCTGCGCGCCTGGGTCGAGCGCCAGACCCACCAGCGCCTGGGCTACGTCGAGCAGCTCTACACCTTCGGCGACCGCGACCGGCAGGCCGACGCCAGGGCAGGCGTCCACACCCTGTCGGTGGCCTACCTCGCCCTCGTGCGCGAGGAGCGCCCGGCGGGCCTGGCCGAGGCGGCCTGGCGCAACTGGTACCGCTACCTGCCCTACGAGGATTTCCGGAAGGGCCGGCCGCCCGAGCTCGATGCGATCGAGGCCGAGCTGCTGGCCTGGGCCGGCGCGCCGACCGATGCCAAGCTCCGGCGCTCGCGCGCGGACCGCCTCGGCCTCACCTTCGGCCTTAACGGCGCGACCTGGAACGAGGAGCGCGTGCTGGAACGCTACGAGCTGCTGTTCGAGGCGGGGCTGATCCCGGAAGCCGCCGGCAATGCCGGGCCCGCGCGCCCCGGCGACCCGACGGGAGTGCCGATGGCGTTCGACCATCGCCGGGTGCTCGCCACCGCGATCGGACGCCTGCGCGGCAAGATCAAGTATCGCCCGGTGGTGTTCGAGCTGATGCCGCCGCACTTCACGCTGCTCCAGCTTCAGCGCACCGTCGAGGCCCTGTCGGGAACGCAGCTCCACAAGCAGAACTTCCGCCGGCTGGTGGCGCAGCAGGGGCTGGTGGAGGAGACCGAGGGCGTCACCAGCGGCACCGCCGGGCGGCCGGCGCGCCTGGTCCGCTTTCGCCGTGAGGTCCTGCTCGAGCGCCCCGCCCCCGGCCTGCGCCTGACGCCGTCGCGCCGGTCGCAGTGATGCGAGCCGGCAAAGTCATCCTCGAGACGCCGTGTTCCGGGCCGAGGTATTTAGCCAGCACATGATAATACTTGTTGCTTTTCAGCAACCCCACGTACTTCTCAATATTATGACTGGATTATGACGAAGACTCCGACGTAGACTTCGCTAGTCCTGCTCTCAGAACGCCGAAGATCGGCACGAGGGGACGAATCATGGACTTCAAGCAGGGTGTCTCGATCGCCGCGGTGGTCGTCGCGGCCTATGGGCCGGCAGCCGTCCAGGCGCAGACCGCGAACACGACGCCGGCCAACGTCAACGTGCTGAACCTGCTCGCGCCGTTCCTCTCGCTGAACGGAACGGCGGTCGGGCAGCAGACGCTGCAGCTCAACCTCTCGCAGGCCATCGCCCAGAACCAGGGCGCCTCGGTCGCCGACCAGCAGCGGGCGATCAGCGACAAGGCGCTGCCCGGAAGCGCCGCCTTCGCGACGACGATCACCCTCCTCGACGGGACGCGGGTCAATCTCGGGCCGGGCGACAACCTCGCGGGCGGCCTGCCGCTGCAGGTGGCGCAGAGCCCGGGCGGCCTCAACCCCTACCAACCCGTGGGCGGGCTCGGGCCGCAGCTCGGCGCGATCTACCAGACCGGCATCCGGGCGAGCACCGCGACGAGCGGGCCGCTCACCAATACCTTCAACCTCCTGAATCAGGCCTACACGGTGCTCAGCGCCAACCTCGGCGTGGCGAAGAGCTACTTCGCGAACGGGGCAGCGAACAACCCGAGCACCGCGCCCTCCGGCAACGCGCCGCCGATCCCGGCGGTGGCGCCGGCCGGCTACACCCTGCCCACCGGTCCCTACACGATCCCCGCCGGCTCGCCCGCCGGGGCGGCCGGGACGACCGGCACGCTGCCCAACCGCTTCGACAGCGTCCTCGACCTCGCCTACGGCGTCCGCAACACGCAAGCGGGCCAGGACGTCTACGGCTCCTCGCGGCCGATCCAGGTCGCCGCGAGCCGCTACAACGTGTTCGACCCGACGGCGCTGAGCGGCATCGCCACCAACCCGTCCTTCCCGAGCGGGCACACCCAGTACGCCTATACCGACGGCTACCTGCTCGCGATGCTGGTGCCGCAGCAGTACCAGAACATGCTGCTGCGCGCCTCGGACTACGCCAACGACCGCATCGTGCTCGGCGTGCATTATCCGCTCGACATCATCGCCTCGCGCGCCTTCTCGGCCTACGACCTCGCCCAGACCTTCACCAACCCGGCCTACATCAACAACGCCGCGACGACAGGCACGGCGATCAACATGCCGGGCCTGTTCACCCGGGCCGCGGCGGAGCTGCAGGCCTACGAGGCGGCGCAGTGCGGGAACACCGTCGCGGCCTGCGCGGCGAGTGCCGCCAACACCGCGAGCAACCCGTACGTGCCCTCCGCCGCCAACCAGGCGCTGTACCAGGCCCGCCTGACCTACGGCCTGCCGACCCTCACCTTCGCCCAGGCGCCGCGCGAGACGGCGCCCGTCAACGGCCCCGACGCCTCGATCCTGCTGGCGCCGCTCTACGGCGGCAGCACGACCGCCGCCAGGACGATCGCGCCGAACGGCGGCCTCTACGGCAACCTGCAGACCGGCACGATCAACCAGATCCTCCTCAACACCGAGACCAACGCGCTCGCCGCCTTCTACGGCACGGCGCTGAGCTACTGGAGCCGTCTCGACCTGTACTCGGCCGCCGGCTACTTCGGGAACGTCACCGGCGCCCTGCGGATGGATGCCGCCGACGCGCTGACGACGAACGTCGCCGTCGGCAACGGCGGCGCGCTCTACGCCAACGGCACAATCGCCGGCCTCGCCACGGTCAACGACGGCGGCCTGCTCGGCGGCACCGGCACGGTCGGCGGCATCAGCGCGCTTTCGGGCGGCACGGTGGCGCCGGGCAACTCCATCGGCACGCTCACCGTCGCGGGCAACGCGGCGTTCGCGGCCGGCTCGGTGTTTCAGGTCGAGGCCAACGCCGCCGGCCAGTCCGACCGGCTCGCGGTCGCCGGCACGGCGACGCTCGCCGGCGGCACCGTGCAGGTGCTCGCGGCGCCCGGCACCTACGATCCGCGCACGCAGTACGCGATCCTCACCGCCGGCGGCGGCGTGGCCGGGCAGTTCGCGGGTGTGACCGCGAACTTCGCCTTCCTCACCCCGACGCTGCGCTACCAGGCCAACGAGGTCGACCTCACGCTGACCCGCAACGACATCGCGTTCGCGACGATTGCGCAGACCCGCAACCAGGGCGCGGTCGCCAACGCGATCCAGGCCGGGGGCCCCGGCACCGGCGCCTACGACCGCACCATCGGGCTGACGACGCCCGAGGCGGTCGGAGCCTTCCGGGCGCTGACCGGGGACATCCACGCGAGCACGGTCTCGGCCGAGTTCGAGACCGCGTTCTTCGTCCGCGAGGCGATCCTGGATCGGATGCGCTGGGGCGCCACCCCCGGCTTCGCGGAGGGCGCCGATTACGGCCGCCTGCCGGCCGCCTACGCCGCCGACCTGCCCGGTCGCCGCGCCGCGCCGGTGCCGGTCGCCGTCCGCACCCTCGACCCGCGGGTGTTCGGGCTCTGGGGCCAGGGCTTCGGCAGCTTCGGGCAGGCCCGCAGCGACGGCAACGCGGCGAGCCTGTCGCGCCAGACCTCGGGCTTCGTGCTCGGCGCCGATGTCCGCGTCGCGGGCGGCTTCCGCCTCGGCGTGGCCGGCGGCTACACCGCGACCAGCCTCGACACGGCCGGGCGCCTGCAATCGGGCTCGATCGAGAGCGGCTTCGGCGGCCTCTACGGCGGCTACGAGCGCGGGCCGGTCTCGCTGCGGCTGGGCGCGGTCTACGCCGACAACGCGGCGCGCCTGACCCGGACGGTGGCGTTCGCCGGCTTCGCCGACACGCCGAGCGCCCGCACCGGCGGCTCGACGATCCAGGGCTTCGGCGAGATCGGCTACAAGCTCTTCCTGGGCGGCGCCGCGCCGCCCGTCGGCCAGGACGCCGCCCCGGTCCCGGCGGAGCTGTCCTACATCGAGCCCTTCGTCGGCGGCGCCGTCGTCGCGATCGGCCGCGACCGCTTCACCGAGACCGGCGGGATCGCCGCGCTGACCGGGTTCGCCCGCGACTACGACCTCGGGGCGGCCACCGCCGGCGTGCGGGCGCAGACGAGCTTCGATCTCGGCCTCGGCGCGCCGGTCTCGGCCCACGGCCTGCTCGGCTACCGCCGGGCCTTCGGCGACGTGGTGCCGACGGCGCTGCTGGCCTTCGGCGCCACCGGCCCGGCCTTCCTCACCGCGGGCATCCCGATCGACCGCGACGCCCTCGTGGCGGAAGCCGGCCTCGACCTGCGGGTCTCGGCCGCCGCCACCCTCGGCATCGCCTACACCGGGCAGGTCGGGTCCCGCGCCGAGGACCACGCCGTCAAGGGAAACTTCACCTACCGGTTCTGAGCTGTTTCGGACCCATCACGATCGGGCCAAATTTCCACCGCCGCGACCCTCGGGTCGCGGCGATTTTGCGTCTCACGCGATGTCCCTGCGCGCCGATCCAACCCCTCATCTCGATCCTAAGCGCTTCCGAGAACCGGTAGCCTCGAAGGAGCCCGCCGGCCGGGCGCGCGATCGCAGGAGGGCTCCTTCGAGGCTGCCGAGGCAGCACCTCAGGATGAGCGCGTTGGTTGGGATAGGGGGACGCCTACCCATTTGACTTCCGGTGCGCGCTATCCGCGGAACGCCGGCAGGCACCTCAGTGGAGTCTGCGTCGGGCCATCCCGAAACGCCCGCCCCATCAGCCGAATCGCGGCAGCGGCGCGATCCGGGGCACGTCGGTGCCGCCCTTGCGCTCGAGCAGGCCGGGCGGCGGAACCGGCGCCACGATCGTGCAGACGACGCCTGCGGGATCGAAGGCGAGATTGACCTCGCCGGCGAGCTCGCGGGCGAGGCTGCGCTCGATCAGCCGCGAGCCGAACCCGGTGCGCGTCGGCTTCGCCACCGGCGGGCCGCCGCTCTCGACCCATCGGAGGGTGAGGCTGACCTCGTCGTCGCGCCGGAGCGTCCAGGCGATGTCGATGCGGCCGCCTTCGCGCGAGAGCGCACCGTACTTGACCGCGTTGGTGCCGAGCTCGTGCAGCGCCATGGCGATCGACAACGCGATCCGCGGCGGCAGCCGCAACGGCGGCCCGGAGACACGGAAGCGCGAGACCTCCGGGGAATCGAGCGGGCGGATCGCGTCGGCGACGACCGTGGCGATCTCGGCCCCCTCCCAGCTCTCGCGGGTGAGCACGTCGTGGACGCGGGCGAGCGCCAGGAGCCGCGCCTCGAAGGCGCCGCGGGCCGCATCGGCCTCGGCCCCGTCGAGGCTGCGCAGGGACTGGTTGGCGATCGACTGGACGGTGGCCAGCGTGTTCTTCACCCGGTGGTTCAGCTCGTGGATCAGGAGGAGCAGGTGCTCCTCGGCGGACTTCGCATCGGTGATGTCGACGTTGCAGCCGGTGTAGCCGAGGAAGGTGCCGCCGTCGTCGAGGCGCGGCACGCCCTCGCAGCGGAGCCAGCGCACCGCCCCGTCGCGATCGATCACCCGGACCTCGGTGCGGAAGGGCTTCCGCGCGTCGAAGGCGTCGGTGAAGGTGGCCGAGAAGCCGGCGAGGTCGTCGGGATGGACGATCTTGTGCCAGCCCTCGTTGGCCAGCGCCGTCGCCGGCATTCCGAAGATGTGCTCGAAATGCATGTTGACGAAGCTGACCGTCGCAGCCTCGTCCGTCATCCAGATCAGCGCCGGCGCGGAATCGGCCATGTGGCGGAAGCGCGCCTCGCTCTCCCGCAGCGCCGAGAGCCCGCGGCGGGTGTCGGCCAGTGCGCGGTCGCGCTCGCCCTCGCGGGTCTTCAACCGGAGCGAGGCGTCGGTGAGCACGTCGCCGAGGCGGCGGATCTCGTGCACCGGCGAGGCGATGCGCGGGATCGCCTCGCCGCGCGACAGGGCCGGGCCGGAGGCCGCGAGCTGGCGCAGCGGACGCGACACCCGCGACCACAGCACGACGGCGAGCGCCGACGACGTCGCCAGGACGAGAAGGCCGAACCCGCCGAAGGCCCAGACCCAGCGGCGCAGCCGCGCGTCGACGAGGGTCTGCGGGATGCTGGTGCCGACCGTCCACCCGGTGAGGCGCGAGCGCGCCTCCACCACGACGACCGGGCGGTGCTGCCGGTCCTTGCCCTGCCAGACACCGGGCGTCTCGGTCTGGATCTGCCGCAGGCTGGCGAGGCGCGGGCGTCCGACGATCGCGCCCGGGTCGGGCAGGCGGGCGAGAACCAGCGCCTGCCGGTCGGAGATGCCGGTGGTCCAGCCCTCGACGACCTCGCGGGCGAGGATCGCCTGCAGGCGGCTCACGGGCGCGCTGAAACTGAGGATGTAGGCGACGTTCGGGCCGACCATCACCGGCACGGCGACACCGTAGGTGGCATCGCCCGGCATCGGCCCGGGAAGGTAGCCGGTCACCATCGCCCGCTGGGTGCCCGAGGCGATCTCCTTGTCGAACGGCAGCACGGTGATCGGCAGCATGCCGCCGCGCTTGATCCCGGTGTTGACGATCTGCTGCCCGTCGGGACGGCGCAGCATGATGTCGAGGTCGATCGCCTCGCGGACGAGACGGGCCTGCGCGTCGAAGGCCTCGAACTCGCCATCCTTCAGGCGCGGCGAGGTGGCGAGGGTCTGCAGCACCGAGACCAGGCCGGCGGTGTCGCGATCGATCGACAGGGCGATGCCGCGCACGTTCTCGCGGGCATCCTGCTCGAAGCGCGCACGCTCGACGGAGGCGTAGCGGGCGAGCAGGATCGCGGTGAAGATCAGGCCCGGCCCGATCAGCGCGATCACCAGCGCGACGAGGTAGACCTGCGTCGAGGCGCCGTTCCGCTCGAGCCGCTCGATGCGACGGCGGAGCCAGCTCGGACGCGGGCCGCGGCGGCCGCGGGCGGCGGGCAGCTCGCTCGGGCTCACCGCAGCATCCGGATCGCGGGCGGGCGCGGCGGCGTCATCGGGGGCGTAGTCCTGCAGCATCGCGCCATCACGGGTCGGACTTCGGCCGATCGGAGCTCGGCCGGTCGATATGGCCGAGATCGCGCGCCGGATCGAGCCGGTCGCGCACGCGCTGCTTCAGGGCCTTCACGTCGGGGAAGCCGCCGTCGCGGGTCCGCTCCCAGACCGTGTCGGGGCCGACGGTGATCGAGAAGGCGCCGCCGCTCGCCGGGATCAGCGCGACCTCGCCGAGGTCGTCGCAGAAGGTCGAGAGCAGTTCCTGCGCCATCCAGGCGGCCCGCAGGAGCCAGTTGCACTGGGTACAATAGGTGATGGCAACGCGCGGCTTGTCCGCCGCAGCTTGAGGCGTGTCATCCATGGGGCGCACAGCGCACCGCGGCGATGGGCTTGTCAACCTCGATCGGCTCCGCCCGGACGATCGCGCGATGCATCGCGAACGCGCGGCGCGGCCCTTCTCCCGGCGGGTGCGGCACCCTATCTCACGTCGGCGTGATTACGGCCAAGCTGGGCCGGACGAGGCAGGCAGGAGTGGTGGACATGTCGTCGAGTGCGGACTTCGCAACGCCGCGGACCAGCCCGATCATCGCCCGCATCGCCGGTGCGCTGATCGCGATGCTGTTCGCGTCCTGCCTCTCCGGTTGCGGCGCGATCAACCGCGTTCCCACGCTGGAGGAGCAGGCGAAATCCTCCTGGAGCGAGGTGCAGAACCAGTACCAGCGCCGGGCCGACCTGATCCCGAACCTCGTCGAGACGGTGAAGGGCTACGCCAAGCAGGAGCAGGACACCCTGACCAAGGTGACCGAGGCCCGCGCCAACGCCACCAGCGTCAAGGTCGACGCCTCGACGATCACCGACCCGGCCAAGTTCAAGCAGTTCCAGGACGCGCAGAACCAGCTCAGCGGTGCGCTCGGGCGCCTGCTGGCCACGGTCGAAGCCTACCCCGACCTGAAGTCGAACCAGAACTTCCTGGCGCTGCAGTCGCAGCTCGAGGGCACCGAGAACCGGATCGCGGTGGCGCGGCGCGACTACATCGGCACGGTCCAGGCCTACAACACCGAGATCCGCACCATTCCCGGCCGCTGGATCGCGGCGTGGTTCTACCCGGAATCGAAGCCGATGGAGACCTTCACGGCAACGCCCAATTCCGAGCGGGCGCCGAACGTGAAGTTCTAGGGATTTCCCGCGCATGCGGCGCGGAGCGCTCAGGGCCTTCCCCCTCGTCCTCGCCCTCGTGGCCTGCGCCGGGCTGTGGACGGCTGCGGCGGCTGCGGAGCTGACCTTCCCGAAGCTGACCGGGCGCGTCGTCGACGCCGCCGGGATCCTCACCCCCGAGCAGCGCGGGACCCTGGAGGCCAAGCTCAAGGCCTACGAGGACAGGACCTCCGATCAGGTCGTCGTCGCGACGGTGCCGAACCTTCAGGGCACCACGATCGAGGATTACGCCAACCGCCTGTTCCGGGAGTGGAAGATCGGTCAGGCAAAGACCAACAACGGCGCCCTGCTGATCGTGGCGCCGACCGAGCGCAAGGTCCGCATCGAGGTCGGCTACGGTTTCGAAGGCGCCCTCACCGACGCCCTGTCCCGCGTCATCATCGCGAGCGCGATCACGCCGCGCTTCAAGGATGGCGACTTCGCCGGCGGGATCACCGCCGGCGTCGACGGCATGCTCTCGATCCTCTCGGGCGACGCCGAGGTCTGGCAGCGAAAGCCGAAGGTCCGTTCCGACGAGGTCGATCCGGCGCAGGTCGCGATCTTCATCGGCCTGTTCCTTCTCATCCTGTTCGTGGCGTGGCGGATGAACCGCGGCGGCCGCGGGCGCGGCGGCGGCATCGTCTTTCTTCCTGGGCCGGGGACCGGCGGTTGGAGCGGCGGCACCTCGGGCGGGTTCGGCGGCGGCTTCTCCGATGGGGGCGGGTTCTCGGGCGGCGGCGGCTCGTCCGGCGGCGGAGGTGCCTCGGGTGATTGGTAGCCCCCTGCTCACGCCGGATGCCTACGCACGGATCGAGCGAGCCGTTGGCCGCGCGGAGGCCGGCACCGCCGGCGAGATCGTGGTGATGGTGGCGGCCCGTGCCGGGCAGTACCGCTCGGTCGCGCACGTCACGGCCCTCGTCGCCGGCCTGATCCTACCCTGGCCGCTGCTGGTGCTGACCAGCTGGAGCACCGGAGCGATCCTGCTCGCGCAGGCCGCCCTCGTGGCGGCCCTCCTCGCGGCGGCCCTGTCGGAGCGGCTGCGCGTCGCGCTGACGCCGCGTCGTATCCGGCGCTCGCGGGCCCGCGACGCCGCCCGCCGGGCGTTCTGGTCACGCGGGCTGGGGCGCACCCGCGGACGGACCGGGATCCTGCTCTACCTGTCGCTGGCCGAGCATCATGCCGAGATCGTCGCCGACCAGGGCATCCTGGATCGCGTCGGCGCGGAGCACTGGACCGCGACGCTCGCCGACCTCACCACCGCCTTGCGCGAGGGCGAGGCGGAAGCCGGGCTTCTGCGCGCGGTCGAACGCATGGGAGCGGAGCTTGCGCGTCACGTGCCGGCCGGCCGCGGCGACCCGGACGAGCTGCCGAACCACGTCATCGTCGTGGAATAGGACCGCAGCGGTCCGGACGATGGCGGCAAACGCTCCCCGCACCGCGACGGAGGCGATCGCCCGGCTGGGATACCGGAAGCGGATATCCGCTCACCCCCTCACCGTGAGAATTGTGGGGATGAGAATCGAGGGGTCGGGCCGGTCCTAGCCGCCGGTGACGCTCATGTGGCGCGGCACCGCGGCCGGGCGCTGGCGCTCGATAACGAAGTCGTGCCCCTTAGGCTTGCGCGAGATCGCCTCGACCACGGCCGCCGTCACGAGCGCGTCGTCCGGCGAGGCGCGCAAGGCCGCACGGAGGTCGGCGGCGTCCTCCTGGCCGAGGCACATGTAGAGCTTGCCGGTGCAGGTCAGGCGCACACGGTTGCAGCTCTCGCAGAAATTGTGGGTCAGCGGCGTGATGAAGCCGAGGCGCCCGCCGGTCTCCTCGACGCGGACGTAGCGGGCCGGGCCGCCGGTGCGGTCGGGCAGCGGCGTCATCGTGTAGCGGTGCTCGAGACGCGCGCGGGCGACCGAGAGCGGCAGGAACTGGTCGGTGCGGTCGCCGTCGACCTCGCCCAGCGGCATCACCTCGATCAGCGTCATGTCCATGCCGAGGCCGTGGGCCCAGGCGATCATGTCGGCGATCTCGTCCTCGTTGACGCCCTTCAGCGCCACCGCGTTGATCTTCACCTTGATGCCGGCGGCCCGCGCCGCCGCGATGCCGTCGAGCACCACGGGCAGGTCGCCGCGGCGGGTGATCGCGCGGAACTTCTCCGGGTCGAGGGTATCGAGCGAGACGTTGACCCGGCGGATGCCGAGCTCGGCGAGCTCGGCCGCGAAGCGCCCGAGCTGGGTGCCGTTGGTGGTGAGCGTCAGCTCGTCCAGCGCACCGGTGCCGAGATGGCGGGACAGGCGGCGGAACAGGTGCATGATGTCGCGACGCACCAGCGGCTCGCCGCCGGTGATCCGCAGCTTGCGCACGCCGCGATCGATGAACACCCCGCAGAGCCGGTCGAGCTCTTCCAGCGTGAGCAGGTCGCGCTTGGGCAGGAAGTTCATCTCCTCCGACATGCAGTAGACGCAGCGCAGGTCGCAGCGGTCGGTCACGGAGATGCGCAGGTAGGTGATCGCCCGCTGGAACGGGTCGATCAGCGGCGCCGGCTGAACGTGGCTTTGATGGCCCATGCGGGACTCTGAAGGCGGCGATGCAGTTTCCGCGCGGCGATCGGATGACGAACCTAGCATGGATGCGCATATGATGGGACGCAGGCCCGTGGGCAAGCGCGTGCAGGGACGCAGACGCGCCGCCGGCCTCAGAAGTTGCAAGGGAGTTCAACCGTGACCGAGGAACGCTGGCCGACCGAGATCCGCCTTTCGGGAGACAAGCGCGTGCTCAACATCGCCTTCGACGATGGTGGGCGCTACGCGCTGCCGGCGGAGTATCTGCGGGTGTCGAGCCCGTCGGCCGAGGTGCAGGGCCACTCGCCGGCCGAGCGCAAGGTGATCGGCGGCAAGCGCGCGGTCGCGATCCTCGAGATCCAGCCGGTCGGCAACTACGCGGTCAAGCTCGGCTTCGACGACATGCACGACACCGGCATCTTCGGCTGGGGCTACCTGCACGAGCTCGGCCGCGAGTACGACGCCCGCTGGTCGACCTATCTCACCGAGCTGGCCGAGCGCGGCCTGGACCGGGAGACCGCGAAGGTCGCCCCGATCAAAGGAGGCTCCCCCAAGGACGCCGCCGCGAAGGGCGGATGCGGCAGCGGCGGCGGGTGCGGCTGCCACTGAGACCCGCCAGCGAAACGAGAAAGGCCGGCGTCTCCGCCGGCCTTTCTCGTTCTGCAACCGTCCCGTTCCGGACCGGCGATCGGCCGATCAGCGCTGGACGATGACCTTCGTGCCGACCTTGGCGCGGGTGTAGAGGTCGATCACGTCCTCGTTGGCCATGCGGATGCAGCCCGATGACACGGCGGTGCCGATGGTCTCCGGCTCGTTCGAGCCGTGGATGCGGTAGATCGAGCCGCCGAGATACATCGCGCGGGCGCCGAGCGGGTTCTCAATGCCGCCCTTCATGAAGCGCGGCAGGTCGGGGCGGCGGCGCAGCATGGTCGCCGGCGGGCGCCAATCCGGCCATTCCTTCTTCATCGTGATGTTCTGCACGCCGCCCCAGGTGAAGCCGGGACGGCCGACGCCGACGCCGTAGCGCAGAGCCTCGCCGTTGCCGAGGATGTAGTACAGGCGGCGCTCGGCGGTGGAGACGACGATGGTGCCGGCCGAGTACGGGCCGTTATAGGCCACGGTCTCGCGCGGAACCGCCGACATCTGCGGGACGGCGGAGGCCATCGGGTCGGCTGCGTTGAGCGAAGCGTTAGCCGTCGGGACCGCCACGGCCTGGACCGCCTGCGGGCGCACGCGCACCGACAGCGCGTTGTCCAGCGGCTGACGGGTCAACGGGTCGATCTCGTAGGCGAGTGCAGGCGCCGCCCAGGCGGCAGCCGCACAAACGAGCCCGATCAGGGCGAAGTTACGACGCATCAAGGCCTCTCAAAAGGCAGGCGAAAATTGTGGAGAACGCGGTGGACGACGCTTCGGCACGATGCCGTGCCAAGTCTCGCCAAGGGGTAAACGAGCGCGGCCCAAAGCCAAGCCTGAAACCGCGCCGCACCATGGTTCGCGTCGCGCCGTGACACGGTGGCAACACTGTGGCAGCTTTGCCGTATCGGAGCGAGAACGTGGCCGGGTCGCGCGCTGTGGATAACGAACGCTGAAACATCTTTTACCGGCAGCTGCCGAATACGGCGACGGTGCGGCGGGATCGAGATGAGGACCTGCCGCGACGTGACGCGAACCGATCGTCATCCGGTCGAGCGCTGTCCTAGCCGCGACATCGCGCGGGCTTTGTAGTCTGTTCGGCACCATGCCCCGATACGGATGCCTGCCGCACCGGATAGGAGATCGTCGCCCGTATCCTGAGACCACGGGCCACCTTCCGAAGCGCGTTCCTCAAGATCGAGGACGCGCTTTTTCCTTTTGGAGGGCTCGACCGCTGGCTCAGCGCGACTCGACCAGCACCGGCAGGCCGCCCTTCGGCTGCAGGCTGATCGCGCCGAACGGCACCACCGGCGCGTCGGAGGCGAGGCGGAAGCGGAAGCGGCGCCCGAGCACGGCGATCACGACCAGCATCTGCGTCAGCGCGAAGGATGCCCCGACGCAGACCCGCGGGCCGGTCGCGAACGGCAGGTAGGCGAGCCGCGGGCGGCCGACGCCGTTGCCTTCCGTGAAGCGCTCGGGATCGAACAGGTCGGGATCGCGCCAGAGCTTTCGGTGCCGGTGCACGATCCACGGCATCACGGCGATGATCGCGCCGCGCCGGACCCGGTGGCCGCCGACGACGTCGCGAGCCGCGGCCTGCCGCAGGATGGCGGGGATCGGCGGATACAGCCGCATCACCTCGTCGAGCACGCGGCGGGTATAGGGCAGCTTGTCCAAGGCGTCGGGGGTCGCGACGCCGTCGGGCATCGCCGCGTCGAGCTCGGCATGGAAGCGCGCCTCGACGGTGGGATGCAGGGCGAGGAGGTACCAGATCCAGGTCAGCGCTCGCACGGAGGCCGCGCCGCCGGCGATCAGGCTCGCGGCCTCGTCGCGCACCTCCGCATCCGGCAGGCCTTCGCCGGTCTGCCGGTCGCGCCCGTGGGCGAGGCGCCACAACAGGTCGTGCGGGCCGGCGTAGTCCGGCCCTCGCCGTGCGGCGATCATCGCGTGCAGGTCGGCGTCGAGCAGCGGCAGGGCCGGGTCGCGGCGGCGGTGGACGAGGCGGTCCGCGAGCCAAGGCGGCTTCGGGATCAGGTCGATCAGCCGCGGCTTGTGCGGCACCTTCGAAAGCCAGCGCAGGATCGGCAACCCGGCAGGATCGCCGCCGGTGACCACTTGGTTCCACAGCAGCGTCGAGAGGCTTCCGACCGAGCGCTCGATATCGACCGGCGCGGTCGAGCCCTCGGCCTCGACCGCGTCGGCGATGCGGCCGGCCAGTTCCAGCATCGCCGGGATGTCGGGACGGATCGAGCGCGGATCGATCGTCGGCGTCGCGACGCGGCGGTGCCGCCGCCAGACCTCGCCCTCGCTCGCCAGGGTGCCGGTGCGCAGATCGGTCTCGAACAGGCGGCGGATCGAGGTCACGCGGGGATAGTTGTCGAACCGGTCGATCAGCACGTGACGGATCGCGTCAGGATCGCTGACGAAGAGGACCTGCTGGCTCCAGTAGTTGCGCGGGACGATCAGGCGCTCGAACAGCTCGGCGTCGCAGGCCGCGAGCGAGTTGGTCGCGGCGGTCCTCAGGAAGGTCCAGGTCGGCAGCCGCCGAGCCGGACGCGGCGGCATGCCGGGAATCGGCGGATCGCCGGCCGCCGAAGCCGCCCGTTCCGCCACGTCGTCCGATACGCCGACCGCCATGGAACCCCAACCCGATCACCGGGCCGGATGCTGCCGGACCGCCTCGCCTCGCCCCGAGACGACCCTCCCATGCCGATCCGACGGTCGCGGCACAAGGGCTGATGCCGGGAGGCACCTACCGGTCCGGGTGTTCCGGTCAGGCGGCGTCGAGGCCGAGATCGATGATCGCGGCGCTGTGGGTGATCCAGCCGCAGGAGATCAGGTCGACCCCCGACGCCGCCACCGCGCCGATGGTCGCCGCGGTGATCCGGCCCGAGGCTTCCGCCAGCGCACGCCCGTCGATCATCGCCACCGCCCGGGTGAGCTGCTCCGGATTCATGTTGTCGAGGAGCACCGCGTCGGCGCCGACCGAAAGCGCCTCCTGCAGCTGGTCGAGCGTGTCGACCTCGACCTCGATCTTGACGAGGTGCCCCGCCCGGGCGCGCGCCCGCTCGATCGCCGGGACGATGCCGCCGGCCACCGCCACGTGGTTGTCCTTGATCAACACCGCGTCGTCGAGGCCGAAGCGGTGATTCGAGCCGCCGCCGGCGCGCACCGCGTGCTTCTCCAGCGCGCGCAGGCCCGGCGTGGTCTTGCGGGTACAGACGATCGAGGCCTTGCCGTGCGGCCGCGCCGCCTCGACGAGCCCTGCCGTGGCGGTCGCGACGCCCGACATCCGGCAGAGCAGGTTCAGCGCGACGCGCTCGGCGGTGAGGATCGCGCGGGCCGGCCCCGACAGCCGGATCACCACGTCGCCGGGCGCGACGCGGGCGCCGTCGCCGCGCTCGACCACGGCCCGCACCGCCGGATCGATCAGGGCAAAGGCGATCACCGCGGCGTCGACGCCGGAGATCACGCCGTCCTGGCGGGCGGCGATGACGCCGTCCAGGCGTGCGTCCGGCGGCACGATCGCATCGGTGGTGATGTCGCCGGCGCGGCCCAGATCCTCGAGCAGCGCGGCGCGGACGATCGGCTCCACGAGGAGCCGCGGCAGGGGCAGGATATCGCTCATCGGGCCAACGCCTCGTCGGTGCGCGCGGGTTCGGATGGGGCCGCGCCGGGGCTGCGCAGCGTCGCCTCGGTGTGCCGGGCCGGCGCGGCGTGCGGATGGTCGCTGCGCCAGTGGCCGCCGCGGCTCTCGCAGCGACCGAGTGCCGCCTGCGCCATCATCAGGGCGGTGAGCGCGGCGTCGCAGCCCGTTTCGGCCAAGCGCGACAGGCCGTCGACGGCGATCTGCAGGCCGGCCGCGTCGCGGACCACGCCGACATGGCGCTCCATGATCGCCCGGATCGCCGGCAGGTCGCTCGATGCGCGCGCGGTGCGGATCTCGGGCAGGACGGCGGCCGGAGGCATCGCGTCGAAGGCGTCGGCGATGAAGCCGGAGAAGGCCAGCGCCTCGAGCAGCGAGTTGCTGGCGAGCCGGTTCGCGCCGTGCAGGCCGGTCGAGGCGACCTCGCCGTTGGCGTAGAGACCGGGAACGCTCGACGCGCCGGTGCCGTCCACCTGGATGCCGCCCATGTGGTAGTGCGCGGCCGGCCGCACCGGGATCGCCTGCCGCGCCGGATCGATGCCGGCCGTCGCGCACAGGCCCGCGACGGTGGGGAAGCGCGTCGGCATCGCCGCGCCGAGCGTCCCGCGGGTGTCGAGGTAGACCGTGCGGCCCCGCGCCAGGGCCTGGAAGATGCCGCGGGCGACGACGTCGCGCGGCGCGAGGTCGCCGCCGGCGATGCCGGCCATCACGGCGGCGCCGGTCTCGTCGACGAGCCGGGCGCCCTCCCCCCGCAGCGCCTCGGTGGCGAGCGGCATCGGGTCGGCGCCGACGGCGATCGCCGTCGGGTGGAACTGCACGAATTCGAGGTCGCGCATCACCGCGCCGGCCCGGGCCGCCAGCGCGAGGCCGCGGCCGGTGGCGCCGCGCGGGTTCGTGGTCGAGGCGTAGAGCGCGCCGACCCCGCCCGTGGCGAGCACGACGGCGCGGGCACGGATGCGGAAGCGCGCGCCGTCGCGCTCGCACACGACGCCGGCCGCCGCCCCGTTCTCGTCCTGAAGCAGGTCGTGGACCGAGGCGGTCACCACCTCGATGGAGGGCGTCGCGAACACCGCACGCACCAAGGTCTCTAGGACGCGCGCGCCGGTGGAGTCGCCGCCCGCCCGCACGATTCGGCGGCGGCCGTGAGCTGCCTCCAGGCCGAGCGCCAGAGCACCGTCGGCGTCGCGGTCGAACGGCGCGCCGAGCGAGACCAGCCAGTCGATCAGCCGCGGACCTTCCGCGGCCACCCGAAGGGCGACCGCAGGATCGGTGAGGCCGGCACCCGCAGCCTCGGTGTCGGCGGCATGGAGCGACGGGGCGTCGTCGGCGCCGATCGCGGCGGCGATGCCGCCCTGCGCCCAGCCGGTGGCGGTGCCGAGCCCGAGGGGCGCGGCGCTGACCAGCGTCACCGGCCGCGGCGCGAGCCGCAGGGCGACGCTCAGGCCCGCGACGCCGGCGCCGACGACGACGACGCGGTCGGCGGGGTTGCGCGAGAACGCGTTCATCGCGCACCCACCGCGAGCATGCGCTCCACCGCGGCGCGCGCCCGGTCGGCCAAAGCCGGGTCGACGACGACCTCGTGGGTCAGGGTCTCCAGGGCGTGCCGGATGTTCGACAGGCTCATCCGCTTCATGTGCGGGCACATGTTGCACGGCTTGATGAACTCGATGTCCGGGTTCGCGGCCGCGATGTTGTCGGCCATCGAGCACTCGGTCACGAGCACGACCTGCGCCGGGCGCTTCTCGGTGACGAAGTTCATCATCATCGCGGTCGAGCCCGAGAAGTCGGATTCGGCGACGACGTCCGGCGGGCATTCCGGGTGGGCGATGACGGTGACGCCGGGATAGCTCTCGCGCACCTCGCGGATGTCGGCTGGGGTGAAGCGCTCGTGCACCTCGCAATGCCCGGCCCAGGTGAGGATCTCGATCTCGGGCAGCACCGCCTGGACGTTCTGCGCCAGGAACTCGTCGGGGATCATCAGCACGCGCTTCACGCCGAGCGAGCGGATCACCTCGACGGCGTTGCCGGAGGTGCAGCACAGGTCGGACTCGGCCTTCACCGCCGCGGAGGTGTTGACGTAGGTCACGATCGGCACGCCGGGATACTTGGCGCGCAGGCCGCGCACGTCGGCGGCGGTGATCGAGTCGGCGAGCGAGCAGCCGGCGCCGAGATCCGGGATCAGGACGGTCTTGCCCGGGTTCAGCAGCTTGGCCGTCTCGGCCATGAAGTGCACGCCGGCGAGCACGATCACGTCGGCCTTCACCGTCGCCGCCTCGCGGGCGAGGGCCAGGCTGTCGCCGACGATGTCAGCCACCGTGTGGAAGATCTCCGGCGCCTGATAGTTGTGCGCCAGGATCACGGCGTTGCGCTCGCGCTTGAGGCGGAGGATCGCCTCGATGTCGGGGGCGAGCGCCGGCCATTCGATCGCCGGGATGTGGCGGCTGACCCGGGCGTAGATCTCGGGCAGCGGCATCCCTGCCGGAACGGCGCGGGGGGCGGAGACGGGAAACACGGTCGACGCCATGGCGCCCTCCATTATGCTCAGTTTGAGCATTGTGTCGCCTAAGTTAGGCGCGCCGGATCGCCGTGTCTAGATATGCTGAGACTGAGCATAACGGTTTTGCGACCCACCCGGCGCGATGCGTCGCACAACGCCGTCGCCCCGGTCCGAGGCTCGCGCGCTTCCGGCGTGATGGGCTCGTGCAGGACAGGTTGGTCGTCCTGTCCGGGATGCGGAATTTTTGACCAGGACGCGGGCCGTGGGAGGACCGACGCCTCGCCGCGATGAGGCAGCAATGCCTAGATCGCCGCAGGCCGAAACCGCCCAAAGATAACCTATGTTGCTGCGGCACCCGATCGATTGCGCGACATCGCGAGCCGGTGCCGAGGCGCCATCGGAACTCCAGCTGCGCGGGGCACGATGCTCATCACCACGGAAGACAGCAATGGCTCCTCGGACTCCCTGTCCGTCGCGGCGCCGAAACTGTCCGATGCGATCCGCATCCATCTCGGTGAGCATCTTCGAACCACGTATGCCGCCTCGATGCAGGCCCCGCCGCCGTCCCATCTCGGCGATCTGCTGGCGCGCCTCGAAGTTGTTCTTGCCGACGCGCAGGGGCGCGACGACGCGGCGTTCAAGGCCGGCCTGCTCGAAGCCGCCACCAGCCTGCACAGCTTCGCCATCTCGCTGACCCGCAACCCCTCGGCGGCCGACGATCTCGTGCAGGACACGATGCTGCGCGCCTGGCGCAGCCGCGGCAGCTTC
This sequence comes from Methylobacterium sp. E-025, assembly GCF_022829705.1. Taxonomy (NCBI): domain Bacteria; kingdom Pseudomonadati; phylum Pseudomonadota; class Alphaproteobacteria; order Hyphomicrobiales; family Methylobacteriaceae; genus Methylobacterium; species Methylobacterium sp. E-025. The sequence continues at coordinate 452,100 of NZ_JAKSYR010000102.1, forward strand.
AAGGTTGGGACCAACCTCGGCGCCTGGCTGTTCACCATCATGCGCAACGCCTTCTACAGCGTCCACCGCAAGCACGCCCGCGAGGTCGCCGACAGCGATGGCGATCACGCCGCGCGCCTGACGAGCCTGCCCGAGCAGGGCGGCCACCTCGATCTTCAGGACGTGCAGGTCGCGCTCGGGCGCCTGTCGCCGCCGATGCGCGAGGCGCTGATCCTCGTCGCCGTCGAGAACGTGTCGTACGAAGAGGCGGCGACGATCCTCAAGTGCCGGATCGGCACCGTGAAGAGCCGCGTGTGGCGCGCCCGCGACCAACTCGCGCACATGCTCGGCTATACCGGTGCCGAGGTCGGCGCTGACCACCTCACGCTCTCGGCGATCGGCGAAGGCGGCCTCGCCGCCGGCGCCTGAGCGGACCGTCCCTTCGCGGGCGCGACCTGCCCCTTCGCAGGCGCGACCTGCGTCGTCGAGCGCGAGCGGCAGCCCTAAGGTCGAGAGCGATCCCTGAAGCCGGCAGCGCGCTGCGTCCGGGTCGTCGAACCATGCCGCCGCACGGCGCGCCGATCGCGATCACATTCTTTATCCAACCGCGCCGATCCGGCGCAGTCTGGAACGGATCGAATCAATCCGTCTGGCGTTCCCGTTGCGATACCGCCCTGCGGGCACGCACTTCGCCCGCACCACAGCAGCCGGCACCACCGGTCGCACGGGACAGCGAGCATGACGGACAAGACACGAGACGGCGCCTTCGCGCTGACGCGGCGGACGCTGATGGAGAGCTGCGCCGTCGCGGCGGCCGCCACCGGCTTCGGCCTGCCGGCAAAGCCGGCCTTCGCGGACGCACCGGGCGATCAGGCGCCGCAGATGCTGTCGGTCCGCCTGACGGTGAACGGCACCGAGCACGACCTCACCCTCGACACGCGCACCACCCTGCTCGACGCGCTGCGCGAGCATCTTGACCTCAACGGCTCGAAGAAGGGCTGCGACCACGGCCAATGCGGCGCGTGCACGGTGCTGGTGGATGGGCGCCGGATCAATTCCTGCCTGACGCTCGCCGCGATGCACGATGGCGACGCGATCACCACGATCGAAGGCTTGGGCACCGAGGAGCAGCTCCACCCGATCCAGGCGGCGTTCCTTCAGCATGACGGGTTCCAGTGCGGCTACTGCACGCCGGGCCAGATCTGCTCCAGCGTCGGCATGCTGGCGGAAGTCAAGGCGGGCTGGCCGAGCCACGTCACCGAAGACCTCGTCGGCAAGGCTGCGTTCACCGATGCCGAGATCCGCGAGCGGATGAGCGGCAACCTGTGCCGCTGCAGCGCCTACCCGAACATCGTCGCGGCGATCCGCGACGTCGCCGGCACCGAACTCTAGAGGCGCGCGCGATGAAAGCCTTCACCTACGAGCGGCCTTCCACCGTCCGCGACGCGGCGCGGCTCGCGGCGGACCGGCCGAATGCCAAGTTCATCGCCGGCGGCACCAACCTGCTCGACCTGATGAAGCTCCAGGTTGAGACGCCAGCGACCCTGATCGACGTCAACCGGCTGCCCCTCGACAAGGTCGAGGCCACACCGGAGGGCGGCCTGCGCATCGGCGCGCTTGTGCGCAACTCCAATCTCGCCGCCGACCCGCGGGTGCGGAAGGATTACGCGGTGCTGAGCAAGGCCCTGCTCGCGGGCGCTTCGGGGCAGCTGCGCAACAAGGCCACGACCGCTGGAAACCTGCTCCAGCGCACGCGGTGCTACTATTTCTACGACACGTCGAAACCCTGCAACAAGCGCGAGCCCGGCTCGGGCTGCTCGGCGATCGGCGGGTTCAACCGCATCATGGCGGTGCTCGGCACCAGCGATGCCTGCATCGCCACCAACCCCTCCGACATGAATGTCGCGATGCGGGTCCTCGATGCCAGCGTCGAGACGCTGTCGCCGAACGGCGCGACCCGCGCGATCCCGATGGCACAGTTCCACCGCCTGCCGGGCGACACCCCGCAGATCGAGACCGCCCTGCAGCCGGGCGAGATCATCACGGCCGTGACGCTGCCGAAGCCCGTCGAGGGCCTGCACGTGTATCGCAAGGTGCGCGACCGCGCCTCCTACGCCTTCGCCACGGTCTCGATCGCGGCCGTCATCGGCAAGGCGGACGGCAAGATCACGCAGGCGCGGATGGCCTTCGGCGGCCTCGCGCATAAGCCGTGGCGGGTCGAGGCGGCCGAGGCCGTGCTCGCCAAGGGCGGTAGCGCCGACGACGCCGCGGATGCGGTCCTGGACGGCGCCCGCGGCTACGGCACCAACGACTTCAAGATCCCGCTGACCCGGCGGACGCTCCGCGCGGTGGTGACTGACGCCACCCGGACCTGACCGTCCACGCTTTCAGGATGAATGCCATGGAGATGAATCAACCGGTCGGGAAGACGCCGCTCGACGACAGGCCCGACGGCCTCGTCGGACGGCCGATCGACCGCATCGACGGCCGCCTCAAGGTGATGGGCCGCGCGCCCTATGCCTACGAGACCCGAGAGGTGAAGAACCCAGCCTACGGCTTCATCGTCGGCGCGACGATCGCCGCCGGCACGATCCGCTCGATCGATACCGCCGCCGCCGCGAAGGCACCCGGCGTCATCCATGTGATGACCCACGAGAACGTGCCCGAGCAAGGGGAGAAGAAGGAGCAGGTCTGGCCGCAGCTCTCCGGGACGAACATCGGGTTCTTCGATCAGCCGGTGGCCTTCGTCGTGGCCGAGACCTTCGAGCAGGCGCGCGCCGCGGCCAAGCTGGTGAAGGTCGCCTACGACGTCCGGGCCCCGAAAGCCTCGCTGCGGGCGGCGCTGCCCCAGGCGGTCGAGCCGAAGAAGCAGCAGACCGACCCGGATTCGAAGCTCGGCGACTTCGACGGTGCCTTCGCCGCGGCCCCGGTCAAGCTCGACGTCGAGTACACGACGCCGACGCAGATCCACGCGCAGATGGAGCCGCACGCGACGATCGCCTCGTGGGAGGGCGACAAGGTCGTGCTCTACACCGCCAACCAGATGCTGAACCGCGGGCAGAAGTCGCTCGCTTCGGTGCTGAAGCTGCCGGTCGAGAACGTGCGTCTGGTGAGCCATTACATCGGCGGCGGCTTCGGCTCGAAGCTGCAGCCAATGCCGGAGGCGACGCTCGCCGCGCTGGCCTCCAAAGCAATCCAGCGCCCCGTGAAGGTGGCCCTGTCCCGGCAGCAGGAATTCCACGTCGCGACCCACCGCACCGACACGATCCAGCGCATCCGGCTGGCCTCCGACCGCGACGGAAGGCTGACGGCCCTGTCCCACGAATCCTGGTCCGACACGGCACAGGGTGACGAGTTCTACGAGACCTCGGCCAACGTCACGCGCTCGCTCTATGCCGCGCCGAACCGCATCACGCGCCATCGCCTGGCCAAGCTCGACCTGCCGATCGCGTCCTCGATGCGTGCGCCCGGCGAGGCCGTCGGCATGCTCGCCTTCGAATGCGCCATGGACGAGCTCGCCGAGCAGATCGGCCTCGACCCGATCGAGCTGCGAATCCGCAACGAGCCGACGCAGGACCCGGAGAAGCAGGTGCCGTTCACCGTGCGCCAGCTCGTGCCGTGCATGCGCGAGGGTGCCAAGCTGTTCGGATGGGACCGCCGCAAGGCGGCTGGCACGATGCGCGACGGCAATTGGATGGTCGGCATGGGCATGTCGGCGGCGGCCCGCCTCAACCCGCTGATGCCGTCCTCGGCGTCGGTGAAGCTCGGCGCCGACGGATACCTGACCGTGCGGATGGCGATGACCGACATCGGCACCGGCACCTACACCATCCTCGCCCAGATCGCCGGCGAGATGATGGGGCTCCCGGTCGAGCGCATCCGCGTCGAGATCGGCGACACCGCCTATCCCGCGGCGGCCGGCTCCGGCGGATCGTTCGGCGCGGGCTCGGCCGGCTCGGCGCTCTACGTCGCCTGCGACAACCTGCGCAACAAGCTCGTGGCGGCGACCGACCTCAACCCGGACGGCGTCGTCTTCGCGCACGGGCGCGTCACCTCCGGAAACCGCTCCGAAGCCCTGGCCGACCTCGCCGGGTCGAGCGGCGTCGCGGCGGAGGGCGAGATCAAGCCCGGCGCGCTGAAGGAGAAGTTCTCGCACTACTCGTTCGGTGCGCACTTCGCCGAGGTCGGCGTCGACCGCGACACCGGCGAGATCCGTCTGAAGCGGATGCTCGGCGTCTTCACCGGCGGCCGCATCCTCAACGCCAAGACCGCCCGCAGCCAGGCGATCGGCGGGATGACCTTCGGCGTCGGCGCGGCGCTGATGGAGGATGCGGTGATCGACCCGCGCACCGCCACCTACGTCAACCACGATCTCGCCGAGTATCACGTGCCGGTCCACGCCGACATTCCTGCGATGGACGCGGTGTTCCTGCCGGAGCGCGACGACAAGGCCAACCCGCTCAAGAGCAAGGGGCTGGGCGAGCTCGGCATCTGCGGCGCCGGCGCGGCTTTGGCCAACGCCGTCTACAACGCCACCGGCATCCGCATCCGCGACTATCCGCTGACGCTGGACAAGGTGCTGAAGGGCTTCGAGGAGCAGGAAGGCCGCGCGCCGCGCCGGGCATGACGCCAGGGAGTGGTTGACGGCGGCCTCGCCCATGGACATCCCGCGATGTGCCAACATCCGGGAGCCACGCCATGGTGTCCGCCGACCGCCATCCCCCGAGCCGCTTCAATGCGGCGCGCTACTGCCTCGGCGAGAACGTGCGGGCACGGCCGGACAAGACCGCGCTGATCCTCGTCGGCGCGGGCGAGGCGGTCGAGACCCTCACCTTCGCCGAGGCCGACCGCGCCGTCCGCGGGATCGCGGCCGGGCTCCTGGCCCGCGGATTGCGCCGCGGCGACCGGGTGATGATCCGCATGGGCAACGAGGCCGACTACGTCCTCGTCTACTTCGCCGCGCTCGCCGCAGGCCTCGTCGCCCTCCCATCGTCGCCGCAGCTGACGCCGGCCGAGGCAGCCTTCCTGATGGAGAACTCGGGTGCGGCGGCGGTCGCCGTCGGCGGCGGCTGCGTGGTCGATCCGGCGGCTCTCAGCGACTGCATCCTTCTCGATGCAGCGGCCATCGCCGCGATGAAGACCGAAGCGCCGCTCGCCGACTACGCGGACACCTCCGCCGACGACCCGGCGACCCTGGTCTACACCTCCGGCACCACCAGCCGACCGAAGGGCGTGCTGCACGCCCACCGCGCGGTCTACGGCCGCCGGCCGATGCTCGAGCACTGGCTCGGCCTTTCGGAATCCGACACGATGCTGCACGCCGGTACGATGAACTGGACCTACACGCTCGGCGTCGGCATCACCGATCCGTGGTCCGTCGGCGCGACCGCCGTGCTGTACAACGGGCCGCGCGACCCGTCCGTCTGGCCCCGGCTGATCGCGCGCCATCGCGCCACGATCTTCGCCGCCGTGCCGAGCCTGTATCGCCAGATCCTCAAGTACGGCGACCCGGGCAGCCACGACCTGTCGAGCCTGCGCCACGGCTGCACCGCCGGCGAGGCGCTTCCCGCGGACGTGCTCGACGCCTGGACCGAAGCGACGGGAAAGCCGCTCTACGAGGCGCTCGGCATGAGCGAGATCTCGACCTACGTCTCGACCGGGCCGACGATCGCGCAGCGCCGCGGCTCGCCGGGCAAGCCCCAGCCGGGACGGCGCGTGGCGATCCTGCCGGTCGAGGGCGCACCCGAGCCGGTACCGGGCGGCGAGACCGGCTTGCTCGCGGTCCACCGCTCCGAGCCCGGCCTAATGCTCGGCTACTGGAACAGGCCCGACGAGGAGGCGCAGGTGCTGCGCGGCGACTGGTTCGCCGGCGGCGACCTCGCCCGGCTCGATGCCGACGGCTATCTCTGGTTCGAGGGCCGCAACGACGACCTGATGAACGCGATGGGCTACCGCGTCTCCCCGAACGAGGTCGAGGGCGCGCTGATCGCGCATCCGTCCGTCGTCGAAGCTGGGGTCGCCGAGCTGGCCGTGCGCGCCGACGTCTCGGTGATCTGTGGCTTCGTCGTGCTGCAGCCGGGCGCCGAGCCCGACGCGGACGCGCTGATCGCGTGGTGCGCCGAGCGCCTCGCGGCCTACAAGCGCCCGCGGGAGATCCGCTTCCTCGACGCCCTCCCCCGCACCGCCAACGGCAAGGTCCAGCGCAAGCGGCTCGCCGCGGCAACCGGGGCTTGAGCCGCGTGTCCGCGATCCCGCCGAACGGCACGAGCACCCTGCCGATCTCCGTCTTCATCATCGCCCGCAACGAGGCGGACCGCATCGGCGCGACGATCCGTGCAGTGCGCGACCTGACCGACGACCTGGTGGTGGTCGATTCCGGCTCGACCGACGGGACGCAGGCGCTGGCGGCCTCCCTCGGCGTGCGGGTGATCCACAACGACTGGCCGGGCTACGGCCCGCAGAAGCGCTTCGCCGAGGACCAGTGCCGCCACGCCTGGCTCCTGAACCTCGACGCCGACGAGGTGGTGCCGCCCGACCTCGCCGCCAACATCCGCGCCTTGTTCGCCGCCGGCGAGCCCGAAACGCCCGCCTGGCGCATCGCCATCGCCGAGATCTTCCCCGGCGAGAGCCGGCCGCATCGCTGGGCCTACGCCCTGACGCCGGTGCGGCTCTACCGCAAGGATCGCGGGCGCTACTCGCCCTCCCCGGTCCACGACCGCGTGGCGCTCGAGCCCGGCGTCGAGCCCGGACGGCTCAAGGGGGTGATCCATCACTTCTCGGTGCGCTCGCTCGGCGACCAGCTCGACAAGCTCAACCGCTACTCCGACCAGCAGGCCGACGACCTCGAAGCCCGCGGCGTCGCGATCCCGAGCTGGCGCGTGTTCGTGGAGCTGCCCGGCAACTTCCTGAAGGCCTATTTCGGCCGCCGCCACTGCGTCCGCGGCGTCTACGGCTTCCTCACGGCGATGAACTACGCGATCTCGCGCCACCTGCGCATCGCCAAGCACTACGAACGCCGAAGGGCCTCCGCCACGCGCCAAGCCCGCGACCCGCTTGACCGCCCCGGCCCGACCTCTTAGAGCCGACGACGCTGGAGACGTGGCCGAGCGGCTGAAGGCACTCGTTTGCTAAATGAGCATACCCAGAAATGGGTATCGAGGGTTCGAATCCCTCCGTCTCCGCCATTTTGCTTCAATTCTTGATTGTTTCTCAACGACTTAGCTCCAAGGGCTGTTGTACTACCCACGCCCGCACCCGCGTGGGCAACGCAAATCTCGGCGGCTGATAGCGAACGGTCGCGGTCGCCGCTCAAGTCGATAGACGAGGTTGAGCCCGCCTTCGGTTTCTCAGGCCGCGGCATCTGATCACCGCCTCGAACAAAGGGCCCTAGTCCGGCTTACCCATGCGTCGGTCTGAGGATCGACCGTCCACGCCCCCATGCTCAGGTTCTCCCCCGTTTCTGGGCGGGCGTGGACGACAAGATCAGGTCGCGACATGCGATCGGCCTCCGAGGAGGTGCGTGATGACTTCGAACACAGTCGCGATCGTCTGTGGTGCCGGCTGCGCCTTAATCGGTCCGGCGGTGGCCAGGGCCTTCACCAATGATCCGACCGATCAGCTCACGCTGTCGCTGATCATCGCCGGCTCGGTGGTAGTGACGGTCCTGGTGTGCGGGCTTCGGTCCTGGGAGGACTGAGCCCGCACGTGAGGCTTGACCCAGCAGGCTAGCGGAGGTCAGCGAACATCGAGCCGAGGCCCGCGCGGGTCGCCAAGGCGTCGGCAACGCGAATGCGCTCTCGAGACCGCAGCAAAGCCGCGTCGGCTTCGTTGGCGAGCCTTTTGGATCGCGCGATGTCTGCCGAGGCCCAACGGATGTTCGCGACGGCGAGGTAGGCGAGGATCATGCGCATTGCACGACCCTCTGCGCTGCGTGCCGAGCTTGTGCGATCAAGGCGCCAATCTCCACACTCGCGTGTCGAGCTAGCGCCATCGTCACCACAGGATCGCCGCGCATTGCTTCCGCGACGAGCGTCCTCAACACCGTGTCGGCATACTCAGCTTGCCGCAGCATCATCTGAGCTTCGCCAATAGCCATCGCAGTCGGAACAGACTTCGGCACCTGCCGCTTGGGGCGCTTGAACCGCTTTCCTCCGGACGGGACAACGGCGAGGTAGGATGGCAGAGCCTTCATAGGCTAGTCTCCCATCCGCATCCTACTGCCGAGAGGATCAGCGCTGCACGTTGCGACGGCGGCTGCGACTCCCGCTCCTGATGCCACTGCCACGCCGGAGTGTAGAGCGTGGTCAAGGCGCCGAGCGGGGGATGTCTAAGCTCACAAGCGACCTTGTAAGCCTCCTGGTTCAGCCACGTCTCATAGTTGGCGAGTAAGCTCGCGGTGATTGGAGTGGCGACCGCAGTCGGGTTGCCAATGAGCGTCACGCCGCCACCGATGAGCGGAAGCGAGACAAG